>CADARO010000040.1 GCA_902790345.1 uncultured Eubacteriales bacterium | reverse complement strand
GTAGCGGGCCCGCAGGCCCTCCATGGTGCCGTCGAACAGCAGCGAGCCCCGGCCGATGACCATCACCCGGGAGCACAGCGCTTCGATGTCGTCCATGTCGTGGGTGGTGAGCAGCATGGTCACGCCCTCCCGGCGGTTCAGGTCGGCCAGGAAGGCGCGCAGGGCCAGCTTGGTCACCGCGTCCAGCCCGATGGTGGGTTCGTCCAGAAAGAGGATGCGCGGCGCGTGCAGGAGCGCCCCGATGAGCTCGCACTTCATCCGCTGGCCCAGGCTCAGCTGGCGCACGGGGGTGGAAAGCAGGCTTCCGGCGTCCAGGAGGGCAACGAGGTCGTCCAGCCGGCGCTGATAGGTCGCCTGGGGCACCCGATAGATGTCCCGCAGCAGCTCGAAGGAATCGTTCACCGGCGTGTCCCACCAGAGCTGGCTGCGCTGGCCGAACACCACGCCGATTTGCGACACGTGGGCGGTCCGCTCCTTCCAGGGCACCCGGCCCATGATGTTGATCTCCCCTGAATCCGGCACCAGGATGCCGCTCATCATCTTGATGGTGGTGGACTTGCCCGCCCCGTTGGGGCCGATGTAGCCCACCAGTTCTCCCTCGTTCACCGAGAAGGACAGCTCGCGCACGGCGCGCACCAGCTCCTTTTCCCGCGTGAAGGCTCCGCGCATGGCGCCGAGCAATCCTTTCTGCCGTTTGCGCAAAACGAACGTCTTGCACACCTGCTGAAGTGTGATCTGGCTCATAAAAAACCTCCGGCCTTTTTCAATGGGGAATTGGGAATGGGGAATTCCAGTTTGCTCTCAGGCGCGGCTGCGGCCGCGAGACCTCATCCGGCGCTGCGCGCCAGCCGGGCGAAGCCTCTAATTGCGAATTGCGCATTGCGAATTAAATTCTTTGTCAGTATATCATTTCTGACGCGATGAGCGCAAACGCGGTGGGAATGGGGCAGCGAGGCGGAAATAGGCGAAGATTGTCCAAACGCTCTTTTTCGCCAAAATGCTTGACATTTCGCCGTTTTGGCTTTATACTATATTCAATCTCAGGGCGAAAAGCCCCGTGGGCCTTATATTGTTAACGCCTGAACCGTCCCGACAATGGTCGGGGCGTTATTTTTTGCCCTGAATCCCTCGACGAATTGCTTCCATCATGAAATCCCGATACGTCGTGATGGCATCCGCGCTCCAGGCGGGGGCGCGGCCGGATTCATAGGCGGCCACGGCTTCATCGAGGATCGGGGCGAAGGCGGGGAATGCCGATTCGGCCCAGTCGGCGGCCTGGCGTTTGGTGAGGATGCGGCGGGTATGGGCGAAGGAGACGATCCGGGCCAGGGTGAGGGCATCGTAGACGGGGTTGCTCAGCGGGGCCAGGTCCTCCAGGTCGTAGGTGAGGGCGTGCCAGAAGGCGTCGTCGTCGATGACGGGCAGCAGGGCCTCCGGCGGCGGGCCGAACAGGGCGACGCCGCTCTGCCGGGTGAGCCGGATGTGGCAGGCCATGTCGTCGTCCGGGAACGCGCCCTCCAGCAGGGGATTCGTCTCGTCATGGGCGGCGTAGCGGGGAGCCCACATGTCGCTGAAGTGAAACTGGCACAGCACAGGCAGGCTTCGCGCGTCCTCCACCCGCGCCACCGACAGCTCGATGGGGCAGGGCCGGCCATGCAGCGCCAGCAGCGCGTCGGCCAGGGCAATCCGTTCGGCCCGGGCCATGGGCGCGTCCGAGAGCGCCAGCACGTCCACGTCCGACCGGCCGGGCACGAAGTCGTTCAGGCAGATGGAGCCGTGGACGTAGATGCCCCGCAGGGCGGGCACGCCCGCCACGAGGGCGCCTTTGACCCGGTCTATCTGTTCGCTCACATCATGGGGCAGCGCGTTAATGAAGCATTCCTCCCTCTTTCTGAGACTTTTTCATTATAACATGATGACAGATTGCGGGCAACTGGGAAAATCGAATAAAAAATATTGAAAATCAATAAATATTGATTGACAGACATGCCGGCCTGTGTTATGATGGGGATGAACTGAAAGGAGTGATGGCTGTGAACTGGACGAAGGACAAGAGCATTATGCTGTCCCGGGTGTGCGTGGTGGTGTTCGCCGTGCTGCTGCTGGCGCTGGACGTGTCGGCGGTGTTCATGCTTCCGATGGTGGAGCGGCGCACGCAGATGTTTCTGATGCTGGTCACGCTGGACCACGGGACATGGGTGATTCTGGTGGCGCTGTGCAGCGTGTTCGCCTGGCCGGCGCTGTGGAAGCTGTGGCGGCTGCTGGGCAACCTGATGCAGGAGAAGGTGTTCGTGGAGGACAACGTGCGCCTGATGCGGGCGGTGAGCTGGTGCTGCGTGGGCGTGGCGGCGTCCTGCTTCGCCTGCGGCTTTGAATACGTGCCGCTGTTCGTGCTGGCGGCAGCCGCGGGCTTCATGGCGCTGATCGTGCGCATTGTGAAAAACGTGTTCCAGCAGGCGATTGCCATGAAGTCCGAGCTGGATCTGACGGTATAAGGGGATGGGCCTATGCGGATCATTGTAAACCTGGACGTGATGATGGCGAAGCGGAAGATCTCCAGCAACGAGCTGGCCGAGCGCATCGGCATCACCCCCGCGAACCTCTCCATTCTCAAGACGGGCAAGGCCCGGGCCGTGCGCTTCTCCACCCTGATGGCGCTGTGCCACGAGCTGAAATGCCAGCCGGGAGACATTCTGGAGTTTGAAGACGACGAGTAATTGGCAATTCGCAATGCGCAATGCGCAATTGAGGCGCGGGATCTTATCCGGCGGGGTGCAGGGCGAAGCCCTGCTCAGTGTGGGCGAAGCCCACAACAAACCTTTCCCCGTCCCCGCCAGAGCGGGGAAGGGGTAGGGGGAAAGGGCACGCACTGCCTTTCTTCGCCAGACTTATAAACCGATGACATTTCCCTGCAGTGGGAGACGGCTGAGGTTCTTTCATTTCCACATTTCGGAGGATAATTGAACATGCAAAACAACTATCCGGAGGCTGAAAACGCCTCGGGCGTGGTCAGTGCGCCCCAAAATTGGCTGCCGATCGCGCTGGCCCTGCTCAATGTCATCCCCCACGGGATCATCCTGACGATCATACTCCTTGTCGACTTTGACAGCTCCAGCGTCGGGGGAGGAGGAAGCGCGAAATTTTGGTTTTTATGCCTGCTGGACGTGACATTGCTGGCGGCGCTGCTGGTGGCGCTGGTTCGCGCGGTCTGGCGGGGCGAACGGGCGGCATGGGGGCCGGGGCTGCTGCTCCTGCTCATTATGATGGAATTTTTGTTCTGGCTGGACGCCCGGCTGTCGCTGCCCTACGCGCGATCCCTGGGCGAGTGGCTGCGCCTCCTCACGCCAGGAGAGTTTTGGGAAACTGTTGGCGTGGCGGGCTGGGCGGAGCGGGTCTTCTATTGGTCGGCGCGGCTGCTGGCGCTGGCCGCCACCGGCATGACGGCGGGGCTGGTCTTCATGAACGGGCCGACCCGGCAACGGCTTTCCGGTAGTTCGACCGGGCGAAGAGCGTCGGCCATGGCCGGCTGGTGCCTGGCGGCGGCGTTGGTGGGCGCGGTGTTAGTGACGGCGGGCAACGGGGAGAAGAAGGAGCCCTGGGACTCGCGAGGATATATCTCCGAATGGCTGGAGATGGACTGCCGCGGCGCCACAGTGCTGGCGGAATACGATTCGCACGGCTTTCATGGCGACGGCGAGTCGTTTTACGCGCTGCAATTCGAGGATGATTATCTGCTTCACATGATCGAAAACAGCCGCCGCTGGAAGCCGCTGCCGCTGACGAAGACGCTAACCGGCCTTGCGGACAGGCTGGGCTACAGCATCGAGGAGGCCAAGGCCGGGCGGGACACGCTGTTTCCGCCGGTGCAAAACGGCTGGTATTTCTTCATGGACAGGCAGGCCGAGGGGGAGGCGCGCTTCAGCGACGCGGCGGTGTTGAGCCGCGGGTCCTTCAATGTCATCCTGGCGATGTACGACGAGGACACGTCCACGCTGTACTTCGCCAAGTGGGACACCTGATCCTTCACTTCATAATCTTTCTTAATGGGGAATAAACTTGACAGGAATAAGAGACGATGCTATCATATTCAGTAATATTCCGCATAGAATAGACGGGTTTTCCCCGAATGAAATGAAGGTTTGGAGGCGAAAATATGCAAAAATACCGCGTGGGCATCATCGGCGCCACTGGCATGGTGGGCCAGCGCTTTCTGACGCTGCTCGAAAATCATCCCTGGTTTGAAGTCACGACCCTGGCTGCCAGCGCCCGGTCGGCGGGCCGAAGCTATCGCGAGGCGGTGGATGGCCGCTGGGCCTTCGACTGGGACATTCCCGCCTACGCCGCTGACCTGAACGTGATCGACGCGGCGGACGTGGCCGCCGTGACGAAGGACGTGGACTTCGTGTTCTGCGCCGTTGACATGCCGAAGGATCAGATCCGCGCCCTGGAGGACGCGGTCGCGTGCACCGAGACGCCCGTCGTCTCCAACAACTCCGCCCACCGCTGGACGCCGGACGTGCCGGTGATGGTGCCGGAGGTCAACGCGGACCACACCGCCGTCATCGAGGCCCAGCGCCGCCGCCTGGGCACGAAGGTGGGCTTTGTGGCCGCCAAGCCCAACTGCTCCATTCAGGGCTATGTGCCCGCCCTGAGCCCCCTGAGGGACTTCGGCCTCAAGCAGATCAGCGTGTGCACCTATCAGGCCATTTCCGGCGCGGGCAAGACCTTCAAGCGCTGGCCGGAGATGATCGACAACGTGATTCCCTTCATCAGCGGCGAGGAGGAGAAGAGCGAGAAGGAGCCCCTGAAGATCTGGGGCCACATCGAAAACGGACAGATCGTGTGCGCGGACGCGCCGGTGATCAGCGCCCAGTGCTATCGCGTGGCCGCGTCCGACGGACACATGGCCGCCGTGTCGGTGTCCTTCGACAAAAAGCCCCCCAGGGATGAGATCATCGCCCGCTGGAGGGAATACAAGGGCCAGCCCCAGGAGCTGAACCTGCCCAGCGCCCCGAAGCAGTTCCTCAACTACTTCGAGGAGGACAATCGCCCCCAGACGAGGCTGGACCGCGACATCGAGCGGGGCATGGGCGTGTCCATCGGAAGGCTTCGTGAGGACTGCATCTTCGACTACAAGTTCGCCAGCCTGTCCCACAACACCATCCGGGGCGCGGCGGGCGGCGCGGTGCTCACCGCCGAGCTGCTGTGCGCCCAGGGCTATATTCCGCACAAGTAAACAGACAAAAAACCACGCCGCGGCGCGCCCGAAAGGGGACAGCGCCGCGGCGTTTCTCTTGTATTACCGCACGTAATAGTGCCGCCCGATCCAGCGGGACAGCCCGTCCAGCCCGGGATACACGATGCGCTCGCTGACGTTCAGCTGATCCAACATATCCCGGATGCGCCAGCGCAGCCGGCGCGGGATGACGTATTTCACGGTGTTGGTGGTGTTGCGGTCCAGGAAGCCCTCGATGTCGCTCATGGCGGTGGGGATCACCGAGAAGAAGGAATACTGGTTGATGATGCGGGGATCGATGGAGGGGGGCTCGATGACCACCATGGCGCTGTCGCCCATGTCCCGGTCGTACTCAACCGGGCTGGGGGCCACCTGATTCAGCATGTCCACCGAGAAGATGCTGGTCTTGTTGGCCCGCAGCACGGCGCGGTATTTTTCCGGCAGCATCCGGTGCAGCTCGGTGATGTCGATGCGCCACACCGCGCAGTCGTGATCCTCCATGGCGTCCAGATCCGCCTCGGTCACGGCGAAGTGCAGCCCGATCAGGGGCGAGTGGGCCCAGTCCAGCAGCCGCGTGGGCAGGCCGTGATGCTGGCCCAGGATCATCTGCCGCCACACGGAGCGCTCGATGGAGGGATCCTCCCGGGCGGCGTACTTGGTGAAGTTTTTCAGGATCGCCGGCTCCAGGTCGCTCATTTTGTCCTTGCAATTGCGCTCCAGGCTGGTGAACAGCTCGAAGGACACGTCCGACAGCCCCCGATAGATGTACCAGCTGCGGAACCGGGCCAGATCGGGCCGATATTCCTGCTCGGTGATCAGGGGCAGCAGACCGTCCAGGTCTTTGACTTCAACGATCTTGATCATCGCGCTTCGGATTCGCTCCTTTCAAACAGGAAGAAGGGCCGGTGCCAGCAGTCCGAGGCGATGACGGCAAAGTCCGCCACGGCCAGATTGCCTTCCATGCGCACCTTGCCCACCCGGCCGGGGATGTCGAACCGGCCGGGGCGATACATGGGATCCAGCACCCGCACATTGCGGCCCTCCACGCCGGTGAGCAGTACATAGTGGCCCGAATCGGAGAACACGCCGATGTAGCCGTCCTCCGGCCGGTCGCCGTAGGTGTTGGCGATGACCATGCCGCGCCCCGCCGCCAGGAAATCATAGGCCTCCTCGGCGTCCTCGGTGTCCCTGACCGTCAGGCCGAACCGCTCCGCCACCGCCTTGGATGCGATGTACAGGTTGGTGCCCACATCCGCCCGGGCGCCGCATTCCAGGAAGAACCGGGCCGACTCCTCCGGCGGGAAGGGCACGCCCAGCATGTTTTCGATCAGCATGGACACCGACAGGGGCCCGCAGCCGTTGTTGGCCAGATTCCCAAATCCATTCTTCGGCGAAGGAAACGCCACGGATTCGTAGTCCAGCTGGCAGTAGAAAGAGGGGATAGTGGTCATAAAAACACCTTTCTTTGAATTAGGAATTAGGAATGAGGAATTAGGAATTTTATTTACTCCTCAGGCGCGGCTGCGGCCGCGACCTCATCTGGCCCGGCGAAGCCGGGGCGGATGAGGTCTTTTCAGGCAAACTATAATTCCTAATTCCCAATTCCTCATTGAAGTGCGCGTTCACGCGCGCTTCATGTAGTCCAGTACGAATTGCACGAACACCTTCACGCCGGTCTCCAGGCCGTCCTCGTCGATGTCCCAGTCCTTGGTGTGGGCGGGGTGGCAGGCGCCCTTGGCCTCGTTGCGCATGCCCAGGCCGAACAGCAGGCCGGGCTTGAGCTGCTCGTAGTAGGCGAAATCCTCGCCGCCGGGGGAGGGCAGCAGCAGCTTCACCCGCTCCGGGCCCACCACCTGGCGGGCGGAGGCCACGAAGGCCTCGTAGAGGGCGGGGTCGTTGTGGGCGCTGGGCAGCGGCTCGCCGGACCAGGACAGCGACCAGGTGACGCCGGTCTCCTCGGCGGTGAGGCGCACCAGCTTTTCAAGCCGCGCCCGGGCCCAGGTCATGGTGGTGTCCTTCAGGCAGCGGATGGAGCCCTCCATGACGCACTCGTCCGCGTTGGTGGACACGGTGGTGCCCGCGTGCATGCTGCACACGGCCATCACGCAGGTGTCGAAGGGGTCCACCTCACGGCTCACCAGGGTCTGGATGCCGTTGTAGACCTTTACGCCGGCGGCCAGGGCGTCCACGCCCATGTGGGGCGAGGCCACGTGAACCGACTTGCCCCCCAGTGTGACCTTCCAGGCCACGGAGGTGGCGTTGGTCACGCCGGGGCAGGTGGAGATCACGTGGGTGGCGTCGCCGCAGTTGACGTGGCACATGACGATGCAGTCGATGTCGTCCATCACCCCGTGCTGACACATGACGCTGGCGCCGCTGGGCCGGCCCTCCTCGCAGGGCTGGAACAGCAGCCGCACCCGGCAGTCGATCTGATCGCGGATGGCGAAAAGCGCTCGGGCCACGCCGATCATCATGGCGGTGTGGGCGTCGTGGCCGCAGGCGTGCATCACGCCCTCGTTCTTCGAGCGGTAGGGCTTGTCCTGATTGTTTTCGTGGATGGGCAGCGCGTCCATGTCGGCGCGCAGGCCGATGGTGAAGTGGGTCTTCTCCGGGTTGATGGTGGCCACGGTGGTGTACTGGCCGTATTTGTCGGCGTCGTAGGGGATGCCGATCTTGTCCAGCTCCGCCCGCACCAGCGCGGCGGTGCGGGGCAGATCCCACTTGAGCTCGGGATACATGTGCAGCTGGCGGCGGATGCGCACCAGGTCGCTTTGATCGATGAAGGGAATTCGGCTGTCCATGATGTGTAGCCTCCCGATTTGCTTAGTTTTTTCAAACGTATTATAGCACAGCGGGCCAGGCGGGGCAAGGCGGATTTGTGCGGAAAAAGCGGGCGGCGCTCATTCATCTGAGCGCCGCCCGCCTGCGAGGATATTGTGCTTTGCTGGCTTTTGCTGCTTTATTCTTCTGGCCTCGGTTCGTCGGCTTCGGGGGCCTGTTCGGGCTCCGGTTCGGCCTCGGGCTCCGGCGTGGCTTCGGGTTCCGCCTCGGCGGGCTCTTCCGTCTCCGGCTTGGCCTCGGGCCAGTTGATGTACACGTCGGGCTTCTCTTCCTCGGCGGGGGCTTCCTCCTCCGCGGGCTGTTCCGGCTCGGCGGGCTTCTCGGGCTCGGGCTTCTTCACTTCCAGCTTCGCGCCGCACTTGCTGCAGAACTGGGCGTCGCTTTCCACGGTGTTGCCGCACACCGGGCAGCGGCACACGCCGTTGATCTCGTCGATCTTGACGCGCAGCTTGTCGATCTCCTGGGCCAGGGCGGTCACACGGTCACACAGGGTGTCGATGCTCTCCTCGGGCTGGATGCCCCGCTGGCGGCAGCTGTAGTAGAGCTGGCCGATCTGGTGATAGAGGGAATCGAATTCGGCCTGCTTCTGACTGATCTGGTGCTGAATCTTCGCCGCCTCGGTGGTCTTCTGGGCGGACTGGTAGATGCCGTTGATACGCTTGCTGAATTCATCGAAAAAGGCCATTTCATTCACTCCTTTGATATTGTCAACCGGCCGCTCTGCGCTCATTTTACGCCGGCTCTTCTGCCTTTATTCATGAAGTATTATAACCAGCGGGCCGGGAATTATCAAGGCTTTGAGTCGATTTCACGCCGTTTTCTAGTATAATTCTAATCTTTTGGCGCAAAATGAGGGCGAAAATGAGTTTTTTCAGGGGAGGATGTCATGCTCACGCTGTTCATTCGGGCCATCATATTGTATATCGCGCTGGTGGCGTTCACCCGGGCCATGGGCAAGCGGCAGCTGGGCCAGTTTCAGCCCTACGAGTTGGTCATGACCATGCTCATTGCCGATCTGGTGGCCGTGCCCATGGGCAATGTGTCCACGCCCCTGCTGCACGGCATTCTGCCGGTGGCGGCCATGTTCGTGGCCCACTGCCTCATCACCCTTCTGAGCATGCGCAGCGACCGCATGAGGGGCTTCCTCTCGGGCAAGCCCTCGGTGATCCTGTCCCGTGGGGTGTGGCAGGAGGCGGAGATGCGCCGGCTGTGCCTCACCCTGTCGGACGCCCTGGAGGGCCTGCGGGCGGCGGGCATCCTGGACCCCAGCGAGGCGGAGACCGCCATCCTGGAGGCCAACGGCAGCATATCGGCCTTTTCCCGGTCGGCCCAGCGGCCGGCCTCGGCGGCGGACATGGGCGTTCAGACCGCCTATCAAGGCGCGCCGCTCATCCTGGTGATGGACGGCCGGGTTCAGAGCGGCAGCCTGGCCGCCGGGGGACTGGACGAGCCCTGGCTCAGCGGTGTCCTGTCCGCCCATGGATTGACGGCGAAGGGCGCGTTTTTCTGCACGCTGGACACCCAGGGCGTGATGACCGTGCAGGCCCGGGGCGGCGATGTGACCCGGTTTCAGGCGCTGGGGCCGGAGGAGGTGAGCTGGTGAGGCGCTGTTTTCTTTCCATGATCGCGGTGCTGGCTTTGTCGCTGGGGGTGTGCCTGAGCTCATTTTTCTTCATGCGGCATGTGGCGGAGGAGATGGAGGCCATGCGCACGCAGGTGTTGGAGCTCGTTGAGGCGGGCGACGAGGCCGGGGCGCGGGAGCGGGTGACGCAGATGGCCGGGATGTGGGAAAAGCATGAGCCGCTGCTGGAGGCCATTTCGCCCCACGACACGCTGCACGCGGTGACGGAGCTCATCATCGAGGCCGACGCCAATCTCTCCGCCCGGGACCCGGACGACTTCAGCCGCTCCATGACGCTGCTGGGGCTGGCCATCGAGCATTTGTACATGGAGGAAAGGCTGAGGTTGGAGAATATCTTCTGAGCCGTGCGTCCTGGTTCTGCCCGGTTTACTCTGTGGTCAAATCCACCCGGATGGCCTCGTCCCGCAGCAGCGTGCCTTCCTTGTCGTAGAAGGTATGGGAGCGGGGAACGAGATAGATCGCCTCGGGCAGAGACGTGAGGCGCAGAGAACTCAGCTCATAGTCACAGCCATAGACGATACCGTCGACATACGACGTGTCCAGCAGAAGATGAGACACGGTTCGTCCCTCCGGGAAGCGCTCGTCGATGGTCTGCTCATCCGACGGATCGAGCATGACCTCGAATGTGCGCGTGAGCTCGCCCGGGCGGCCGGTGCTTGTGGCGGCGTCGTTTGATGTTACAATGTACTCCATATAGAGCGACAGCGGGGTCATGTCGAAGGCGGAGAGGCGAATATCGTAGCGCCCGGCCGGGTCGGAATACACCTGGCCGTCCGCAGCGGCGTGGGGCATGCCCTGAGTTGTGTCGATCACAAAGGCGGCGCTTATTTCATCCAGCTGCTCCACCAAGCCGCATTTTTCGGCCAGCTCCAGGGTGCCCTGGGCGTAGGTGCGGGTGCTCCAGAAGTCGCCGCCGGGGTCGAAGTTGTTTTCCAGCGTTCGCACAAAGGCCGCCGTCACGGAGCCGCCCGCGTATAGCAAAAGCCGCTTTTCGTTCAGCGCGTCCAGCGCATCGTTCAACGACGCGTCATCCAACGACGCGTCATCGTCATGCGCGAAGCGCGGCTCTTCTGCCAGCCGATAGACAGGCATCGTGAGGGATACGGTGATTTCCGGCCCAGCGTCCGCAATGGGGATTTGGCTGACGCCGTAATAAATCGCGGGCATGGCCTCGCCCGATACAGTGCCGCCCAGCACGGTGAGGGAATCGACGCCGTTCAACTCGTCCGGCAGACCGCCGGTCTCGTTTGCGCCTTCCAGCGAGAAGTTCCTGAAGGCGAAGGCAATCTGATCGCTTCGGTCGGATTCCACCCGCCAGAACAGCGACAGGCTGTCCGTCGTATAGGCGGCCTCCAGTGTGAAACGCACGCCGGAGGCCGCCGCGAAGCCCACAATGTCGGCCGGCGCGGCCGCTTCGGTGGGAGCGGGGGTGGGTTCAGGCGTGCCGCCGCCCTCGCCCTGATCCAGCGCGATGAAAACCCGGCGGTCCTCGCTGATGCGGGGGAGGAGCGCGTGTCGGTTGAACAGCATCAGCAGCGCGCAAACCGCCACCGCCACAGACAGCAGGGCGGCGGGCAGACGATGGGGGAAGACAGATCGCCCGGCCTGATGGCCCTTCCGATCAGTGAGGCTGTGGATGCGGCGCATTCGCTCAGGGGACAGGCGCACGTCAGCCATTTCGCGGTCAATCTGCCGGCGGAAGGCTTCTTTATTCATCGTAATACCACTCCTTCAACGCGTCCTCCAGCATCCGCCGCGCCCGCTTGAGGCGTGTGGAGACGGTGGGCAACGGCACGCCCAGCATGGCGGCAATGTCTCTGAGCTTCATGTCCTGATAATAGGCCAGCAGGATAACCTCCCGGTATTTTGTCGGCAGCTTCATCACGGCCTGAATGACCGTGCCGTCAGGCAGCTCTGGAGGGGCCTGCTCCACCAGATAAAGCCCTTGCTCCCCGACGTTACGCCTGTGCCAGGGGCTGCGCAGGTAATTGCGGCAGGTGTTCACGGCGATGGCGGTGATCCAGGTCTTCTCAGAGGATCGGCCCTCGAACGTATCGTATTTTTCATAAACCTTGACGAACGTGTCCTGCACGGCGTCCTCGGCCTGTGCCCGATCCTTCAAATAGAGGCAGCATAGCCTCAGAAGGCCCGCGCCGTACTCGGCCATCAGGCGATCCATATCCGGCTTTGCGGCGCGTTCCGTGTCGGTTAAAAACATCTGCATCGACCCCTTCGCTCATTAGACACGCGACCTGATGAAAATTATCCGGAACGGGAGAACAAATTTGTGGCAACAAAAAGAGACTCCCCTGAAAAAGAGGAGCCTCGAATGACCGCTGTGTCATGCCTCGTCCTTCACCGGCACCAGCGTGCGGGTGGCGTTCAGCACCGCCAGCACCATCACGCCCACGTCCGCGAAGATGGCAGCCTGCATGCCGGTGATGCCCAGGGCGCCGAGGATCAGGCAGGCGGCCTTCACCCCCAGGGCGAAGACGATGTTCTCCCGCACGACGCGCAGGCACTTGCGGGAAATGCGCATGGCCAGGGAGATCTTGGCGGGGTCGTCATCCATGAGCACGATGTCCGCCGCCTCGATGGCCGCGTCGCTGCCGATGCCGCCCATGGCGATGCCGATGTCCGCCCGGGAGAGCACCGGCGCGTCGTTGATGCCGTCGCCCACGAAGGCCAGCTTCTCCCGGGGCCGCTGATCCTTCAACAGCGCCTCCACGTTCTTCACCTTGTCCTCCGGCAGCAGCTCGGCGCGGATGAAGTCGATGCCCAGCGTCTCGCCCACGGCCTGGGCCACGCTCTCCGCGTCGCCGGTGAGCATGACGGTGCGGATGCCCTGGGCGCGCAGCCGGTCGATGGCCCGCCGGGCGGTGGGCTTCACCTGGTCGCTGATGACCACCGCGCCGATGAAGCGGTTGTTTTCCGCCACGTAGACCACCGTGCCGGGCTTCTCGCAGGGAGTGAAGGCGATCTTCAGCTGACTCATCAGCCGGGCGTTGCCCACCGCCACCAGTCGGTCGTCCACCCGGGCGGTCAGGCCGTGGCCGGCGATCTCCCGCACCTCGTCCACCCGGTTGGCGTCCAGCGGGGCGGTGATCGCCTCCCGCAGGCTGCGGCTGATGGGATGATTGGAGTAGATCTCCGCCAGCGCGGCGGTTTCCAGCAGGGCCTTCGCGTCCACGCCGGGGGCGGGCAGCGCGTCGCTCACGGCGAACACGCCCCGGGTGAGGGTGCCGGTCTTGTCGAACACGATGGTGCGGGTGTCCGCCAGGGCTTCCAGGTAGTTGCCGCCCTTCACCAGAATGCCCGCCCGGCTGGCGCCGCCGATGCCCCCGAAGAAGGACAGAGGGATGCTGATCACCAGCGCGCAGGGGCAGCTGATGACCAGGAAGGTGAGCGCCCGCCGGATCCACTCGAGCCAGCCGCCCACAAACAGCGGCGGCACCAGGGCCAGCAGCAGCGCGCCGGCGCACACGGCGGGGGTGTAGTAGCGGGCGAACTTGGTGATGAAGTTCTCCGCCCTCGCCTTTTTCAGGCTGGAATTCTCAACCAGATCCAGGATGCGGCTCACGGTGGACTCGTCGAAGCACTTCGTGACCCGCACGCGCAAAAGACCTGATTCGTTCACGCAGCCGGAGATGATCTCGTCGCCCACGCCGATTTCCCGGGGCAGGCTCTCGCCGGTGAGGGCGCTGGTGTTCAGGGTGGAGGCGCCTTCGATGACCTGGCCGTCCAGCGGCACCCGCTCGCCGGGTCGCACCACGATCACGTCGCCCACCGCCACGTCGTCCGGGTCCACCTCTTCGATTTCGCCGTCCCGCTCGATGTTGGCGCTGTCGGGGCGGATGTCCATCAGCTGGGTGATGGAGCGGCGGCTCCGGCCCACGGCGTAGCTCTGGAACAGCTCGCCGATCTGATAGAACACCATGACCTCCACGCCCTCGCCGTAGCTGCCCAGGGCCAGGGCGCCGATGGTGGCCACGGCCATGAGGAAGTTCTCGTCGAACACCTGGCCGCCTTTGATGCCCAGAAACGCCTTGCGCAGCACGTCGTAGCCGGCGATGAGGTAGGGCACGAGATAGAGAAGCAGCTGCATCGCGCCGGTGACCGGCACGAAGTGCAGGATGATGGTGAGCGCCGCCGCCACGACGACGCGCAGCAGCATGATCTTTTGTTTTTTCGTCATGTGAGAAACCGCCCTTTCTCTCAGAACAATCCGCAAAAAAACAGGCGACGGGCCAACACGTGCCGGCCCGTCGTGGTATTATTTCAGATAGATTTCGCAGTCCGGCTCGACCTTCTTGCAGGCCTTCACGACCTCGGCCATGATGGCGTCGAAGCGGCAGTCGTCGGCCTCGATGGCCAGCTTTTGCGTCATGAAGCTGACGGTGGCGTCCGTCACGCCCTCCACCTTCTTCACGGCCTCCTCCATCTTCGCGGCGCAGTTGGCGCAGTCAACCTCGATCTTGAACTTCTTCTTCATGGCAGCCTGTCTCCTCTCTGATGTTTTCTATCATTCGGTGATATGCTCCAGCCCCATGGCGATCATGGAGCGCACGTGGTCGTCGTCCAGGGAATAGAAGACCGTCTTTCCGTCCCGGCGGAATTTCACCAGCTTCGAGGTCTTCAAAATGCGCAGCTGGTGGCTCACGGCGGAGGGGGTCATGCTCAGGCGCAGCGCGATGTCGTTCACGCACAGCTCGCTCTCAAACAGCACATACAGGATCTTCACCCGCGTGGTGTCGCCGAACACCTTGAACAGCTCCGCCAGGTCGTACAGGATCTCGTCGTCCGGCAGGATGTCACACTCGCCCCGGCCCTCGCCGGAGAGCGGCAGGTTCTCCCGCTCCATGGAACCGCCTCCCTTGAACATTTGAATAACTGCTCATATGTTTATTATATTCAGATGGGGGTGGCGTGTCAAGGGGGAGAGGGGCGGTGCGGGAGAATTAACAAAAGGGGGAAAACGAGAACATTTCGCGTGGAGGCATCGCCTTTCGGTCCATTCATGAAAAATCGATTGACTTTGCCGGAAGGGAATGGTAGAATCCCTGAAAAAGCAGAAACTGAAGGAGCGCACATCATGAGCATTATAAAGAACGAAATACCCATATTGGAATATGACTCAAATCCAACAGCTGTGATAATGCCTGACCATGAGAATATGGATCTTGTCCTCCCCAGGAAAGCGGTGTTTGCTTTTCTTCGCGATGATGTCGACCGGTACGCGAAAGAACGCAATGCTGTGGTTGCGGCTCAGTTTGTATCTGCGACAAAAGTATACCCGGTTTACACACTTGAAGTGGAGGGACAAAAGATTTGTCTTGCGCAGGCTCCGGTAGGCGCGCCGGCTGCGGCTCAAATCCTGGACTGGCTGATCGCTTACGGCGTTCGGGAGATCATCAGCGGCGGTTCCTGCGGCGTGCTGGTTGATATCCCGGAAAACACATTTTTGGTTCCGCGCAAAGCGCTCAGAGACGAAGGAACCTCATATCACTACCTTCCGCCGGAACGGTTTGTTGACGTTTCAGAGAAGGCGCGATCTGCTATAGAACAGACGATGAAGAACCATAACCTGCCATATATGGAAGTGGTGACGTGGTCAACAGATGGTTTTTTCCGGGAGACAAAAGATAAAGTGGCGTACAGAAAAAACGAGGGGTGTTCAGTCGTCGAAATGGAGTGCTCCGCGCTGGCGGCCTGTGCCCAAATGCGGGGCGCCATTTGGGGAGAACTGCTCTTTACGGCCGACACCCTCGCGGAAGCAGAGCATTACGATGAACGCAACTGGGGCGATGATTCTGCGGGATACGCGTTGGAGCTGTGCATAGAGTCGGTGATAAACATAAAGTGAAGAAAGGCCCTTCCCTTGTCTGCTGTAACAGGCAACGGATTCTGCGCCACATGATTCCCTCCCCGTTTCCCCGATTGACATTTCCCCGCATCTGTGGTTTAATGAGAGTAAATTCTGAAAACGCCGCGCGGCGCACGCACGCGCCGGAGGGGAGGCAAGAGACATGCTGCTTCATTTGAACGGACAGGATATTTCCTTTGAAAACGGCGAAAGCTACGCGAAGATCATCGCCCGGGCCATGCCGGAGGCCGGCGCACTGGGCGTGCTGGTGGGCGGTGAAACCCTCTGCCTCACCGCCCGATGAGCGCTCCCTGCGGTTCATCTTCCTGCTGGCGGTGCACGAGCTGTTCCCCAACCGGCGGGTGCGCATCGAGCACTCCCTGGGCGGCGGTATCTACTGCGAGGTGCGGGACAGCCGACACTCCCTCACCGGGGCGGATGTGCGCGCCATCGAGGCCCGCATGCGGGAGATCGTGAAGATGGATCTGCCCTTCGTGCGCCATGCCATCTCCCGCCGGGACGCCATCGCCTATTTCGAGCAGACCGGCGAGACCGACAAGGTGAACCTGCTCAAGTATCGCCCCTATGAGACCTTCCAGCTCTACCGCCTGGGCGACATGATGGAGTATTTCTACGGGGTCATGGCCGTCTCCACCGGGTGCGTCGATGTGTTCTCGCTGAAGCTGCAGCTGCCCGGCCTGGTGCTGCTGCTGCCCGACCCGGAGGACCCCACCCGCCCCGCGCCCCTGCGCCAGCTGCCCAAGCTCATGAACACCTTCGCCGAGTCCGCCCGCTGGAACGCCATCCTGCACTGCTCCAACGCCGCCGACCTGAACGCCCTCACCCACAGCGGCCAGATTCGCGAGTTCATCCGCGTGAACGAGGCGCTGCATGAGCGCTCCCTGCGGTTCATCTTCCTGCTGGCGGTGCACGAGCTGTTCCCCAACCGGCGGGTGCGCATCGAGCACTCCCTGGGCGGCGGTATCTACT
>CADARO010000039.1 GCA_902790345.1 uncultured Eubacteriales bacterium | reverse complement strand
CATGGCCATGTCGATGGCGTGGCGCGAGATGTCATAGTACAGTCCGTCCTCGAAGAGGGTCTCGAACTGGATGCCCAGCAGACGGCCCTTGGCCAGCATGCCGCCGTGTCGCTTTATCATGTAGCGGAAATCCCGGCGCAGGGCGGGATTTGAAATCACCACCGCCTCGCCGAACAGGGCGCCCACCTTGGTGCCGCCGATGTAGAACACGTCACTGAGGGCGGCCACGTCCTTCAGCGTCACGTCCGTGCCGGGGGCCACCAGGCCGTAGCCCAGCCGCGCCCCGTCCAGGAACAGGGGCAGGCTCAGCGCCGCGCAGGTCTCGTGAAGGGCGGTCAGCTCGGCCCTGGTGTACAGCTCGCCGTTCTCCGTGGGATGGGAGATATACACCATGCCCGGCTGCACCATGTGCTCGTGGGTGGCGTCGTTCCAGTGGGCGTCGTGATACGCCCGCACCTGATCGGCGCTCAGCTTGCCGCCCTCACAGGGGATGGCCAGCACCTTGTGGCCGGTGGCCTCCACTGCGCCGCTCTCGTGCACGGCGATGTGGCCCGTGGCCGGGCACACCACGCCCTGCCAGGGGCGCAGGATGGCGTCGATCACCGTGGCGTTGGCCTGAGTGCCGCCCACCAGGAAGTGGATGGCCGCCGCCTCCACGCCGCAGGCCTCGGCGATGAGCCGCCGGGCCCGGTCGCAGTGGGGGTCTTCGCCGTAGCCGGGGTTCTGCTCCAGGTTCGTCTCCATCATGCGCGCCATGATTCTCGGATGGGCGCCTTCCAGATAGTCACATTCAAAATGAATCATATTTTACCACGCTTTCTCTTTTTTATGCGCGTCACAGGAATCTCATGCCGCCGCAGCAGCAGTTGCACAGGCAGTTCAGCGCCACGCAGGTGAGGCAGGGATTGGCGCAGAGGCCGCTGGGCATGCCGAAGGTGCGGCCCTGGGTGCGGTAGGTCTGTCCGCCGGACTCGATCTGCTCCAGCAGCATGCGGTATTCAAAGTTGTCCGGGTCCATCTGCACCGCCTGGCGGGCGTGCTCCCGGGCGGTGACCCGGTTGCCCATGCCGATGTTGGCCTGGGCGCTGAGGTAATACCACTCCGCCGAGCGGGTGTTCATCTGGCCCAGCACGTTGATGGCCTGCTGATAGTAGCCGTTCATCACGTAGTTGCGGGCGGCCTTGATCTCGTTGGGCTCGCTGTCGTAGGCCCGGTTCTGCCAGCCGCCCTGATAGGGTCCGCCGGCGCGGCCGTAGCCGCCGTACCCGCCGAAGGGGTCCCAGCTGCCGTAGGGATTGCCGTAGCGCCCGCCGTAGCCGCCCCCGCCGCCGGAATGGGCGGCGTTGTTGGGCTTGTAGTTGGGGTCGGTCAGCATGGCGTAGGCCTCGTTGATCTCCTTCATCTTCTCCTCGGCCTCTTTCGAACCGTTGTTCCGATCGGGATGATACTGAAGCGCCAGCTTCCTGTAGGCCTTTTTGATTTCATCCTGCGAGGCGTCCCGCGATACGCCGAGCATCTGATAGGGATCTGTCATGTGGGCTTTCCTTTCGTCCCGGCTTCCGCCTCGTCCGGGCTCTCTCTGTCCTTTTGAAGGGCGGCGTAGCGGCACCACACGCCCGAATAGAAGATGTTTCTGAGCAGATTCAAATCCCGCAGAATGGGCAGCCGCTCAAACTGCGCGCCGGCCTCCGCCATTTCCAGGGTGAGGATGTCCCTGATCTCCGCCTCGTAGTCCGGCCGTTCGCTCATGGCGACAAGCGGATTGGGACGGCCCGCTCTTTTGTCGCCGGGCAGGTCCTCGTAGGCGTCCATCAGGTAGATGAACCGGCCCAGGGCATGGCCCAGCCGGCGCAGGGGCTCCTGCCAGAAATCCTCCCGCCAGGCGTAGATCTCGCCCATGATGCGGCCGGTGGCGTTGGCGGCGGCGTCGATGTCCCGAAGGCCTTCCTTCTCCAGCCGCCCGTTTTCCCGAACCGCCTCGTCGATCAGGCGGCACTTCTCCGGCCAGCGGGCCTTCACCCGCTCATAGGCCGGGGCCAGCGCCCGGCGAAGGGCCAGCCTACTCAGCCGCCTCTCGTCCTGCCAGTCATCCGCGGCCTTGTGCCAGGCCAGCACGACGCTCATGTCCGCCGCGTAGTCGGCGCACTCGTCGAACACGTAATCGTGGGGCTTCAGCATGTGGGGCGCGCAGCGCTCCCGGCCCGCCTCCCCTTCCGGCTCGTACAGCGCGGACAGCAGCAGGAACAGCACGGTCATGTCGTAGCTGAGGGTGAAGCGGCTCAGCTGGCCCGCCCGCAGCCTGAGGGCGCGGCACAGGCCGCAGTAGAACGCGCGGTAGCGCTGGAACTCTCCGTCCGTGAGCGCCGCCCGATTGATCGACACATAGCCGTACACGCCCCGCGCCTCCCCTCCTGATCTCTTTATATCATATCACAAAAATATGAACTCAGCATGAACCCTCGCGGCCAAACCGTCCTCTTTCCAACGCTTAACATATTTTTTCCATCCGTTTTTCTTTCGGTCACACTGGCTTGAAAATTGCGTGCTAGAATAAAGCCAGAAAGTCAGGAAACGGGGGAAGGATCATGCAGTCATTCTGGACGAAGTTCAAGGCGGGGGTGGCCCGCTTCATGCAGGGGCGCTACGGCCCGGACCAGCTGGGGCTGGCGGTCATCTGGGCGTCCATCATTCTCAACCTGGCGGGGGCCGTGTCCGGCAGCCTGGCGGTCAGCGGCGCGCTGAACCTCATCAGCACGGTGGGCTGGGTGTGGGCGGTATGGCGGCTGCTCTCGAAGGATCGGCAGAAGCGCTTCGCGGAGAACCAGTGGTTCCTCACCCGCTGGGCGAAGATCAAGACGCCGGTGATGCAGGCCGTGGCCCGGTTCAAAAACCGCAAGAAGTACGTCTACTTCACCTGCCCCCAGTGCGGCATGAAGCTGCGCCTGCCCCGGGGCGTGGGCAACGTGACGGTGAAATGCTCGAAGTGCGGGCACAGCTTTGAGAAGAAGGCCTGAGCGGCGCAGAAATTTAGCAATTCTACGCATAGACAACGCCCTGAAGGTATGCTATAATGGCAAACGTGGCATAATGTGTCACGGGATCCGTCCGCTTGGTCTGCCGAAGCTCCAACGGCTCGCTCAGTGGGCGGGAATACGAAAATATGGAGGAATACACCATGGTTATCGACAAGTCCGAGATCATCAATGAGTATGGCCGCCACGTGGGCGACACCGGCTCCCCCGAGGTTCAGATCGCGCTGCTGACCGCGCGCATCAACCACCTGAACGAGCACCTGAAGCTGAACAAGAACGACCACCATTCCAACCGCGGCCTGCTGCTGATGGTCGGTAAGCGCAGGGGCCTGCTGGCCTACCTGAAGAGCACCGATATCGAAGCCTACCGCAACCTGATCGCCAAGCTGGGCCTGCGCAAGTAATCGCTCCCCGGCCAAGCGCTCTCTACCCCGGTGCTGATATGACATGCCGTCGCTCAGGGGTTACCCCGGGCGGCGGCATTTTATGCGATCGCGCGGCAGTGAAACTTGGAATGCGAACCGGTCCTTCGATTCGCGTTCCAAGTTCCATTGCGCGCGGCGCGGCGCCGCATCCGACAGGTATCAATTAAAAGGGATATAGAAAGAATGCCCGCAAGGAGGAACAACATGTACAAGGAATACTCCATCGAACTGGGCGGCCGCACACTGACGCTGGAATTCGGCAAATACGCCGAGCAGGCCAGCGGCGCCGCCTTCGTCCGCTACGGCGACACCGCCGTGCTCGTCACCGCCACCGTGGCCTCCACGCCCCGGCCCGGCATCGACTTCTTCCCGCTCAGCGTGGACTTTGAGGAAAAGCTCTACTCCGTGGGCCACATCCCCGGCAGCTGGAACCGCCGCGAAGGCCGTCCCGGCGAGCACGCCATCCTCACCAGCCGCCTGATCGACCGTCCCCTGCGCCCGCTCTTCCCCAAGGGCATGCGCCACGACGTGTCCGTCAACGCCACGGTCATGTCCGTTGAGCAGGACAATTCTCCTGAAATCTGCGCCATGAACGGCGCTTCCGCCGCCCTGTGCATCTCCTGCATCCCCTTTGCCGGCCCCATCGGCGCCGTGCGCGTGGGCTATGTGGACGGCGAATACATCATCAACCCCACCGTGGAACAGCGGGAAAAGAGCCTGATGGACCTGACCGTGGCCGGCACCAAGGAAGCCGTGCTGATGGTCGAGGCCGGCGCCAAGGAAGTTTCCGAGGAAGTCATGCTGAAGGCCATCCTGTTCGCCCATGAAGAAGTGAAGCGCCTGGTTGCCTGGCAGGAAGAGATCGTGGCCGAGATCGGCGTCGAGAAGAAGGAATTCCCGCTGGTGCTGCCCGGCGAAGACGTGAAGGCCGCCGTGCGCGAGTTCGCCCTGGACAAGGTGAAGTGGTGCTTCGAGACCTTCGACCGCCAGGAGCGTCAGGCCCGCGAGGATCAGGTCACCGCGGAGACCATGGAGCACTTTGCCACCCAGTTCGAGGGCCGCGAGACCGAGATCGGCGACGCGCTGTACGCCCTCAATAAGGAAGTCATGCGCCGCCACATCATCGACGACGGCGTGCGTCCCGACGGCCGCAAGCTGACCGACATCCGCCCCATCTGGTGCGAAGTGGGCGTGCTGCCCCGGGCCCATGGCTCCGGCGTGTTCACCCGCGGCCAGACCCAGGTCCTGACCGCCGCCACCCTGGCCCCCATGAGCGAGGTCCAGCTGCTGGACGGCATCGGCACCGAGGTCAACAAGCGCTACATGCATCATTACAACTTCCCCGGCTACTCCACCGGCGAGGCGAAGCCCTCCCGCAGCCCGGGCCGCCGCGAGATCGGCCACGGCGCGCTGGCTGAGCGCGCCCTGGAGCCCATGATCCCCTCCGTGGACGAGTTCCCCTACTGCCTGCGCCTGGTCAGCGAGGTCATGTCCTCCAACGGCTCCACCTCTCAGGCTTCCGTGTGCGGCTCCACCCTGGCCCTGATGGACGCGGGCGTGCCCATCAAGCGCCCGGTGGCCGGCGTGGCCATGGGCCTGATCAAGGACGTGGAGAACACCGGCAAGGTGGCCGTGCTCACCGACATCCAGGGCCTTGAGGACTTCCTGGGCGACATGGACTTCAAGGTGGCCGGCACCGCCCTGGGCATCACCGCCATCCAGATGGACATCAAGATCAAGGGCATCGACGAGGCGATTCTGCGCCAGGCCCTGGCTCAGGCTTACGACGGCCGCATGTTCATCCTGGGCAAGATGCTGGACGTGCTGCCCGCGCCCCGGGAGGAGCTGTCGAAGTTCGCGCCCAAGATCATCCAGTTCCGCATCGATCCGGAGAAGATCGGCGAGGTGGTCGGCCCGCGCGGCAAGATGATCAACAAGATCATCGAGCAGACCGGCGTCAAGATCGACATCGAGGACGACGGCTCCGTGTACATCGCCACCGAGGACAGCGCGGCCGCGCAGAAGGCCAAGTCCATCATCGAGGGCATCGTTCGCGAGCTGAAGGTGGGCGACGTGTTCACGGGCACCGTGGCGCGCATCATGCCCTTCGGCGCCTTCGTGGAGTACGCCCCCGGCAAGGACGGCATGATCCACATCTCCAAGCTGGCCAACGAGCGCGTTGAGAAGGTGGAGGACGTGGTGAAGATCGGCGACACCCTGGAATGCAAGGTAGCCGAGATCGACGCCCAGGGCCGCATCAACCTGCTGCGCAACGACATCGTGTACGACGACGAGACCATGCCGGTTCGCCGTCCCCCGCGCCGCGACGGCGACAGGGGTGGCCGCGATCGCCGCGACCGCCGCTAAGGCTAAGTGATTCATTACGGGAGAGAGTTGAACGACCCTCTCCCGTTTGCCTATTCCGGAAAGCGCGGAAGGAGGTTCAGCTTCATGAGAGTATTCGACACGTATTATTTCAACATCGCCGATAAGGTCAGCTTTCAGGAAACGAAGCCCTACCTCGATCGCATGCTCTCGGAGCTGGGCTACAGATATACGGACATCGCCTTCATGCTGATCGAGAATCCATACGCGTTTGGCGCAAAGCCCAAACCGACAGACAAGCTCTTCAAAGCCATGCCAGGCATGAAGAAGTACTATTTCACCGAATCAGGGCCGAGCATAACAGAAACCGGCGTAACCAGTTTTCACGCGGACTGGTGGGACGGACATATTCACGCGGATCGGGGGGACTGGGATGAGATCGCGCGGACGTTTGCCGGGGTTCCCCGCACGTTCAGGTTTCTTTCCGGCAAGCTGATTCTGGACGGCGTCAACTGGTTCGACGATTCCGACAGCAGCCTCGCCGTCTCAGACTGGGATGACGACAGAAAGTCGAATCCGTTAAGGGTGTCGTTTCTGTCCAATCAAATCATGCAGATGAGCTCTTTTGGCGAAGGAAGAAAGCGCAATACCATCATTGTGACCATTGAAGTCACGTCCTCCGACGGCATCAGGGCCAGCAGACCGGTCATCGAAAAGCTGGAGCCCTGGCTTGGCAAGCCCTATCGCACCGCCATTTCCAACGATACGGTGTGGAGGCAATACACGTTTGCCAAAGACGAGTTTGCGCGGCAGAAGGCGCTCTGTCTGCTGCACGACAAAGCGCTGGAGCGGGCGGGTGAGTTGGCGCTGCCCAAATCACCGCACACAATCGGCAATATACCCGACAAAAAGCTGGAGCACGTGGCGGACAGATACGCCACTGAAAAGGCCTTTAAGGACACTGGCTTCACGCGGGTCAAGGGCCAGCCAAACTGGATTCACCTCTATTCCAGCACCGATGAGAACGGCTTTCTCTATGAAGCCAATGTTCAGAAGCTGACCGGCATGAACGCCTTTCGGTGCTGGATCGAGGTATCGAGCTGCAATTTTGGGGTGCATTCCGATCCATTCAAGGACTATTATGTCAGCGAGGAGCAGCAATCGGCAGATATCCTCAAAGCGTTCGCCGACTTCTGCGTCTGGGTCAGGGACAGCTACGGCGAGAAGCTGCTGAAGGATTTCGGGAAAAAGCCGGCATGGTATAACGAATGCGAATCATGATGAAAATGGAGGAGCGCCATGAAGAGACGATCGGTCGGAGGCGGGTTCTCCCTGTGCGTCCAGCCTGCTTTTATCATTGGCACAAACAACGAAGACGGCTCTGATAATTTCGCCCCCATCACATGGATCAGCGTGACATGCGAAAAAGATGATGACTTTTTATTGGTCGTCAGCATGTTTGGATCAAAGCGAACCAAGGAAAATGTTATCAGAAGCAAAGTCATGAGCGTGAATCTCGTCAGCACGGCCATGCTGCCTCTGATGGACTATTTCGGCACCCATTCCGCCCTGAACGGCAAAAAGGACGCGCTTCCCTGCGGCGTGAGCTGGGGCGAAGTCGTGGACGTGCCCACGCTGGATGAAAGCCCGTGGGTGTATGAATGCGAAGTCATCAAGGAAATCGAAACGGGCGAATCCACCACTTTCTTCTGCCGAATCAGAAACGTGCAAATCGACGAGCAGTTCGACTGTTCGGACCCATGGGCCATCGACCTGACAAAGCTCGATCCCGTCATCTATTCCGGCATGTATCACAGCGTCGGCAAATTGCTCGGCGGAATCGGGGATTTCAGTCCCAGGGATTTGTAAACCACCAGAATCAAAACGAGGTATTGTCATGTACGATCAAATAAAACTCCCCAACGGCCTCACCATCATCGGCGAGCGGCTGCCCCACTTCCGCTCCGTGTCGGTGGGCGTGTGGATCAGCGCCGGCTCCCAGTATGAAACCCGGGAGGAAAACGGCCTGAGCCATTTTCTGGAGCACATGCTCTTCAAGGGCACCGAGAAGCGCACCGCCCGGGACATCGCCGAGGTGATGGACGCGGTGGGCGGCCAGCTGAACGCCTTCACCGCCAAGGAATGCACCTGCTTCTACGCCAAGGTCATCGACGAGCACACCGAGCTGGCGCTGGACGTTTTAAGCGACATGGTGCTGCACTCCACCTTCGATGAGACGGAGCTGAACAAGGAGAAGGGCGTGGTGCTGGAGGAAATCGCCATGTCCGAGGACGAGCCGGAGGACGTGTGCGGCGAGCTCATCATGAGCGCCCAGTACGGCGATCAGCCCCTGGCCTGGCCCATCCTGGGCCCGGCGGAAAACGTGCGCGGCTTCACCCGGGACGCGCTGGTGGCCTACCGAAACAAAATGTATCGCCCCGAGTGCAGCGTGCTGGCCGTGGCCGGCAACTACAACTGGGATAAACTCGTTGAGCTGGCGGAGCGCTATTTCGGCGAGTGGCAAATGGGCGAAGGCGCCTGCCCCAGCTACGTGGTTCAGGACGCCAAGCCTCAGCGGCTGGAAAAGCTGAAGGACATCGAGCAGGTGCACCTGTCCATCGGCTTCCCCGCCTGCCCCATCGGCGCGAAGGAGATCTACCCCATTTCCATCTTCAACAGCATCCTGGGCGGGGCCATGAGCTCCCGCCTGTTCCAGCGCATCCGGGAGGAGAGCGGCATGGCCTACTCCGTGTACAGCTATCCCAGCTACTACACCGCCACCGGCATGCTGGTGATCTACGCCGGCACCGGCAAGGAAAACGCCCCCGCCGTGCTGGGCATGATCGACGAGGAGATCGACCGCCTGGTGAGGGAGGGCGTCACCAGGGACGAATTCGAGAAGACCCGGGCCCAGATTCGGGGCAGCTACGTGCTGGGGCTGGAGAGCGCCTCCGCCCGCATGAACACCCTGGGCCGGCGCATGCTGCTGCTGGGCGACACCCAGAGCGAGGACGAGATGCTGAACAAGCTGAACGCCATTGAGTACGACGAGGTGAACCGCGTCATGCGGCAGGTGCTCACCAGTCCGCGCTCCTACGCCACGGTGGCCCCGAAGGGATGACGCGACAATACAGAAGAAAGCGGTGTTTCTATGACCGATCACGCGGAGCGCGCCAAAGCGCTGTTTCTGGAAGGCTACAACTGCGCCCAGTCCGTGTTCTGCGCCTTCACCGACGTCACCGGGCTCAGCCTGTCCGACGCCGCCCGGCTGGCCTCCTCCTTCGGCGGGGGATTCGGCAGGCTGCGCGAGGTGTGCGGCGCGGTGAGCGCGGCGGGCATGGTGCTGGGCCTGGTGAAGGGCTACGACGTGCCCGGCGACCGGGCGCTGAAGGCGAAGCACTACGAGCTGGTGCGGGATTTCGCCGGGCGGTTCCGGGCGGAAACCAGCTCCATCAACTGCCGGGCGCTGCTCATTCAGGCCGGCGTCATGGCCGAGACCGGCGGCGAGCCGGACGAACGCACCCCGGAATACTACGAAAAGCGCCCCTGCCCCAATCTGGTTTGGCAGGCGGCCAGGATTCTGGACGAGATGCTGGCGGAATAATTCTCTTATTGACAGAAATCGCCTCCTGTAATACAATGTATTACAGGAGGCGATTTCATGTCCAATATCATGTCATTCCGGGTCGATGATTCCGAGCAAAAGCTGATTCAGGATTTTGCCAGGCTGCATAACATGTCTGCCAGTGAATTCTTGCGTCGCGCCGCGCTGGACAAGATAGAAGATGAAATGGATATCCAGCTGGCGGAGAAGGCCTATGCGGAATACAAAGAAGACCCTGTCACCTACAGCCATGAAGAAGTTGGAAGGATGCTTGGTCTCAAATGAAAAGCTACTGCGTCGAATACTCCAAAAAGGTCATTAGAACCTTGAAAAAGCTCGATCCTTCCATCGCCAACTTAATCTATGCCTGGATCGGTAAAAACCTTGTGGACTGTGAAAATCCCCGCGCGCATGGCAAAGCCCTGACTGCAAATCTCAGCGGGCTTTGGCGCTATCGCGTTGGGGATTTTCGTCTCATTGCGGAAATTCAAGATGACAAGCTGGTCATCCTCATGATTGAAATCGGGCACAGAAGCGAAGTTTACAACTGAAATCATTTTTCTCTGTCACAAGTCCCCGCAGTACCACAAAATATCTTTGACAAAAGGTGACACGCATGTACTTTGCCGATCTTCACATTCACTCCCGCTTTTCCCGGGCCACCAGCCGCGACGGCGACCTGCCCAATCTGCACCTGTGGGCCCGGCGCAAGGGCATCCTGCTCGTGGGCACCGGCGACTTCACCCACCCCGCCTGGCGGGCCGAGATGAAGGAGCAGCTCGTCGAAGCGGAGGAGGGTCTCTACCGGCTGAAGGACGAGTTCGTCCTGCCGGACGACACGGCGGGGGAACCGCTCTCGCCCCGTTTTGTCATCAGCGGCGAGATCAGCACCATCTACAAGAAGGACGGCAAGACCCGCAAAGTGCACCATGTGATCCTGCTGCCCTCCCCGGAGGCAGCGGAGGCGCTGTCCGCGCGGCTGGCGGAGGTGGGCAACATTCGCTCGGACGGGCGGCCCATCCTGGGGCTGGACAGCCGGGATCTTCTGGAGATCGCGCTGGAGGCCTGCCCGAACTGCGTGTTCATCCCCGCCCACATCTGGACGCCCCATTTCTCCGTGTTCGGCGCGTTTTCCGACTTCGAGCGGCTGGAGGACTGCTACGGCGACCTCACCGGCCACATCCACGCGCTGGAAACCGGCCTGTCCTCCGACCCGCCCATGAACCGCCGCCTGTCCCAGCTGGACAAATACCACCTGGTTTCCAACTCAGACGCCCACTCACCCGCCAAGCTGGGCCGGGAGGCCAACATGCTGGAGGGCGATCTGTCCTATCCCGGCCTGAAGCGGGCGCTGGACACCGGCGAGGGGCTGTTGGGCACCGTCGAGTTCTATCCCGAGGAGGGCAAGTATCACCTGGACGGGCACCGGGCCTGTCGCTGCCGCCTGGAGCCGGGCGAGACCATCCGGCTGGGCGGGCGCTGCCCGGTGTGCGGGAAGAAGGTCACGGTGGGCGTGCTGCACCGGGTGGAGACCCTGGCCGACCGCGCCCAGCCCGGCCCGGACACCCCCTTTGAGAGCCTCATGCCCCTGCCGGAGCTCCTGGGCAACTGTCTGGGCGCGGGGCCGGAGAGCAAGCGGGTGCAGGCGGCCTATTTCGACCTGCTTTCCAGGGCGGGCAGCGAATTTCACATCCTGCGGGAACTGCCTCTGGATCGGGCCGCCTCCCTGGCCGGAGACGCCGTGGCGGAAGGCCTTCGCCGGCTGCGGGCCGGGCAGGTCATCAGGCGGGCGGGCTACGACGGCGAATACGGCGTCATCTCCCTGTTCGCGCCGGGAGAGCTGGCGGTGTTTCAGGGGCAGACCAGCTTTCTCTCGCCCCTGGCCGCGCCGGCGCGCCAGACGTCCGCCGCCTCCGCCGCGCCTGAAAGGAAAGCGTCGAAGGGCGAAAGCGGCGTCCCCGCCGACGCGCTGAACCCGGAGCAGACCGCCTGCGTGGAAACCACCCTGCCCCGGGTGGCGGTGGTGGCCGGGCCGGGCACGGGCAAGACGAAGACGCTGGTGGCCCGGGTGGCGCGGCTCATCGACCGGGGCGTGCCCGCCGGGGCCATCACCGCCGTCACCTTCACCAATCAGGCCGCCCGGGAGCTGAGAAGCCGGCTGGAGGCCCGGCTGGGCAAGCGGGCCCTGAAGGGCCTGCGGGTGGGCACCTTCCACGGCGTCTGCCTGACGATGATCGAAAAGAAGCCTCTCCTCGACCCCGCGCAGGCTCTGGACATCGCCCGGGCCATCGCGCCGGACGTCCCGCCCCGGGACACGCTGCTGGCCCTCTCCCGGCTGAAATGCGAGGGTGCGCCGGAGGGCAGCGACCTGCTGGACGCCTATCAGGCCCGGCTCGATGCGCTGGGCTGCCGCGACATGGACGACATCCTCCTGGACGCGCTGCGGGTGGACGCCGTCATGCCCCATCTGCTGGTCGACGAATGTCAGGACATCAACGCTGCCCAGCGGGCGCTGATGATCAAATGGAGCGCGAAGGGCGAGAGCCTGTTCGCCATCGGCGACCCGGACCAGTCCATCTACGGCTTCCGGGGCGCCAGCGCCGCCTGCTTCGATCAGCTGAAGGAGGCCTTCCCGGATCTGGCCATCATGAGCCTCAGCCGCAACTACCGCTCCACCCCGGAGATCCTGGCCCTGGCCGGCCGGGCCATCGCCTGGAATCCCGGCGGAGCGCGGAAGCTCACCGCCGTTCAGCCCGCCGGCCTGCCGGTTCGGGCGGGGGTGACGCCGGACGCCGCCGCCGAGGGCGAATGGATCGCCCGGGAGATCGGGCGCATGGTGGGCGGCATGGAGATGCACGAGGCCAGCGCCGACCGGCCGGTACGCGCGTTCTCGGACATCGCGGTGCTGTGCCGCGCGAGGCACGCCCTGGAGGGCGTCGAGCTGGCGCTGCGCCGGGCGGACATTCCCTGCGAGGTGTCCGGCGGCGAGGACATGCTGTCCGATCCTGCCGTGCGGGCCGCCGTGGCGGCGCTGCGGGGCCTGCTGAAGCCCGGCGATCCCTTCTTCGCGGGGCCGGGCCAGCCTGACACCCTGCGGGAAGGGCTCCTCGCCTGCCCGGATCAGTCGCCCGAGGCCATGGTGCGGGCCTATATGCGCCTCAGCGGCCAGAGCTCCCAGGGGCTGGAGCGCCTGTGCGCCGCCGCCGCGGCCCACAGGGACATGACCTCCTTCCTGAACGCGCTGCTGCTGGGCGAGGAGGCGGACATCACCCGGCTGTCGGGCCGGAAGACGCCCTCCGGCGCGGTGCGGCTCATGACGGTGCACGCCGCCAAGGGGCTGGAGTTTCCCGCCGTGTTCCTGGCGGGACTGACGGACGGCGCGTTTCCGCTGCGCCGCAAGGGAACCGTCGAGAACCTAGAGGAGGAGCGCCGCCTGTTCTTCGTGGGCGTCACCCGGGCCCGGGAGGAGCTCATCCTCACCTGCGGCGGCCGGCCCTCCGCCTTCTTCCCGGCGGCGGGCGAGGCGGAGCGCTTCGACATCCGGCCGAAGATTCGGGCCGAGCAGCTGTCCCTGTTCTGAAAAACCAAATCACGTCACGGGGTCGCCTGTTCTGTCCTCAGAGCATCCAGCCCCCGTTTTTTCTTCTTGCCTGAAATACCATTGTCTGATATAATGACAGTGGATGAATAGTTTTTTCACGCGCGACCGACCTTTTGCGAACAGGGGCATATTTTTCCCGTATCAACAGACAGAGACCGTTTCCACCCGCGAAAAGACAAGGAGAATTACCATGAAACCGAATCTTACCTGTCGAATAGTCATCCTGGTGGTCATTTTCGCCCTGTGTTTCGGCGGCGCGCTGGCGGACAGCTACACCGCCAACACCATGCGCCTGCTCCACTATGAGGGCGACGTGCGGATCGAAGACGCCTCCGGCCAGCCCCGCTTCATCATGGAAAACGCCCGCTTCGACAGCGGCGAGGCCATGGTCACCGGCGCGGACGGCATCGCCTCTGTGGGGTTGGACGACAGCAAGATCGTCACGCTGGACGTCAACACCCGGGTGGAATTCGCCAAGTCCTCCAACGCGCTGAAGCTGACCGTCAGCGAAGGCCAGTTGCTGCTGGACGTGCGGCAAAAGCTGGATGAAAACCAGACCCTGGACATCCAGACCTCCACCATGGCGGTGGGCATCCGGGGCACCATCGTGTATGTCAGAGAACAGCCCGCCGACGCGGAGGCGCAGATTCCCGGTGGCACCACGCTGGGCGTCCTGGAGGGCGTGGCAGAGATCACCTATCAGGATCAGGCCGGCGCGGCCCGGACCCTGGCCGTGCCCGCCGGGCAAAAGGCGACGCTGCCGGACGCCGACGGCGACGGCAGGTCCGACGACGCCCCCGCCCTGTCGGACATCACGGCGGAGGACATCGCCGGCTTCGTGGCCCGGCAGATCGCCGAGGACGGCCGCCTGATCTGGCGCGTCGAACAGGCCAGCGACCTGCTGGAGCGCGTCGCCGACCCGGCGCTTTCCCTGGCCGCCGACGGTCAGTGGACCTGGCGGGAGCCGGTGCGGCTGGTGGCCCAGAGCGCCAGCAAGCTCTACGACGGCCAGCCCCTCACCCGACCCTCGGACGTGCTGGTCTACGGCCTGCCCTCCGATTTCTCGATCAGCGTCTCGGCCGGCGGCAGCCAGACCGACGCCGGCGAGGGCGAGAACCCCGTCTCCCGCTACGCCATCTTCAACGCCATGGGCGAGGACGTGACCGCTCACTTCACAGCCATAGAGCGGGTGGCGGGCGTCCTCACCGTGGACCCCGCGCCCCTCACGGTATGGACCGGCAGCGCGGAGAAGATCTACGACGGCGCGCCCCTCACCAATCCGGAGGCGCTGCTGCGGGCCGTGCCGGGCTATGAGGTGGACGAGCCCCTCTGGCGGGACACCGCCTGCGTTGTGACGGACGCGGCGGACGCTCAGACCCTGTGCGGGCTATGCGGCTCCGTCTGGGTCCACGGCACCAACCCGCTCACCGGCGAAACCCGTGAGATCGAGCTGCGGGCCGGCCAGCGGATGACGGTTTACCTGAGCAGCGAAGAGGGCGCCCAGAGCATCGAGTTCAAAATCGAAAGCCTGACCGAGGAGGAGCTGCCCGAGGAAGTGCTGCGCCTGTACGCGGACAACCCCGACCTGCTGGCCCAGGCCTGCCTGGATACCGGCTGGGACCCGGCGCGGATCGCCGGGCTCATCAGCCGGCTGCCTGAAAACCGGGCCGCCACAGTGCGGGAAAACGACCTCACCCTTTCGGCGGACGCGGCGGAGCGCCTGATGAAGGACTTCACCAACGTGCGCATCACCATCGACACGGAGATCACCAGCTACGACGGCCGGGCCCTGGGCCGCGAGGAGGCCCGCTTCACCGGCGTGGTCATCGACGACTCCATCCTGGTAACGGCCACCGGCAGCCAGACGGAGGTGGGCCAGAGCCCCAACACCTACGTCATCGACTGGGGCAGCGCCAAACCCAACAACTACATCCTCAGCGAGGAGCTGGGCACGCTGACCGTGTATCCCGCCCCGGCGGGCCAGCCGGACAATCCCGCCCCCGTTCCCCCGGAGGAGGAACCGACGGACGAGCAGTCCTATGAAATTCAGACCTACGGCGCGCCGGTGACCCTCTCCGTCCCCTCCGCCAGCAAGGTGTACGACGGCCAGCCGCTGACCGGCGGCGACGTGACCGTTGAGGGCCTGCCCGAGGGCTTCACCGCCTCGGCGGTGGTGGAGGGCAGCCAGACCGGCGCGGGCAGCAGCCAGGCGGTGGTGGCGTCCTATCAGATCTTCGATGAGACCGGCAGCGACGTCACCAACCTGTTTGACAACGTGAAGACCCAGAGCGGCACCCTCACCGTGGAGCCGCTGCAAGTGGAGCTGAACCTGGGCGGCGAAGAGATAACCTACAGCAAGAGCTACCGGCCCACCATTACCCTGAACTACCTCAACGGCAGCCACGCGGGAGAATCCCTCACAGGCGAGCTGCAATCCAACGGCGCGGGCCGTGCCGCCGGTGACACCCGGGACGGCCGCGCCTCCATCGCCCTCACCCTGTTCACCGGCGACCGGATCGATGTCTCCGTCAGCGGCTTTGACGGCGGCGCGGGCACCCACACCCTGGAGGCCAGCTGCGGCTTCCCCGGAGGCGGCGGGGAGAACTTCTCTATTTCCCTTGCTAACACCACGCTCACCGTCAATCCCCGGGCGCTGACGGTGACCACCGGCTCCGCCTCCAAGACCTACGACGGCGCACCCCTCACCGCCCCCGACGCCACCCTCTCCGGCCTGGAGGCGGGCGATGAAATCACCGCCACGGCCACCGGCTCCCTCACCGGCGTGGGCACGGCGGACAACACCTACACCATCGACTGGGGCGGCGCGAACCCGGACAACTACATCGTCGCCGACGAACTCGGCACGCTGGAGGTCACGCCCAACGCCGCGCCCATCGCCGTCACCGCCGGGTCCGCCGGCAAGACCTACGACGGCACGCCCCTCACCTGCGCCGAGGTGACCGTGGAGGGCCTGCCCGCCGGCTTCACCCTGGAGGCCACGCCCGCCGGCAGCCTGACCGACGCGGGCAGCGCCGCGAACCCCATCGAGCGCTACGCCATCCTGGACGCCGGCGGCGAGGACGTCACCGCCTTCTTCACCGGCGTGTCCACCGCCGACGGCACGCT
>CADARO010000038.1 GCA_902790345.1 uncultured Eubacteriales bacterium | reverse complement strand
CACCAGCCCGCGCCGGCCCTGGCATCGGGCCTCCGATATGGCGCGGCGCAGCAGCGCGCCCGCATAACCCCGGCGCCGCCTGTCCGGGGCGGTGACCACGCCGAAGATCATCTGCCAGGCGCCGGCCTCGTCGTGCAGGGCGGCGTTGTCATACATGGCGTCCAGAAGGTCCGGCTCGTCCGTGACCATGCCGTCCACGAAGGAGACTGGCCGCCCCTCCTCGATCAGGAGCCAGAAGTGGTTTCCATAGGCCTGGATCCGCGCCGCCAGGGATGCCCGGCCGGCGGCCTCCTCCGGCGGAAAGCCCGCCGCCTCCAGCGCCGCCAGCCCGTCCAGGTCCGCCGCGTCCGCGTGTCTGATTTCAAGAGCCATGAGTCCGCCTCCCCATGTTTGCTGCCTCCATTTTGCCCCATGCCGGGGATTTTGTCAATCCGCCGTTCGCGCTTCTTCCTCTGCCCGAAACAGGCCGGCCTTCTCCGCGTCCGCCGCCACCTCCAGCGCCGCCTCCCGCAGCAGGGACACCACCTTCCGGCGGCTCAGCTTCTTCGGCGCGCCCAGCGCCAGCGCCATCAGTTCCCCGTCCGCCCCCTCGAAGGCGTACAGCCGCAGCGCCCGGGCCAGGATCAGCTGATGCCGCCACAGGTTCGGCGACTTGCCCTCCCGCCCCTTCAGGCGATAGTAGGTGCCGCGAAGGCACTCAAACCAGTCCAGCATGGCCCGGCGCTCCTCCTCCATGGCAACAGCGCGCATCGCGCGGTTCTGCGTGGGCCTTGACACCCGGTTGCCGCTGCTTCCCACCCGGCCCCAGGCCGTCACCTGGCCGCCGCTGCCCGCGATCGCCTCGCACTCCGTCTGCAGCCGCTCGTAGTGATGGCGCACCTGCTTCATCCGCTCCAGCGCCGCCCGCTGCCGCGCCTCCATGGTTCCGTTTTCCGTCATGTTCTCACGCCCCTTTCGCGTCGCACACGCGCGTTTTTGTGTGTTGCATTATTGCAACATGGGCTATTATAACGAACATATGTTCGTTTGTCAAGCCCTATTTTTCAGTAGGCGCGGAACAGCCAGGAAAAGTGGCCCGGGCCGCCCTGTTCTTCACGCCGTGTACTTGACAGGTGACACAGTTTGTCTTAAAATATAAACATAAATTCAACATATAATGGCGGCCGGAACGGCACGCGAGAACCAGATCAAAGGGGGAGTTACGATGGGACTGTTCGATAAGCTGTTCGATAAAAAGGAATGCGCCATTTGCGGCCGTGAAATCGGGCTGATGGGCAACCGCAAGCTGGCGGACGGCAACCTGTGCAAGGAATGCGCCAAGCAGCTGTCCCCGTGGATGACCGACCGGCGCGAGTCCACCGTGGAGGAGATTCGCCGGCATCTGGCCTATCGGGCGGAGAACGCGCGGCTCCTGCCCGGCGTGCGCCCCACCCGGGTGTTCGGCTCGGGGACCAAGGTGTATCTGGACGAGAACACCGGCCGGTTCTTTGTGACGGCGCACAGCAACTATCTTACGGCCAATCCGGACGTGATCAGCGTGTCGCAGGTGATCGACTGCAAGGTGAACGTGAAGGAATCCCGGCAGGAGCTGTATCACAACGACCGGGAGGGCCGGCGCGTGCCCTACAACCCGCCCCGCTACAAGAGCGAGTATCGCTTCTTCGTCACCATCCACGTGGATTCGCCCTATTTCAATGAGATCGAGTTCGAGCTGAGCGACGCCCGTCCGGACAGCCCGCTGTCCGACGCCTACCGCGCCTATGAGCAGGAGGCCCGGGCGCTGCAGGCCGCCCTCAACCCGGCCAATTACGCGCCGAAGCAGGCGACGCCCCAGGCGTCGGCGGTGTTCCAGAACCTGGCGGCCCAGGTGGCCAGGGCGGCCGGCGCGGCCAGCGCCGCCCCCAGGACGGAGGGCAAGACCTGGAAATGCGCCTGCGGCTCGGTGAATCAGGGCAATTTCTGCGGCGTGTGCGGCCGGAAGCGGCCGGTGGTGTATCGCTGCGACAAGTGCGGCTGGATGCCCCAGGATCAGAACAACCTGCCCAAGTTCTGCCCCCAGTGCGGCGATCCCTTCAACGCGAAGGAAGACGCGCAGTGACAGTCCGGCGCGGGCGCCCGTCGCCCTGCGCCTTGCAAAGGAGAGGATGAAAAATGAAAATGAAGCGGATGGCCCTTTTGCTGGCGCTGGCTCTGGCGCTGATGCCCCTGACGGCGCTGGCGGATCTGCAGCGCGGCGACCGGGGCGAGGACGTGCGGGAGCTGCAGACGCTGCTGCAGGAAACGGGCTGGCTGTTTGAGGAGCCGGACGGCATCTTCGGCCGAAACACCGAGGACGCGCTCACCCGGTTCCAGAGCTTCATGGGCCTCACGGCCAACGGCCGGGCGGACGACACGGTGATGCAGCTGCTGCGGCAAAGCTGGTCCGACCTGCACCGCAGCGCCTACAACGACGACCCGGCCTACACCCCCAACCCCGCGGCGGACGTGTGCCGCCTGCGCATCTCCGAGGACGGCACGCTGGTGATGGACTACTGCTCCATCCACACGGAGGTGCTGGCCGTGGAGGCCGACCTGCTGGCGCAGAACACCCTGGAAGGCGCTCAGCAGGCCTGCAAGCTGTGGGAGGACGACATCGAGGCCACCTACACCCGCTGGCTGGACACCGCCGACACGGAAAACAAGCTGGGCGTGATGTCGGCCTACGGCGCGTGGAAGACCGCCGTGCAGAAGCAGCGGGAGGCGCTGACAGCGGCCTACCCGGGGGACGCGCTGACCGTTGAAAAGCAGATGAGCGCGGCCCTGAAGGCCCAGGCGCTGCTGCTGTGCAGCTTCGCCGTGCAGTACGGCGCGGCTGAATGAGGAGGCGAGCGGATATGAAGAAATTCATTGCGATTGGCCTGGCGCTGGCGGTGCTGCTGCTGGCGCAGGTGGCGGCGCTGGCGGAAGCGCCCTGCGCCTATTTCGACGAGCACGGCGATCACGACTGGGAGCAGGGGGACGTTCAGAAGCCCACCTGCACCACCGACGGCTATTACGAGCTGAAGTGCAAGGTCTGCGGCGTGACCAAGACGGAGACCAGCGAGCCGGCCATGGGCCATGACTGGCAGGAGACCGGCAGCAAGGAAGAATCCACCTGCACCCAGGAAGGCTGGGCGGAAGTGAAATGCGCCAACTGCGGCGAGGTGAGCAAGATGACCCTGCCGCTGGCGCCCCACAAGTGGGAGGTCAAGAGCGAGACCAAGTCCACCTGCGCGGTGAAGGGCAGCAAAGTGGAGGAGTGCTCGGTGTGCAAGCAGACGCGCACCACCGAGAGCAACCTCCTGCCTCACGTGTACAGCGCGTGGACCGTGTCCAAGCAGGCCACCGACCATTCCCAGGGCCGGCGGGAGCGCACCTGCACGGTGTGCGGCAACAAGGAGACCGAGTATTTCTATCCCGACGGCACCCTCATGCGGGGCGGCAAGAGGGGCGACGAGGTTCAGGCGCTGCAGATCAAGCTGGTGGCCATGGGCTTCCTGCACGACGTGGCGGACGGCATCTTCGGCAAGAACACCGAGCAGGCCGTGAAGCAGCTGCAGCTGGCCGAGGGCCTTCATTCCGACGGCATCGCCTGGCCCCAGACCCTGGCCGCGGTGGATGCCCGCTATCAGCGCACCGTCTCCTCCGTGACCCCCGCCCCCACGGCGGCGGTTCCGACGGGCCCCGTTTCCGCGCCAAGACGCTGCACGCCTTCACCATCGAGGACAAGGCCTCCCGCACCTATGTGCTCAAGCCCACGCTGAACGCCTGGAACGCGGCGCTGGAAAACGAGTACGCCGACTGGATGGCGCTCTGCCCGGATCAGACCGACCTGATCGAGGCCGCCCGGGACGCTTTCCGCGCCTCCATTGAGGCCCACGCCGCCCTCTTCGCCGAAAACCCGGAGGACGCGGTCAAGTGGCGGCTGTTCTCCACCATGCTGGAGACCGCGCGCCTGTGCGCTCAGCTGCGTGAGCTGGCCGTGCCGGCCGAGGTGTTCGGCTGACAAACCGATTGCTTTTTGACGGGAATTCCGATATAATAGGGAACGGTCAAAACCGTTCAGAGGAGGATGATTCGCCATGAAATTGAGTGTCTTTGCCGTGCTGCTGGCCGACCGGTCCTTTGAGGAGGCCTGCAAGTACCTGTCCGAACGCGGCGTTCAGGCCGTGGAGATCGGCACGGGCGGCTTCCCCGGCGACGCGCACTGCAAGCCCCGCGACCTGCTGGCCCATCCCGAGAAGATCGAGGAGATGAAGGCCATCCTGAAGAAGTACAACCTGGAAATCGCCGCCTTCTCCACCCATGGCAACGCCGTGCACCCCAACAAGGAAATCGCCGCCAAGTTCCACGACGACTTCGTGCAGACCGTGCTGCTGGCCGAGAAGATGGGCGTTGAGACCGTGGTGACCTTCTCCGGCTGCCCCGGCGGCTCCCCCGAGGACAAGACCCCCAACTGGGTCACCTGCCCCTGGCCGGATGACTTCACCGAGATCCTCAAGTATCAGTGGGACGAGGTGCTCATTCCCTACTGGAAGAAGACCGCGGTCTTCGCCCAGGAGCACGGCATCAAGAAGATCGCCTTCGAGATGCATCCCGGCTTCTGCGTGTACAATCCCGAAACCATGATGAAGATCCGCGGCGCCGTGGGTCCCATCCTGGGCGCCAACTTCGACCCCAGCCACCTGTTCTGGCAGGGCATCGACCCGGTGTACGCCATCCGCTATCTGGGCGACGCCATCTACTACTTCCACGCCAAGGACACCAAGATCGACGAGATCAACACCAAGACCCAGGGCGTGCTGGACACCAAGCACTACGGCGACGAGATCCACCGCAGCTGGATCTTCCGCTCCGTGGGCTACGGCCACGACATGGGCGTGTGGAAGGACATGATGAGCGCGCTGCGCCTGGTGGGCTATGACGGCCCCATCTCCATCGAGCACGAGGACAGCCTCATGACGCCCGGCGAGGGCCTGGGCAAGGCCATCGCCCTGCTGAAGGACGTGCTGATGTTCGAGGACCGGGGCGGCATGTACTGGGCCTGATCCGCAAAACCGCACAGCGAAGGGGGGAGCCGAAGGGCTTCCCCCTTGATCGTTTATTTGAATTGCCGCCCATGTTTTGACACATTTGCTGGCTATACTGATACTGATCATTTGTGCCAGCGGCGCGGCGCGCCAGGGGAGGTAATGTATGGAAGAGCGCAAAAACGGCTACACGATTCTCATCGCGGACGACGACATGAACGTCCATCAGTCGCTGAACACCTATTTCAAGCGCGAAGGCTTCAAGGCGCTGTCCGCCTTCGACGGCGAGGAGGCGCTCTCCATGGCCCGCAAGAGCGCCCCGGACATGATCCTGCTGGACATCATGATGCCGAAAATGGACGGCATCGAGGTTTGCCGCGAGATCCGCCGGGAGAGCAGCGTGCCCATCATCATGCTCACCGCCAAGAGCGAGGAATTCGACAAGCTGCTGGGCCTGGAGCTGGGGGCGGACGACTACATCACCAAGCCCTTCAGCCCCCGGGAGGTACTGGCCCGGGTGAAGACGGTGCTCCGGCGCATGCGGGAATTCCACGAGGAGAGCAAGGGCACCCAGGTCACAGTGGGCAATCTGTCGGTGGACATGGGGGCCTTCACCGTGAAGCTGGACGGGGAGACCATGCCCTGCACGCCGAAGGAGATCGAGATCCTGTGGACGCTGGCCTCCAACCCGGGCATGGTGTTCAGCCGGGAGCATTTGCTGCAGAGCATCTGGGGCTACGACTTCCTGGGGGACACCCGGGCGGTGGACAGTCACATTAAGCGCATCCGGGCCAAGCTGTGCCGAAGCGGCAACACCTGGGACATCCGGACCGTATGGGGAGTGGGTTATCGCTTTGAAATACTCACATGAGGCGGGGCAGGCCCGGGGAACGGGCCGCTCCATCTACCGGCGCATCCTGATGAGCTACTTCGCCCTGTCGCTGCTGCTCATCGCCCTCACGGGCACACTGAGCTTTCTGCTGCTGCGCCATTACACCACCGCCCAGTACACCGGCAGCATCGGCAGGATGGCCCGGGACGTGGCGGAGGCCCTGGCCCGGGATGAAAACGGTATCACCTACGAGGACATCCGGACCGTGGAGCGCCTCTCCGGCGCGTATGTGAGCTGGATCGACCTGGACGGCACCGTGCGCTTCATTCAGCACCGCTCTCAGGGAGCCGAGCGGCCGAAGACCGACTTCGAGGTCAAGACCCTGTCCGGCGACGAGGACGACCTGGTGCGGCGCATCATAGAGAACGGCGAGAGCCGGGCGGACGTGCGCTTCATGGGCTTTCTCAATTCCCGGGTGCTGTACGCCGGCGCGCCCATCCGGGACGGAGAGGGGAGAGTCACCGGCGGCGTCATCATCTATCAGGAGGTTCGGGAGCTGTACGCCGTGACCCATTCCACCGTGCTGGTGATCCTGGTGTCGCTGGTGATCGCGGGCTTTGTGTCCGTGCTGCTGGCGCTGTACATGAGCCGGCGCTTCACCCGGCCCATCCAGGCCCTCACCCGCAGCGCCGCCCACATCGCCCAGGGCCATTACGGCGAGATCGCGGACATCGACCAGCGGGACGAGATCGGCGAGCTGGGCCATACGCTGAACGACATGTCGCTGCGGCTTAAGGAGACCATCTTCGATCTGCAGAATGAAAAGGCCAAGCTGGAGCAGATCATTGCCGGCATCGGCGAGGGCATCGTGGCCATGAACCAGGAGGGCGAGATCATCCACCGCAACGCCGCCGCCCTGGCGCTGCTGGAGATGAGCCGCTACGAGCTGCCCAACGTGCCCCATCGCCAGCACCTGCTGGACATGCTCTCCGCCGCCGTGACCATGCGGGAGCGGGCCGACACCCGCTGGGTGAACGAGAGCGGGCGCATCATCCACGCGCTGGTGTGGCCGCTGCTCAGCGCGGAGCAGGAGATCATCGGCGCGGTGGGCCTTCTGCGGGATGTGACCGAGAGCGAGCGCATGGAGCAGATGCGCCGGGACTACGTGGCCAACGTGTCCCACGAGCTGCGCACGCCCCTCACCGGCATCCGGGGCATGGTGGAGCCCCTCATGGACGGCTACATCGACACCGAAGAGGAGAAGATGGACTGCTACCATGTGATCTATCAGGAGACGCTGCGGCTGGAAAAGCTGATCGGCGAAATGCTGGACATGAGCCGGCTGCAGAGCGGCCGCCTGCGGGTGGAGCTGGAGCCCATGGACGTGACGGGCATCCTCAGCGGCGCGGTGCGGCGCATGAAGGACCGGGCTGCGGAGGGCGGCGTCGAGCTGAGCGCGGCGGAGGCGGGAAAGCTGCCCTTCGTGATGGGCAACGAGGACCGGATCATGCAGGTGCTCATCATCCTGCTGGACAACGCCCTGAGCTTCACCCCGCCCGGCGGCCGGGTGACGGTGTACGCCCGGCCGGAGGGGGAGCAGATGTGGATCGGTGTGAGGGACACCGGGTCGGGCATCGATCCAGCCGACATGCCCTACATCTGGGAGCGGTTCTACAAGGCCGACAAATCCCGCATGCGCACCACGGGCACCGGCCTGGGCCTGTCCATCGCCAAGCTGGTGTGCGAGCTCATGAACGGCCGCATCACCGCCGCCAGCGAGCCGGGGCAGGGCGCCACCTTCGAGTTCTCCCTGGCGATCTGCAAAGACTATCCCGCGTGAAGGCAATTCGCACGTCAGGCCGTCCGGTTCGGGCGGCCTTTTTCATGCCCGGATTGCCAGGCGTCGTCCGTTATGGTATAATTATTGGTATCCATGAAACGAACGGGAGTGAGCCCATGCCTTTTGAAATCGTGCGTAACGACATCACAAAAATGCGGGTGGACGCCATCGTGAACGCCGCCAACAATTCCCTGCTGGGCGGCGGCGGGGTGGACGGGGCCATTCATCAGGCGGCGGGGCCGAAGCTGCTGGCCGCCTGCCGCAAGCTGGGCGGCTGCCCCACAGGGGAGGCCAAAATCACCAGGGGCTACAACCTGCCCGCCAAATACGTGATCCACACCGTGGGGCCCGTGTGGCACGGCGGCGATCAGGGCGAGCCGGCGCTGCTGTCCTCCTGCTACCGCCGGGCGCTGGCACTGGCGAAGAAATACCGCTGTGAGAGCGTGGCCTTTCCGCTGATCTCGGCGGGGGTCTACGGCTACCCCAAGGATCAGGCCATCGCCGTGGCCACCCAGGCCATCGCGGCGTTTCTGGAAGACAACGACATGACGGTTTACCTGGTGCTGTTCGGGCGGACGGAGCTGGACGTGGGGAAAAAGCTGTTTCGCCAGGTGCAGGAGTACATCGACGACGTGTACGCCGCCAGCCATGTGAAGCCCAACATCGAGCGCACCCGGGCCATGCTCTGGCAGGAGGACGCGGACGCCGCGGTACGCTTCGATCAGTCGCTGAACGCGGCGCGGATGGAGGAGTCCTCCGCGCCGGAGCCCGCGGATCACGCGGACGATTCCATGATCCTCGGCTCCGCGTCCATGGCCGAGCCGCCCACGGCCCCGAAGCCGGCAAACAGCGCGCCCGGGCAGGCCATCCGGCGGTTGATCGCGCCGAAGGCCGCTCAGCCGGATTGGGAAACCCTGCTGAAGCGCACGGACGAGGGCTTCTCGGAGGCGCTGCTGCGGCTCATCGACGAGCGGGGCATGACCGACGCCCAGTGCTACAAGAAGGCCAACGTGGATCGGAAGCTGTTCAGCAAGATCCGCTCCAATCCCGGCTACAAGCCCAGCAAGCCCACGGTGTTCGCCTTCGCCATCGCGCTGGAGCTGTCCCTGCCGGAGACGGACAGCCTGCTGAAAAAGGCCGGCTTCGCCCTGTCCCACAGCAGCAAATTCGACATCATTCTGGAGTACTTCCTGAAGACCCGCAACTACGACATCTACGAGATCAACGAGGTGCTCTTTCATTATGACATGCCCCTGCTGGGCTGCGGCGCGAACTGATTTTGTCGCCTGACGGGCGACCAAAAGCCTCCCGGTTTTTAGTATGATATGGTCACAGGGACAGAGAGAAGCCCTTGAGATCAAATCAACCGGGAGGTATGTTTTATGAAAAAGAATCTGACTGAAATGGTCTTCATCCTGGATCGCAGCGGCTCCATGGCGGGCCTGGAGCGCGACACCATCGGCGGCTTCAACAGCATGATCGAGCGGCAGAAGAAGGAGCAGGGGGAGGCCCTGGTATCCACCGTGCTGTTCTCCAACGGCAGCCGGGTGCTGCACGACCGGGTGGACGTGCGCCGCGTGGAGCCCATGACCGAGCAGGATTACTTCGTGGGCGGCGGCACCGCGCTGATCGACGCCATCGGCGACGCCATCCACCACATCGGCAACGTGCACAAGTACGCCCGGGAGGAGGACCGGCCGGAGCACACCATCTTCGTCATCACCACCGACGGCATGGAGAACGCCAGCCACCGCTACAGCAGCGACGAGGTGAAGGCCATGGTGAACCGGCAGAAGGAGAAGTACGGCTGGGAGTTCCTGTTCCTGGGAGCCAACATCGACGCGGTGGAGACCGCGGCCCACTTCGGCATCGGGGCGGATCGCGCCGCCACCTACTTCAACGACGCCCAGGGCCAGGCGCTGAACTACGCCACCGTCAGCAGGGCGGTCAGCGCCGTGCGCTGCAACGCGCCGCTGGGCAGCGACTGGAAGCGGGACATCGACAGGGACTTCGCCGCCAGGGGCAGGAAGCGGTAAGAAAAAGCAGAGGACAAAAAGAACCGCCGTTCCGAAATCAATCGGAGCGGCGGCGCTTTTTGCCTTTATGAATCAGCCAAGGCGGTTCGGATACTTCTGGATCTTCGCAGCGTCATGCCAGGCCTGATAGGCGGCGTTGTAGGCCTCGTCCTGCTTGTCGGCGAGCACCTTCTCGGCCAGCGCGTCGCGCACGGCGTCCATGGGCACCGGGCCGGAGGTCACGTCGCTGTTGTAGTAGATGATGTGCACGCCGTTGGTGCCCATCACGGGCTCGCTCACGTCGCCCACCTTTTCCAGGGCCATGGCGGCCTCGGCGAAGGCGGGATCCCAGTTGGTGGACTCGGCGCAGATGTAGTAGCCCTCGGTCATGCCGGGCTCGCGCTGCATGCCCGGATCCTCGCCATACTCGGCCATCAGGTCGTCGAAGGAAGCGCCTTCCTCCAGCTTGGCCTGGATCTCCTCGATCTTCTCGGAGAAGGATGCCATGTGCTCGTCGTTCAGATCGGCGATGGCGTTGAGCACCTCGTTCCTGCGGGCCTCCAGATCCTCCAGGGTGACGACGGTCTCCTCAGTGGTCTCCTCGGTGGTCTCTTCGGTGGTTTCCTCAGTGGTCTCCTCGGCCGCTTCCTCGGTGGTCTCCTCGGCGGCTTCCTCGGTGGTCTCCTCAGTAGTTTCCTCGGCGGGGGTCTCCAGCGCGGCGATGGCGCTGTTGATGTCGCTGAGCTCGTCGTTCAGCACCTTCAGCTCGGCGGCCTGCTCGTCGCTGAGCTTGAGCAGGATGTGCTTCACCGTGCGGTAGCCTTCGGGATTCCAGTAGATGGTGGTGCCGTTGCTGCGGTACAGGTCATACAGGTAGGTGCTGTTCGAGAAGGTGCTCTCGTCGTCGGCCACTTCGGTGTTGTAGGCCTCTTCGATGTCGCTGTCCTCCACCACGACCTGGGAGGTGACGCTCTCGCGCACGCGGTCGGAGATCAGGGTCTCGGTCTCGCTCTTGATCAGCTCGTCGAGGGTGATGCCCTCCTCCTCGAGATGGGCCAGAACCGCCGCGCGGGCGTCTTCCTCGCTCATGCCCTCGGTGTTGACGTCCTCGCCATGCTCGGTGATTTGTTCATCCAGCCTCTCGTTGGCCTTGGCCTCGATGGAAGCGGTGTCTTCCTCGCTCAGCTGGTCAAGGCCCAGCTCGGCGGCCTTCTGCTTCACGATCTCGCTTTTGACGAACGCCTCGATGACGTCGTCCTTCAGCGTGGAGGTGTCCATCGCGGTGCCGTAGTAGGAGCTCATGTAGTTGTAGTAGTTGACGTAGTAGTCGTAAGTATCCTTCACTTCGCCCTTGGTGATGGTGACGCCGTTGACCGTGGCCACGGCTTCGGCGTTGTCCATTTCCTGGTCGATTTCAATCAGGCTGCAGCCGGTCAGGGCCAGCAGCAGTGCCAGCACAAGGGCGGTCAGCTTCCAGATGCGTTTGCTCATGAGTTTATCGTCCTTTCGGAATAGTGTAGGTTGCGTTTGACGCAGTTCTTATATATTATACACGTTTATTCCTCGAATGACAAGACCCATTTTGCCCCGGCCGGCTCTCTTTTCAAACTGTTTTCAATTCGGCGCGTCGTCTCCGGCGCGCTCGGCCCGGTGAAACTGGGTTTCATACAGCTCCGCGTACACGCCGCCGGCCTTCACCAGGTTCTGATGGGCGCCCCGCTCCACGATTCGCCCGTCCTTCACCACCAGAATCTCGTCCGCCGCCAGGATGGTGGACAGTCGATGGGCGATGAGGATGCTGGTGCGCTGGGCAATGATTGGGTCGATGGCCTCCTGGATGCGGGCCTCGGAGATGGAGTCCAGGGAGGAGGTGGCCTCGTCGAAGATGAGCAGCGCCGGGTCCTTCAGCAGCACCCGGGCGATGGACACCCGCTGTTTCTCGCCGCCGGAGAGCTTGAGCCCCCGGTTGCCCACCAGGGTGTCCAGCCCCTTCTCCTGGGCCTGGATGAAGTCGTAGATGTTGGCCTTTTTGCAGGCGTCGATCAGCTGGGCCTCGGTGGCGTCGGGCCGGGCGTAGAGCAGGTTCTCCCGGATGGTGCCGTTGAAGAGATAGGTCTCCTGGCTCACGATGCCCACGCTGCCCCGCAGGGCGTTGAGGTCCAGATCGCGCACGTCCACGCCGTCGAAGAGCACCTGCCCGCCGGTCACATCGTAAAGGCGGGGAATCAGGTTCGCCATGGTGCTCTTGCCCGAGCCGGAGGGCCCCACGATGGCGATGGAGCGGCCGCTTTCCAGCGTGAAGCTCACGTCCTTCAGGATGGGCCGCCCGGGCTCGTAGGCGAAGCTGACGTTCCGGAATTCCACCCGGCCTTTGGCCTGGGCGGGCACCACGGGATTCTCCGGGTTTTGGATTTCCACGGGCATGTCGTAGTATTCGAAGATGCGGGTGAACAGCGCCATGGAGCGAATCCACTCCACCTGCAGGTTCAGCAGGGTGTTCACCGGGCCGTACATGCGGCCCAGCAGCGCCACCAGCACGGTGATGTCGCCCACGGTGAGGGTGGCGTCGTACTTCATCATCAATACGCCGCCCACCAGGTAGAGCAGCATGGGCCCGATGCTGGTGAAGGTGGTCAGGATCATCATGAACCACTGGCCCGCCATGCGCTCCCGGATGTTCAGCCGGATCATGCGGTGGTTCACGTCCTTATAGCGGCCGTATTCGTAGTCCTCCCGGCCGAACAGCTTCACCAGCAGCTGGCCGCTGACCGACAGGGTCTCGTTGAGGATGCCGTTGATCTCGTCGTTGCACTGCTGCGCCTCCCGGGTGAGGGTCCAGCGGGTCTTGCCCGCCCGCCGGGTGGGAATGGTGAACAGCGGCACCACCAGCATGCCCACCAGCGCCAGAATCCAGTTCTGCCGGAACATGATGATGACGGCGGCCACCAGCGTGATGCTGTTGGACAGGATGGAGGTGAAGGTGTTGGTGATGACGCGCTCCACGCCGGAGATGTCGCTGGTCATGCGGGTGATGATGTCGCCCTGACTGCTGCCGGTGAAGAATCGCTGGGACATCCGCTGCAGATGCTGATACATCTTGTTGCGCATGTCGAAGGCGATGTGCTGGGCGATCCAGTTGTTCAGGTAGCTCTCAGCCACCCGGATGAGGTTGGAGCCCAGGGTGACGGCCAGCGAGAGCAGGATCAGCCGCACCAGCGCGTTCAGGCTGCGGCCGATGAGGCCCTCGTCGATGATGCGGCCCGTGAGCACCGAGGGCAGCAGACCCAGCACCGAGGACAGCACGATGCAGCCCAGCACCACCAGCAGCTGCTTCCAGTAGGGGACGAGGTAGGCGAAGATGCGCCTGAGCAGCGCCACCGTCACCCGGGGCCGATTGGCCTTTTCCTCCTCCGTGAGAAATCCCTGGCCCATGGGGCCGCCCCGTGGAGGCATAAAACTCACTTCCTTTTGTTCTGCCTTTGTGATTTTTGCCTGATTATAGCATTTGCCCCTGGCCGCTGTCAAGTCGGGCCGCCAGGGCTTCCGGCAGCGCGCCGCTCCGGTATGCCTCGATGGCGCAGGACCCCAGCAGGCGGCTGAGGCGGCGGGCCCGGCGAAGACGATCCCGGTCCGCGTCCTCCGGCAGCAGGATGCGGGGCTGTCCCTCCAGCGCGAACAGGCCCCGGCGGGCCCGCCGCTCCAGCGCTCGCAGGGCGAAGCGGGTGGGGGCGTCCAAGCGCCGGCGCGGGGCAGGCGCCAGCAGTAGCTCCTCCGGCGCGTACGCCTCGGCCAGCAGCAGCGCCAGCGCCTCGCTCTCGCCCAGGGCGCAGAGGGAGACCCGCACGTGGGCGTTCAGAAGGCCGGTGTAGGCGCTTCGGGCGGTGCGGAGCCATTCGCTCCAGTGAGCGCCCCGCTGAAACAGCGCGGGCACGCGTGTGGTGAGTCCGCCCTGAGCCAGGGACTCCGCCAGGGGCCGCAGCGTCAGCGGCGACTGGCCCAGGTCGTGCAGCAGAAGCAGCGCCAGGCCGCCCCGCTGGATGGTATAGCCTGTATTTTCGTTCATGATTGGCCTCCTGTCCTGACATGCGGCGCAAAAGAAAAGCCGCCCTGCGCAGTGCGCCTGCGTAAGGCAGCGAAAAAACGGTTTGTTCAGCGGGCGTGGGACAGCTTTTCCAGCGTCCGCTGTTCGCCCATGACGAGCAGCACGTCGTCGGCGCGAAAGACAGTGCGCGGGCCGACATCCACCTTGACGTGCTCTCCGGAGCGGACGGCGACGACGTTGATTCCCATCTTGCCGCGCAGATTGAGGGCGCCCAGTTCCACGCCCACCCACGCGGGCTGGGGCTTGATCTCGATGAGGGAGAAATCCGGAGACAGCTCGATGTAGTCGAGTATCGTTCCGGAGACAAGGTTGCGGGCGATGCGGCGCCCCATGTCGCGCTCAGGGAAGATGATCTGATCGGCGCCGACTCGCCTGAGCAGGCGGCCGTGCATTTCGTCGGAGGCTTTGGCGATGACCATGGGAATGCCGGCTTCCTTGAGCAGCATGGTGATGACGGTGGCGCGCAGATCGGTGGCGATGGTGACGATGGCCACGTCGAAGCTGGCGGCGTCGATCGCCTCGAGGGCGTCGGGATCGGCGGCGTCGGCGACGACGGCATGAGTGACGCGGCCGTTCATGGCGTCGACGAGGGCCTGGTCCACATCCACGGCCATGACATCGCAGCCGCTCTCGTAGAGCGTTTCGGCGATGCTCTGGCCCACGGTGCCCAGACCGATGACCAGGTATTGCGTGCGCTTCATGGGTGTACCTCCAAATCAGCAGTGATATGATTGTATGCGCCTCAGCCGATCATGATGTCAGCCGACGGATAATGGATGGACGAACCGCCACGGCTCTGCCGGCGGGCGATGGCCAGCGCCAGCGTGAGCGGACCCACGCGCCCGGCGAACATCGTGGCGATGATGAGCGAACGCCCGGCGGCTGAGAGCCGGGGTGTCAGATCGCAGCTCAGCCCGGCTGTGCCGAAGGCGGAAACGGCTTCGTACATGACGTTGATGAAATCCAGCCCCGGTTCGATGAGCGCCAGGGCAACGACATCCGCCAGCACGATCGCCAGGGCGATCAGCACGACCGTCATGGCGCGCTGAACGGTGCCGCGCGGCACTGTGTGGTGAAAGACGGTCGTTTCCTCCTGCCCGCGGGCCACGGAAACCGCCATCAGCACCAGCACACTGACGGTGGTCAGCTTGACGCCACCGCCGGTGGAAGCCGGCGCCGCGCCGATGAACATGTAGATCATCGAAACCACCTTTGTGGCGGGCCGCAAGGCCGCCTGGCTGAAACTGGCGAAGCCCGCCGTTCGGAGCGTGACCGACTGAAACAGCGCGTTCATGAGCCGCCGGGCGGGCGGCATCGCGCCGAGCGTGCCGGGATTGCGCCATTCCAGGAGCAGGGTGAGGAGACAGCCGGTCGCGGTCAGCACGGCCGAAACGGCCAGCACCAGCCGCGTGTGGACGGACAGGCGGGAAAAGCGCCCGTTTGACAGGACATCCGCCATCAGGGCGAAGCCCAGTCCGCCCAGTGTGATGAGGGCCATCAGCGTGAACAGCACGAGCGGGTCGTCCGCGCGGCCAACGAGGCTGGAGCCGAACAGGTCAAAGCCCGCGTTGCAGAAGGCGGAGACGGCGTGATAGAGGCTCATGAACGCGCCTTCTCCCCAGCCGTATTCCGGCACGAAGCGAATGGCGAGAAGCGCCGCTCCGGCCAGTTCGATGCCGAGCGTGAGGCCCAGCACCCAATAGATGAGGCGCATGAGGCCGCTCAGGTTCGGCGCGTTCATGGATTCGCTCAGCAGCAGTTGCCCCCGCAGGGTGATTCTGCGGCCGATGACCGCGAAGAAGAACGTGCCGAACACCATGAAGCCCAGTCCGCCCATCTGTATGAGCAGGAGCTGAACGGTCTGCCCGAAGCGCGACAGCGCCCGCGACACGTCGATGACCGACAGGCCGGTGACGCAGACGGAGGAGGTGGCCGTGAAAAGCGCGTTCATGAAACCGATTCCGCGATCGGAAGACGAAGCGGCCGGTAGCGCCAGCACGCACGCGCCGAGCAGGATCATCGCCGCGAAGCCCGCCGCAAGCAGCCGCGAACTGTTGAGCGGCTTCTGTTCCCTTTTGCTGCGCAAGGGCACCCCCCTCTCAGACAAGGACGTACAGGACGGACAGGAGGCGCGCGCCGGCCGAGGCGGCCAATTCCTCGTCTGTTACCGCGGGTGTCAGCGCGGCGAAGCCTTCGCCGCAGGGGCGGACGTCCCAGCCGGGGCGCTCCAGCGCCTCGCGGGCTTCGGAGCGCACCAGGCGGCGCATGGGCAAATCGTCCGCTCGGAACGCGGGCACGCAGGCGGGGGCGCCGGGCATGGTTGCCGTGCCCCGGGCGATCTCGATCACGTCGCCCACCACGGCGCTGGCGGTGGGCTCCCGGCCCGCGCCCCGGCCGTAGAACATCACGTCGCCCACGAAGTTGCCGTGAACCATGATGCCGTTGAACACGTCGTTCACGCCGTAGAGCGGATGGGAGGCGGGCACGAAGGCGGGGTGCACCCAGCCGGTCCAGCTGGCGCCGTCCTCGCCGAGCCGGGCGTGGGCGATGAGCTTCACCGCGCCGCCGAAGGCCGAGGCGGCCTCCATGTCGGCTTCGGTGACGCCGCTGATGCCGGCGGTGGGGATCTTCGCCTCGTCGTCGAAGCGGGAGCCGAAGCAGGCGTTGGCCAGGATGGCCAGCTTGCGGCGGGCGTCCCAGCCTTCCACGTCGGCGGCGGGATCGGCCTCCACATAACCCAGCCGCTTGGCCTCGCCCAGGGCGGCGGGGAAGCTGACGCCCTGCTCACGCATCCGGGTGAGCAGGTAGTTGGTGGAGCCGTTGACGATGCCGTCCACCCCGGTGAGCCGGTTGCCCCGGAGGCAGCGCAGGATGGGATGCAGCACCGGGATGCCGCCGCCCACGCTGGCCTCGTAGAGATAGGAAACGCCGTGCTGGGCGGCCAGCTTCGTCAGCTCATCGCCGTGTGTGGCCACCAGCTCCTTGTTGGAGGTGACCACGTGCCGCCCGGATTCCAGCGCCCGCCTGGTGAAGTCATAGGCCGCCTTCACGCCGCCGATGGTCTCCACCACCACGTTCACCGCGCTGTCGGCCAGGATGTCCTCAAAGTTGTGAGTGAGGGTGACGCCTTGGGGCACCTCCAGCTCCCGGATGTCCAGCATATACAGCGGCGTCACGGCCTGTCCGGCGGCGCGGCGCACGTCCTCTTCGTTTTCAATCAGCATCTGAACGACGCCGTAGCCCACGACGCCGCAGCCCATGACGGCCACACCAATCATAAAAGCACCCCGATTCAATCAGCAATTAGGAATTATAGTTTGTTTATCAGGTTACCGGGAGGATTTGGACGCGGGGGAGGAGAGCGTCCACCGTGGCCCGGTCGATGAGGCCGGTGCCCTCGCTCATGACGCTGGCGGAGGCGCAGGCCACCCCCAGGCAGAAGGTGTCTTTGAGCGGCAGGCCGCGATGGAGCCCCGCCACCAGTCCGGCGATCATGGCGTCGCCCGCGCCCACGGTGGAGCGGGGCGTCACCTCCATGCGGGGGGCGAACAGCGCTCCCTCCCGGCTCACGATGAGCGCGCCTTCGCCGCCCATGGACACCGCCGCCAGCCCCACGCCGTCCTCCACCAGGGCGCGGGCGGCCTTCGCGATGTCGGCGAGGGTGTCCAGCGGCTGGCCGGTGAGCTCGGTGAGCTCGTGGCGGTTGGGCTTGATGAGGAAGGGCTTCGCCTTCAGCCCCTCCCGCAGGCGCGCGGCGTCCGCGTCCAAAACCACGCGGCAGGGCAGGGGAGCGATCCGCTCCATGATGTCGCGATAATAGGAGGCGGGACAGCCCGGCGGCAGGCTGCCGGAGAGCACCAGGCAGTCGCTCTTTTCGGCGTAGCGCTCGATGAGGGCGGCCATGTCGGCCAGCTGCGCCTCGCTCACGGGCGCGCCGGATTCGTTGATCTCGGTGATTTCCCGCTTCGATTCATCCAGCACCTTCAAATTGGTGCGGATTGCGCCGTCCAGGGCCACGCCCGCGCCTTCCACGCCCTCGGCGCGCAGCTTTTCCTCCACCAGACGGCCGTTCTCCCGGGGCAGGAAGGCCACGCAGGCCGCTTCCTCCCCCAGCCGGGCCAGGGTCACGGCCACGTTTACGCCCTTGCCCCCCGCGTCGCTGCGGGAGGCCGTCACCCGGTTGAGCCCGCCCGGCACGAGGGCGGCCACGGACACGGTGCGGTCGATGGCGGGATTGAGGCACACGGCGGTGATCATGGAGAAATCACGCTCTTTTCTGAATGACGATGCATTTATCATAGCATATATTTCAAGATATGACAAGACGCCCCGTGTAAATATGCAAAAGAAGTGCCGCTTTCGCCAAAAAGGGGAGCCGCCCTGCATGAGGCGGCTCCCGTGAAATCGAATCAGGTTTTACTTCCCGCAGAAGATGGTCAGCAGCTTGTTGCTGCGCTGGAGGAACGCCACCATGCGCTCCGGCTCCAGCATCTGGCGGGACATCTCGGCCAGATCCAGCACCTGGCTGCACACCATTTCGGTCATGTCGCTGTCGGCGTCGGCGGTCTTCAGGTAGTCGATGAGGGGATGGGCGGCGTTGAGCACCAGGGTGCGCTTCTCAGGCAGGCCCATGCCGTTCCCCCACTGCTTCGCCATCTCGGTGAAGCGGCGGCTCTGCTCCTCCACGGTGATCATGGCGGGCATCTCGCTGGACTTGAACTTCTCCAGCTTCACCTCCAGCTCGGGCTGGTTCAGCGCCTTGCGGAACTTCTCCTCCAGGGCCTTGCGGGTGTCCTCGTCGGCCTCGCCCTGCTCGGTCAGGCCCTCCATGCTGGCGTCCACCCGGCGGAAGGACAGGCCGTCCTTGCCGCTGTACTCCATGCAGGAGATGAAGTTGTTGTCGATCAGCGTGTCCAGCACGGCCACGTCGGTGTCCTGACCCCGGTAGAGCTGGATCATCTGCGCCTGGCGCTTGGGGTCGCTGGCGTAGAACACGGTCTTCTTGTCGTCCTTGAAGTTGCGGTCGCCGTATTCCTTCAGGGTGAGGTATTCGCCGGTGGTGGTCTTGAAGAGGATGGCGTCCTTCACCCGGTCATAGAACTTGTCGTCGCGGATGCAGCCGTACTTCACGAAGGGATGGATGTCGTCCCAGTACTTCTGATAGTCCTCCCGCCTGGTGTTGAACTCGGTCATCAGCCGGTCGGCCACCTTGCGGGTGATGTAGGCGGACAGCTTCTTCACGTAGCCGTCGTTCTGCAGGAAGGAGCGGGACACGTTCAGCGGCAGGTCGGGGCAGTCGATGGCGCCCTTCAGCAGCAGCAGGAACTCGGGGATGATCTCCTTGATGTTGTCCGCCACAAACACCTGATTGCTGAACAGCTTCACCTGGCCCTCGCTGGCGGTGAACTCGTTCTTGATCTTCGGGAAATACAGGATGCCCTTCAGGTTGAAGGGATACTCGGCGTTCAGGTGGATCCAGAACAGGGGCTCCTCATAGTCGTGGAACACCTTGTGATAGAAGGCCTTGTACTCCTCCTCCGTGCAGTCGGCGGGGCGCTTGAGCCACAGGGGGCTGGTCTCGTTGATCTGCTCGGGCTCCTCCGGCGTCTCTTCCTTCTTTTCCTCGCCCTCCTTGGGCTCCTCGGGCTTCTTCACTGCGCTCAGGAACACCGCCACGGGCATGAACGCGCAGTACTTTTCCAGCACGCCGCGCACGGTGTACTTATCCAGGAATTCCTTCTCGTCCTCATTGAGGTACAGGGTGATGCAGGTGCCCCGCTCCGTCCGGTCGGAGGGCTCCATGTCGTAGCTCATGCCGTCCTCGCTGGTCCAGCGCACGGCCTCCGCGCCGGCCTGCCAGCTCTTGGTGTCGATGACCACCTTGGAGGACACCATGAACGCGGAGTAGAAGCCCAGGCCGAAGTGGCCGATGATGCCGCCGTTCTCGCCCTCCTCGGGCTTGTACTGCTTCAGGAATTCCTCCGCGCCGGAGAACGCCACCTGGCAGATGTACTTCTCCACTTCGTCCGCGGTCATGCCGATGCCGTTGTCCGCGATCTGCAGCGTGCCGGCTTCCTTGTCCACGATCACGTCCACGCGGTAATTTTCCTCGGCGGGCGCTTCGCCCTTCAGGGCCAGCAGCTTGTACTTGGAAATGGCGTCGCAGCCGTTGGACACCAGTTCCCGCAGGAAAATGTCCTTGTCGGAGTAGAGCCATTTCTTGTGATCGAAATCGTGCCTTTTTCCTTAATAATTCAACCTCCTTGCTGGAAACTGACTCCATTTTAGTCCCATAAAGGGCGGTTGTCAATAGAAATTTAGCACTCAAAAGGCGAGAGTGCTAACAATTTCGAGAAAGTCAACAATTCCGTCAAGATTGCCGGCGCTGACATGAATTTCCGTTCATCGAATCCGGCGCGGCGGCCACACTAAGTGAGCCGGCGCGAACGCGCCCGGAGGAAAGGAAGGACGCATGAAAAACGCCCGAACGCTGATTGGCCTGCCCATCGTGATGGAGAGCCGCACGCTGGGCCGGGTGTCCGCCGTGGAGCTGGATCCTGGCCTGCGCTCGCTCAGCGGCCTGTATTTCAGCTGCGGCCTGGCCGGGTCGCGCCGCGTGGCGCGCTGCGACCTGGACCTGATCGGGGACGTGGCGGTTCTGGTTCACGGAACCGGCAAACGGAGTCAACCGCCCGCGCCGCCCCTGCCGCGCCGCGCCATATCGCCGGACGGAAGCCGGCTGGGCGCCATCACGGACGCCATTGTGGACGAGGAGACCTTTCAGATCCCGCTGCTGGAGCTGTCCGGTGGTTATGTGGACGACCTGACCCGGGGGCGCGTGCGCGTCGGCGCTTATTCCGTCACGGAGGACGGAGACGTGATCATCGACATTCCGAAAGGAGAGGACGGATCATGAAGGTGAGCAGCATGGCGGCCATGATGGCCGGCGCCATGATGGGCGCGGGCGCCGCCGCGGCCGTTGGCATGGCGGGCGCACGCACCCGGCGACGGATGAAGAAGCTGGCCTGCGCCGCCGGTCGCAAGATGGCCGGCGGATTGTACGGCCTTTTCGGCTGACCGGCGATTCCCTCGCGCGCGGCGCGGGGGAATTTTGCGTGAGAGGGAGGAATGCCACATGGAGGACGGGCGTGTGGATAAAAAGCGCCTGATGGCGGTGGCGCTGATCGCGGCGCTGGTGTTCTGGCGCTGGCGGGCCCAGTGCCTGCTGCTGCTGAGGCTCACCGTGGGGGGCGGGGTGATCGCGTTTCTGATCTCCCCGGCCTGCCTGTTTCTGAGCCGCCATCTCCGGCTCAACCGCAGCGCGGCGGTGCTGGTCAGCTACCTTCTCATCCTGGCGGTGGCCGCGGGGCTGACGGCGCTGCTCCTGCCGCCGCTGGTTGCTCAGGTGAGTGAACTTTTCGAGGCGCTGCCCCGTCTAATCAATAATATGACCGCGCGTTTCCAAAATCTGGCGGACGCGCTGGCCCGGCGAGGGCTGACGCTGCGGCCGGAGGCGCTGTCCGGCGGCGTTTCGGGAGGGCAGCCCCTGCTGGACGGCACGGCGGCGCTGGGGAAATCCATCGCCTCGGCGGCGGCGGAGTTCACGCTGATGCTGACCCTGGCGTTCTACTTCATCCGGGATCGGGAGAGGCTGGCGCTGCGGCTGGAGATGCTGGTGCCCTCGTCGAAGAGGAAGGGCGCGCTGCGGCTGGCTTCGGCGCTGCGGGTGGAGATCGGCGCGTATCTGAGATGCCAGGCGGTGATCTCGCTGATGGTGGCGGCGCTGGCGTCGTTTCTGCTGCTGCTTTGCGGGGCGCAGGCGTTTCTGGCGCTGGGGGTCATCGTGGGGCTGTTCAACCTGATCCCCTATTTCGGGCCGCTGCTGGGCGGCGTGCCGGCGGTGCTGATGGCGCTGCCGGGCGGCGCGCGCACGGTGCTGATGACGGTGGTGGCCCTGGCGCTGGTGCAGCAGGCGGACAACATCATCATCTCGCCCCGGGTGATGAGCGCGGCCACGGGGCTGCATCCGGCGCTGGTGCTGGCAGCCATCGCGGTGGGCGGCAGCCTGTCCGGGGTGGCGGGGATGCTGTTTTCGGTGCCGGCGCTGCTGATTGTGCGGTGCATCGCAAGAAATTGGCCCGTTCCGTGCAAAAACATTTGAATTATTGGGAAAACGGGTGTATAATAGTATCGGAGTTGATTTTCCAGAGAGGCGGTGTCCTATGAGCAGCAAAATGGGCGACACAAAACTGTATACTTCGCCCGCGACCGAGCTGAATTCGCCGGAGCACATCATCCGGGAGGTCTATCAGGCGCTGAAGGCCAAGGGATATGACCCGATCACCCAGCTCGTGGGGTATATCCTCTCGGGAGACCCGACCTACATCACCAGCTACAATCAGGCCCGGTCGCTAATCCGGCGCCTGGAGCGGGACGAGATCCTGGAGGAGCTGGTGAGCGCCTACGTGCAGAAGATCGAGAAGGAACGCTCATGACGCCCCGCGTGCTGGCGCTGGACGTGGGCGAGCGGCGCATCGGCGTGGCCGTGTCCGATCCGCTGGGGCTCACGGCCCAGGGCGTGGAGACCATCCAGTCCGGCGGCTGGAGCAGAGACGTCGCCCGGGTGGGCGAGCTGCTGGAACAGTACGGGACGGATCGGGTGCTGGTGGGCCTGCCCCGCACGCTGAGCGGCGAGATCGGCCCTCAGGCGCAGCGGATTCTGGCCTTTGCCGGGCAGCTGAAGGAGCGGGGCTGGCAGGTGCGCTTTCAGGACGAGCGGCTGACCACCTCCCTCGCTCATCGGACGCTGATCGAGGGCGACGTGAGCCGCAAGGGCCGCAAGCAGGTGGTGGACAAGCTGGCCGCCACCTACATCCTGCAGTCCTTTCTGGACGCGGGCGGCTGGATCGAGGAGAATAAATCCGGGGCGGTCCGCGTGACGGACGTGGCCGTCTGGAAAGGAATGAAGAAGATGGATAAGGGCGAGAACAACAGCATGGAAATGGACAACATCATCGAGCTGGTGGACGAGAACGACAACCCCATCCGCTTTGAGCATATCATGACCGTTCAGTACGGCGGCG
>CADARO010000037.1 GCA_902790345.1 uncultured Eubacteriales bacterium | reverse complement strand
CCGGGTGAACACCGGCGACAACACCCCCGCCGTGATCCACACCCGCCTGGTGCCGGGGGACAAGATCCACATCCTCTTCACCCCCAAGGGCTTCGGCAGCGAGAACATGAGCCGTATCCGCATGTTCCCGCCCGCCGCCGGGGTGGAGGGCATGAAGCGCTTCGTCATCGACACGGTGGCGGAGGCCGGGCCCAATCCCTGTCCGCCGGTGATCGTGGGCGTGGGCGTGGGGGGCACCTTCGAGCAGGCCGCCCTGATGGCCAAGCGCATGACCGCCCGCCCCGTGGGCAGCCACAACGCCGACCCCCGCTACGCGGCGCTGGAGGAGGAGCTGCTGACCGAGATCAACCGGCTGGGCGTTGGCCCGGCGGGCATCGGCGGCGCCACCACGGCGCTGGCCGTGAACATCGACTACAGCCCGACGCACATCGCGGGCATGCCGGTGGCGGTGAACATGTGCTGCCACTGCGCGCGCCACGCTGAGACCACGCTGTGAGGGGAGGAGAGCACATGAACGCGAAACGGATTCAGCTGCCGCTGACCCGGGCGGAAGCCCGCGCGCTGCGGGCGGGGGAGAGCGTGCTCCTCACCGGCACCATCTACACCGGGCGGGACGCCGCCCACAAGCGGCTCATCCAGCTGCTGGACGAGGGCAAGCCCCTGCCCATCGACGTGAAGGATCAGGTCATCTACTATGTGGGCCCGGCTCCGGCCAGCCCCGGCCACGCGGTGGGCTCCGCCGGCCCCACCACCAGCTATCGCATGGATTCCTACGCCCCCCGGCTCATCCAGCTGGGCCTCACCGGCATGATCGGCAAGGGCAAGCGGAATCAGGCCGTCATCGACGCCATGAAAGAGCATGGGGCGGTGTACTTCGGCGCGGTGGGCGGCGCGGCGGCGCTGATCGCCCGATCCATCAAAAAGAGCGAAGTGGTCTGCTACGAGGATCTGGGCAGCGAGGCCATCCACCGCTTCGAGATCGAGGATTTCCCCGCCGTGGTGCTCATCGACAGCCAGGGCAACAACCTCTATGAGACCGGCCCGGCGGCCTTCCGGGCGTCGCTGGAGGAAGGCTGAGCGCCTTTCACAATTTCTCCGTTGCAAAAAGGCAAAATATGCGGTATAATAAGCTATCATCCACTTTAAGGAGGGCATTCACCATGGTTCAGGTATTTCTCGGCAACAAGGGCAGCGGCAAGACGCTGAAGCTCATTTCGCTGGCAAACGACGCGCTTCAGGTTGAGAAGGGTAACATCTTCTTCATCGACAGTCACAACCGTCATATGTACGATCTTCACCGCGATATCCGCTTCGTCAACGCGTCGGAATACGGTGTGGACAGCGCCGAGATGTTCTATGGCATGCTCTGCGGCATGATTTCCGCGAATTTCGATATTACCTTGATCGTGGTGGATGGCCTGATGAAGATGCTTCCCCCTGAGGTGACCCCGGAGAAGATGGAAAACTTCTTCGACAGAATCGTCAAACTGAGCGACGAGCACGGCGTGCGTATCGTGCTGGGCATGAGCGGCGATCCGGACACCCTGCCCGAATTCATCACCCGCTACGCGGTCGAGGGCTGAAAACCATGAAATACGTGTCGACGCGCGGCGGTCAGAGCGCCACGGGCTCTCAGGCCATCGTTCAGGGTCTGGCGAGGGACGGGGGCCTTTTCGTGCCCGAGTCCTTTCCGCAGGTCTGCGCGGACGAGCTTTCCCTCATGGCGAAGGAGCCCTATGAGGCCCGCGCCGCGCGGATTCTCGGTCGTTTCCTGACCGACTTCACACAGGAACAGCTGGCGGGCATGGTCAAAGCGGCCTATGCCCGCTTTGACGAGCACGGCGTGGCGCCGCTGAAGGCGCTTCAGGGCGGTGTGCGGGTGATCGAGCTGTATCACGGGCCCACCCTGGCCTTCAAGGACGTGGCGCTGACCCTGCTGCCGCATCTGCTGACCGCCTCGGCCAAAGCCACGGGGGAGAACCGCCAGGTGCTGATCCTGGTGGCCACCAGCGGCGACACCGGCAAGGCGGCCCTCTCCGGCTTTCAGGACGTGCCCGGCACGCGCTGCGCGGTGTTCTATCCTCAGGGCGGCGTCAGCGAGGCGCAGCGGCTGCAGATGGTCACCCAGCGGGGTGACAACACCCGTGTCATCGCCGTGAAGGGCAATTTCGACGACGCCCAAACCGGCGTGAAGCGCATCTTCGCAGACCCGGAGGCGGCGGCCGCCTTCGACAAAAAGGGCATCGTGCTCTCCAGCGCCAACTCCATCAACTGGGGCCGCCTGGCGCCGCAGATCGTGTATTACTTCTCCGCCTACTGCGACATGCTGACCGCGGGCGACATTGAGCCGGGCGACGCAATCAACATCTGCGTGCCCACGGGCAATTTCGGCAACATCCTGGCGGCCTATTACGCCATGCGCATGGGCCTGCCGGTGAACCGGTTCATCTGCGCGTCGAACCGCAACAACGTGCTCACCGACTTCATCCGCACGGGCCGCTACGACGCCCGCCGCGAATTCCATCTGACCACCTCGCCCTCCATGGACATCCTCATCTCCTCCAACCTGGAGCGGATGCTGTTCGAGCTGTGCGGGCGCGACGCCGGAACGGTGGGCGGCTGGATGAAGGCGCTGAAGGAGACGGGCGCATACGAGATCGACCCGGCTTCCCGGGCGGCGCTGACCGGGCTGATGTACGGCGCGTGGGCCTCCGAGGCGGATTGCGCGGCGGAAATCGCCCGAGCCTGGAATGAGGAGAAGTACCTCATCGACCCGCACACCGCCGTGGCCATGAAGGCAATGCGCGAGTACCGCGCGGAGACGGGCGATGACCGCCCCTGCGTGGTGGCCTCTACCGCCAGCCCCTTCAAATTCGGCCGGGCGGTGAGCGCGGCGCTGGGCCTGCCCACCGACGCGGACGACTTCACGCTGTGCGACCGCCTGTCGAAGGCCACCGGCTGGGCCGTGCCGCTCTCCATCGCGGAGCTGCCGACGCTGCCGGTGCGGCACAAGGCGGTTTGCACCCCGGAGGACATGCTTTCCGCGCTCATGAGCGCGATTTGACAAACGAGACAGACAGGCGCAGATGGGGAAGGACTTCATCTGCGCCGTTTTTACAATGACCCGAAACAGGAGGTTGAGCCTATGCCGTTTGGATTTCCGTTTCAGTCCGCTCAGGACATGATCGACAGCGTCAAGGGGCCCTACGCGCTGCCGCCTCAGGGCGACGTTTCCATTCTGGCCCGGCCCGTAGAGGGCAGGGGCTTCACGCTGAAAAACGCCATGGTGGTGCAGCCCATGGAGGGCTGCGACGGCACCACGGAAGGCGCGCCCACCGACTGGACCCGCCGCCGCTACTGCCGCTTCGCCCGAGGCGGGGCGGGGCTTCTGTGGATGGAGGCCGTGTCGGTGGATCCGGACGCCCGGGCCAACCCCTGTCAGCTGATGATCACCGAGGACAACGTGGCGGATTTCCGCCGCCTGCTGGAGGAGGCCCGTCAGGCCGCCAGGGATGCCGGGCTGGAGCCGCCGAAGATCATCGCCCAGCTCACCCATTCCGGCCGCTGGAGCCGCCCCTACGACGAGAAAAAGCCCATCCGCAACTGGTACAGCCCGGTGCTGGACAGGCATCAGGGCCTGGCGGAGGACTATCCCATCATTACGGACGCGGAGCTGGAGGCGCTGCCCGCCAAGTTCGGCAGGGCCACGAAGCTGGCCATGGAGGCGGGCTTCGACGGGGTGGACGTGAAGGCCTGCCATCTGTATCTCATGAGCGAAATGCTGGGCGGCTTCGACCGGCCCGGCCCCTACGGCGGCAGCTATGAGAACCGCACGAAGATCTACTTCGCCTGCGTGGACGCCGCCCGGGCTGAGATCGGCAGCGGCATCCTGGCCGCGCGGGTGAACCTGTACGACGGCGAGGCCGGCGGCTGGGGCGTGGGCGAGAACCTCAGTCTGGCGCTGGAGGAGCCGCTGCGGCTGGTGAAGGATCTGGAGGCCCGGGGCGTAGCGCTTCTCAACATCACCATGGGCACCCCTTACTACAACCCCCACGTGAACCGGCCCTACGCCCGGGGCGGCTACGAGCAGCCGGAGAACCCCATTGACGGCGTGGCGCGGCTGCTGTACGGCTGCAAGCGGGCTCAGGAGACGGTGCCGGGGGTGGTGTGCGTGGCCACGGGATTCAGCTATCTCAGGCAGTACGGCCCGGCCTTCGCGGCGGGGCTGGTGGCGGAGGGCGGCGCGAAGTGCGTCGGCTGGGGCCGGGGCTCCTTCGCCTATCCGGATTTCGCGAAGGACATCATCGAAAAGGGCGAAATGATTCCGAACAAGTGCTGCGTCACCTGCGGCGTGTGCACCAAGATCATGCGCCAGCCCACCGGGCGGCCCGGCTGCCCCGTGCGGGACACGGCGTGGTATCAGCCTGAGTATCAGCGTGTGCTGGGAGGGAAAAAGGAATGAGCAAGGTTGCGTTGATTACGGGCGGCTCCCGGGGCATTGGCCGGGGCATCGCCGAGTATCTGCATGAAAAGGGCTTCTCCGTGGCCATCACCTCCCGCCGGGAGGCGGACGAGGACGCGCAGGGGAAATTCCTGTGCATCGTGGCGGACAACGCCAGCGCCGAGGCGCGGCAGCGGGCCGTTGACGAGACCTTGGCCCGGTTCGGCCGCATCGACATTCTGGTGAACAACGCGGGCATCGCGCCCCGGGTGCGGGCGGATCTTCTGGACATGGGCGAGGACTCCATGCACGAGCTGCTGGACGTGAACCTCGTCGGCCCGTTCTTCCTGACCCAGCTGGTGGCCAGGCACATGATCCAGCAGGGCAGCGGCACCATCATCAACATTACCTCCATGTCGGCCAACGTGGTGTCGGTGAATCGGGGCGAGTACTGTGTGTCCAAGGCGGGCCTGTCCATGATGACCCAGCTGTTCGCCGTGCGCCTGGCGGAGTATGGCATCCCGGTGTACGAGATCCGGCCCGGCATCATCGCCACGGACATGACCAGCAAGGTGAAGGACAAATACGACGCGCTCATCGAGGGGGGCATCACGCCCATCAAGAGATGGGGCTATCCCGAGGACATCGCCAAGGCGGTGTACGCTCTGAGCCAGGACCTGTTGCCCTTCTCCACCGGCGAGATCATCAACGTGGACGGCGGGTTCCATCTGCAGCGGCTGTAAGCCGGGGGCGTAAATGGGGAATTTGGAATGGGGAATGGGGAATTCCAGTTTGAGGGAGACCTCATCCGTCAGCCCTGCGGGCTGCCACCTTCCCCATAGGGGAAGGCTTTTGGATGAACACCGCGTTGAAGCGTGCCTTCCCCTTTGGGGAAGGTGGCGCGAAGCGCCGGATGAGGTCTACTGCATCACCATAGGAGGAACAAGCCATGCGAACGCTACATTGCAACACGTTGGTCATCGGCGCGGGGGCGGCGGGGCTCAACGCGGCGGACGAGCTGAAACGGCTGGGGGTGGACGTGCTGCTGCTGTGCGACGACTTCGCGGCGGGCACCAGCCGCAACGCCGGCAGCGACAAGCAGACCTACTACAAGCTGGGCATGAGCGGCGCGGGCAATGAATCCGTGGCCGCCATGGCGCAGTCCTACTACGCCGGCGGCGGCATGCACGGCGACCACGCCTACGCCATGGCGGCGCTGTCGGCCCGCAGCTTCATGAAGCTGGCGCTGCTGGGCGTGCCCTTTCCGCACAACGAGTGGGGCGAGTTCGTGGGCTATCAGACCGACCACGACGCCACCCAGCGGGCCACCTCGGCAGGCCCTCTCACCAGCAAGATGATGGCGGAGGCGCTGTTCGAGTCCGTGAAGGCCCGGGGCGTGCGGATGGAGGACGGACTGCGGCTCCTCTCCATCCTCACGGACGGCGATAACCGGGCCGTGGGCGCGCTGATGCACGACGGGAAGGACTTCGTGGCGGTGAACGCGCGGAATATCATCCTGTGCACCGGCGGCGCGGCGCTGGCCTATGGCCGCGTGGTGTTCCCGGAGGCCCAGCGAGGCGCCAGCGGCGCGGCCATTCGCGCCGGGGCGGCCATGAACAACCTGTGCTACTGGCAGTACGGCCTGGCTTCCACCAAGGTGAGATGGAACGTGTCTGGCAGCTATCAGCAGGCCGTGCCCAGCTACACCGACGGGCAGGGCGAGCTTTTGCTCCCCTTCTTCCGCGATCGGGGCGACATGCTGGATTCGGTCTTTTTGAAGGGCTATCAATGGCCCTTCGATGCCCGGAAGCTGGCGGGCTCCTCCCGGGTGGACATGGCCGTGGCGGCGCTGAACGCGAAGGGCGGCCACGCATACATGGACTTCACCCGCGAGCCGGAGGGCGGCGCGCTGTCCGGCCTGGGCGGGGAGGCCCGCGCCTATCTTGAGAATTGCGGCGCGCTGCAAGACACGCCCATCCGGCGGCTGGCGGCCATCAATCAGAAGGCCATCGACTTCTACGCCTCCCACGGCATCGACCTGTGTGAGGAGCCGCTGGAGGTGTCCGTGTGCGCGCAGCATGTCAACGGCGGCCTCCTGATCGACCGCTGGTGGCGCACCACGGTGGAGGGGCTTTACGCGGCGGGCGAGTGTGCCGGGGCCTTCGGCATGTATCGGCCGGGCGGCAGCGCCCTCAACGAGACCCAGGTGGGTTCATTGCGGGCGGCGGAGCACATCGCGGCCCACACGGGCAAGGAGCCGGCCCGAAGCGCGGAGGCCTTCGAGGCGCTGGCCGGCCGGGATCTGCTGGACGAAATGGCGTTCTTTGGCCGGGCGGGCGAGCCGGGCCAGGCGGACGGCATCCTTCGCCAGGCCCGGGCCGACATGGACGCTTTTGCCGGGGCCATGCGCGACGTGGGCAAAATGCGGGAGATGCTGTCCCGGGTGACCACGTGGCTCATGGAGGGCATCGCGGGGGAGACCCCCGAAAAGACGGCGGAGCTGCGGGATACCCTGCTGGTGCAGAGGGACGCGCTCTCGGCCATGCTGTGTCAGGCGGAATACGCCGGAGAGGCGGGCCACGGGTTCACCCATCGCAACCTGGCTCACGACGCGCCGGACGCCCGGCAGTTCGCCTTCGAGACCCGAGGGGGCGAGACGCGGGCCGTGCCCCTGCGGCCCCTGCCTGAGGGCGGCGGCTGGTTTGAGACGGTATGGCGGCGCTATCTGAACGGCGAGGTGTACGAATAAGGCGATGAACGGCAGGAAAATCGGCCTGACAGCGCTGGCGGTCATGGCGGGGCTGGCGCTTCTTCTGCTGCTGGCCAGCGTGTTTCAGAACATACTGATCGCGGGGGCGCGGCTGGCGCAGGGCATCGGCGACACCGTGGTGCTGGACGAGGAAACCGCCATCGGCGGAGAGGAACCCGAGCCCACCAAGGCCGCTGTTGCCACCTGGCCGCCGGGAGACGACCCCTCCTGGAGCGATGACATGACGCTCTCTCCTGTGGACAAGACGGCGGACGAGCTGGCAGAAGAAATGGAAAGCAAAGAGTGATATAAATCCTGGAGGCAGATATGAGCAGACTGGGCGACACAATCCGCGCGGCGCGCGTCAAGGCGGGCATGACCCCCAAGGCGCTGGGCAAGAAATGCGGCGTGGCGGAATCCTTTATCAACGACGTGGAACGGGGCACGAAGATCGTGTCGGACGACCAGGCGCAGCGCATTTTGAAGGTGCTGGGCGTGAAGAATCCCATCTCGACGGAGCTGGAGGTGGCGGCGGAGCCTGATGTGCCGCTGCGCCCCAGGCCCAGGCCCTACGTGATCCCGGTGAAGAAGCCGGAGGAGAAGGTGACCAAAGAGGAGCAGGAGGCCACCCAGGCCAGCGCCGACGCCTGGCTGGACGCACTGGGCGGCGTGGTGAAGCGGGTGCCCATCATGGACGGCGACGGCGTGGTCATCGATCACCGGCTGATGCCCGTCATCGGCGGCAAGATCGAGGGCGGCCATCCGGACAAGGTGATCTTCTTCCGCATGGAGGACAACAGCATGCGGGGCTTCCGCGTGTTCGCGGGGGATCTGCTTTTGACCGTGCCCGCCGCCGTGCCGGCGGACGATGCCATCATGCTGCTGCAGCTGGAGGGCCGCCGTGTGGTGCGCAAGATCAAGAAGCAGGACGGCGGCAAGCTGCTGCTGCAGAGCTATGAATTCGAGTTCGAGGGCAAAGTGGTTGCGCTGAAGGACGTGCTGATTCTGGGCCGCTGCGTGCGGCTGGAGCGTGCGCTGTGAAGCGGCCGGACATGATCCTGTTCGACTACGGCGGCACCATCCTGCGGGAGCCGGATATCGACTTCCTGCATGGCGAGCGCGCCGTGTTCGAGCATGTCACGGCCAACCCGCGCGGCCTGACGCCGGAGGACCTGAGCCGGTTTGAATCCGAGCTCTATCGCGCGTGGAACCCGGCGCGGGCGCTGGGCTTCGAGCCCGGCGAGCTGCAGCCCCTGCGCTTCAAGTATGAGTTCAATGAGATCCAACTGGACATCCCGCTGGAAGAGGCGGAGAATATCCTGTGGGACAACGCCAGCCCCCTGACGGAGGCCTGCAGACCGCCCCACATTCAGGAGACGCTGGCGTATCTGCGCCGGGCCGGCATCCGAAGCGGCGTGGTCAGCAACATCGGCTGGTCCACCGCGGCGCTGCGCCGGCGCATCGACCTGCTCCTGCCGGACAATGATTTCGAGTTCATCATCGCCTCCTGTGCCTACGGCGTCCGCAAGCCGGACAGCCGCCTGTTCCAGCTGGCGCTGAGGAAGGCAAACCTTCCCGCCGACGCGGTTTGGTTCTGCGGCGACACCTTCGAGGCGGATGTCATGGGCGCGGCCGGCGCGGGCATGACGCCCATCCTGTACGGCCACAAACCCCATGAAACCCGCCCCGACGACCCGGACTATATCTCCATCTCCGACTGGCGGGAACTGCCCGACCTGATCGAACAATGCGAATGAAAAAAGAGATTGCCGCACACATCCCGCGACAATCTCTTTCATTTCGCCGTCAAACTCAAATTGCGCATTGCGCATTGCTAATTGCCAATTATCCTCTCGATCGCTTTGGCCGCCCCGTCGTGTTCGTTGTCCTCCGTCACCCAGGCGCAGGCGCGCTTCACCTCGTCGGTGGCGTTGCCCATGGCCACAGCCGTGCCGGCGGCGCGGAGCAGTCCCAGGTCGTTGCCGTCGTCGCCGATGGCCAGGGTGTCGGCCCGGTCGATGCCCAGCAGGCCGGCCAGGTGGAGAAACGCCAGCCCCTTGTCCGCCTCCGGGTGGCCGATCTCCAGGTTCAGGCCTCGATTCCCTCGGGTGGTGACCAGCCGCAGCTCGGGCCAGTTTGCTATCACCCGCAGCATGGCGCGGTGCGCTTCCTCATCGTTGGTGTCCACGCAGATGTTCTCGATGCCGTTTTGATCGCGGTCGATCAGGGCGAGCAGGTCGTCTGTGGGGCGGCGGCTGGCTTGTCCGTAGGCCAGGTTGCCCCGCTCCTCGTATTCCGCCATCAGCGCGGCGTAAAAGGCTGACTCGCAATAGCCCAGCCCGCCGGTGAACACCGTGGCGTTCAACCCGCTTTGACGCGCGGCCACGGCGACGCCCCTGGCCGCGTCCTTCGGGATGAACCGCCCCCGCAGCGGCGCGCCGGTCTGGGCGTCGTGAGTGACCGCGCCGTTGGAGGACACGATGTAGCCCACGCTGTCCAGCCGGATGTCCTCTGTGATGCCGGACAGGGGCCGGCCGGTGAGGTAGGCGACGCGGATGCCCGCATAGGCGGCCGCTTCAATGGCCCCGCAGGTGCGGGGCGTGAGGCGCTTGCCACGGGTCAGCAGTGTGCCGTCGATGTCCAGGCCGATGAGCTTGATGGACATATCGAACTCCTTATTCGGAAATCCGGTTGCACAGGGTGATGGCCGCGAAGCCCACAACCACCATCAGGATGGGCCAGAAGGCCAGCATCTGGCTCCAGCCGGGGAAGATGCACAGGATGGAACCCAGCACGAACCCCAGAATGGCGGAATAGGAGGGGCGCGGATACTTCTTCAGCCGCCACTTGATGAGCTTCGCCACGGTGAACAGGCCGATGACGCAGCCGATGCCGAAGGGAATGAGCACGAGGAAGTTCAGGTCGGCCACGGCGGAGATGATGGTGCCGTAGAAGCCGATGAGCAGCATCACGAAGGAGCCGCTGATGCCGGGGATGATCATGGTGGTCACGGCGATGACGCCGTAGACGATGTAAAGCAGCGTGTTCAGCAGGTTGAAGCCGGTCACCTGGGCGGCGACGGCGGCTTCCTTGGCCTCGCTGGTGTCTCCGGAGAGGGCCATGGGGATCATGATGCCGAAGGTGACCAGCATGGGAATGATGTTGCCCGCGTTCACGATCCAGCGGCTCTTGCCGGTCTTCTTGCTGGTCTTTTTGAAGGCGAAGCCCACCAGAATCGGGATGCTGCCCAGAATGACGCCGATGAAGAAGGCGTTGGCCTCGGCGGCGTGGTTTTGCAGAATCCACTTCATCAGCTTGCCGAAGGCCAGGATGCCCACCACCGCGCCCGCGCCGAACACGGCGATGAAGGGCAGCTCTTTTTTCAGGTTCTTGCGGATGTTGGCGATGAGATTGATGAGGCGCTCGTACACGCCGAACACGACGGCCATGGTGCCGCCGCTGACGCCCGGAATGACGTTCGCCAGGCCGAACACGACGCCCGCGATGAAGTTGTAGAGATGATGAAGCATAGTCTTCCTCCCGAGAATTGAATTGTTTTCCCATAAAATATTAGCGGAGCGGGGCCGGACTGTCAAGGCGCATTTGACAAATTCTTGCTAATATTTCCGGGGGATGGCTGTTTACGCAAACTTTACTGTAACGAATCGGGTCTTCGCCCGTCTAATCGGCGAGAACGGCGGAAAGGGGGAGAAGCATGGCGGACGAATGGAGCGAGAAGCTGTACGAGGCCCACTACATGCGGGTGTTTTCCTTCGCCATGACCCTCTCCGGCAACCGGACGGAGGCGGAGGAGCTGACTCAGGAGGCCTTCTTCCGGGCGTTCTCCAGGCGGAAGGACTTCCGGGGCGAATCGGACGAGGTGACCTGGCTGTGCGCCATCGTCAAGAACCTGTTCACGGACGAGAAGCGCCGGGAGACGCGCCGGGCCCCCATGCCGGAGGAGCTGCCCGACCCCACGAAGGGCCTGGAGCAGGCCGCCGTGGACAGGGACGCCTCCTTCCGCATCCACAAGGCGCTGCACGCGCTGGAGGAGCCCTATCGGGAGGTATTCGAGCTGAGGATCTTCGGTGAGCTGAGCTTTCAGGAGATCGGGGCCATCTTCGGCAAGACGGAGAACTGGGCCCGGGTCACCTATCACCGGGCGAAGCTCAGGCTGCAGGAAAGGATGTGTGTGAAATGAAAATGGACTGCGACGTGATTCGGGACATTCTGCCCCTCTACGCGGACGAGGCGTGCAGCGACAAGAGCCGCGCGCTGGTAGAGGAGCATCTGGGGGAGTGCGAGGCCTGCCGGGAGGAGCTGGCGAAGATGCGGGCCACGGAGCTGGAGAGCGGAATGAGGCGGGAAAGGATCAATGTCATCGACTACGCCATGAAGCGGTTCCGGCGGCGCTCCACCCTGATCGGCATGCTGGGCACCCTGGCGGCGGCGGTGATCCTGCTCCCCATCGTCCTGGCATTGGCGAGGCGGTTCGTGTTCAGCCTGGCGGACGACTGGTATTACACCGTGTTGGCCTCGCTGGCGGTGCTGGCCTCGGTGACGGTGGTGCCCATCCTGATGCCGGAGGACAAGCTGTTCTGGACCTTCTGCGCCTTCACCGCCAGCATCATGGTGCTGATGCTCACGGCCTGCCTGTATGTGCGGGGCGACTGGTTCTGGGTGGCCTCCAGCGCCACACTGTTCGGGCTGGGCGTGGCGTTTCTGCCGGCGCTGGTGCACGCCCGGCCGGTGAAGCGGCTCATCGGCAAGGCCAACAAGGCCTGGATCGTGGTGGGGCTGGACGTGGCGCTGTTCATCAACATGCTGAACATGATCAGGTCAAGCGACAACATGTCCTTTCGGGGCTTGCTGCTGAACCCCAGCACGCTGATCTTCTCGCTGGCGCTCTTCGCCGGGGTGGCGGTGGTCGTCGTGGAGATCGTGAGGCGCGCGGGGAAGAAGTGAATTCGCAATTCGCAATTCGCAATGCGCAATTGGTTGATTGAGCAAAGGCGCGGGGGGATGAGCATCCTCCGCGCCGTTGTTTGATCGAATCTTCTATTTTGATCGCAAAAAGTAAAATATACTTGACAGATATTCAAATATATATTATTATACCACTGAGGGAGGTGATCGTCATCGCAAAGAATTTGAGAATCAAGGCCGCGCGCGCGGCAATGGATATGTCGCAGAAAGCGCTGGCCGAAGCAGTGGGTGTCTCCCGGCAGACAATGAATGCCATCGAACAGGGCGACTATAACCCGACGATCAAGCTCTGCCGGGCCATATGCCGCGTACTGGGAAAGACGCTGGACGAGCTTTTTTGGGAGGACGATGAGCATGAAGAATAAAGACAATATGGACGAAATGCAGCGCGGAATCCTTTTGAGAATCGAAGAAACAGCTGTAAACCTGGTGTTTTGGGTGTTGCTGGCAGCGATCATTATTCAATTGCTTATGGGACAGCAGATCAGGTATATACTTGGAGAACTGTGCGCCTTCGCGTTGTTGAGCGGCTATTTGGCGCTGTCAACGCTGCGAAATGGCCTATGGGCGGTTGGCGCGGCTCCAGACAGAAAAAGGAACGCGCTGGTCAGCCTGGTACCCGCAGCGGTTATCGGCGCGTTCTCCTTCGTGAAGGCGTTCATCCTTTCGGGGAATGGACTGAGCGGAACGCTTTTGAAGCAGCTTGTTCTGACGATGGCTGCGACGTATGTAGGATGTTTTCTCCTGCTTGAAATCATGCGGGCGATTCAGAAAAAACGTCGCCAAAAGCTGGATGATGAGGAGGAATGAAGGCGATGCTGTATTGCAAGAAATGCAGGAGGGTCTTTGAAAGCGATACTTGTCCGACCTGTGGCAGGAGCGGGCGGCAAAGCGCATCGGATGACATTTGCTTTTTGGTGGAAAAGGAAGCTGTTTGGGCCGGCATGCTGACCGATGTGCTTCAACAGGAGGGCCTGCCTTTTCTAAAAGAAAGCACACTGGGCGCAGGTGTGACGGCGCGAGCTGGCTTCATGATGGAGAGCTATCGCTTTTATGTGAGATGCGAGGATTTGTCAAGAGCACAGGAAATCGTGAAAGAATTGTTTGCCAGCAAAGATTCATAAAGATGGGGCGACGCTTTCTGCGCCGCCCCTAATGTATGCCTCAATCATACCCGAATATCCCCGATGTCGCTCGCCTCAGCACCTTCCAGCAGGGGGTCGATGCATTTCGCGATGAATTCCACCACCTGTTGCGGGGCGCGGCCGATGTACAGCTTCGCGTCCAGCAGGCTGGCGAGGTCGTCGCGGCTCAGCGGGAAGGCGGGGTCGTCGGCGATGCGATCCAAGAGGTCGTTATTGAGGCCCTCGGCCTTCACCCGGGCCGCCGCGGCCTGAGAATGCACGCGGATCTTCTCATGCAGCTCCTGCCGGTCGCCGCCCAGGCGCACCGCCTCCATGAGGATGTTCTCGGTGCACATGAAGGGCAGGTTGTCGTTGATGTCCCGCTCGATCATCTTGGGATACACCACCATGCCGCTGGCGATGTTGGCGTACAGCTCCAGCACCGCGTCGGTGGCCAGGAACGCCTCGGGCAGGCTCAGCCGCCGGTTGGCGGAATCGTCCAGCGTGCGCTCGAACCACTGGGTGCTGGCGGTCATGGCGGCGTCCTGGGTGAGAGTCATCACGTGGCGGCTCAGGGCGCAGATGCGCTCGGAGCGCATGGGGTTGCGCTTGTAGGCCATGGCGGAGGAGCCGATCTGGTTCTTCTCGAAGGGCTCCTCGATCTCCCGCATGTGCTGCAGGAGCCGCAGATCCTGGGCGAATTTATAGGCGCTCTGGGCGATGCCGGAGAGCACGGAGAGCACCCGGCTGTCCACCTTGCGGGGATAGGTCTGGCCGGACACGGGGAACACCCGGGGCAGGCCCATCTTCTCGGCGATCATCTGATCCAGCGCCTTGACCTTGGCCTCGTCGTTGTCGAAGAGGGCCATGAAGCTGGCCTGAGTGCCGGTGGTGCCCCGGCTGCCCAGCATTTTCAGGGAGGCCGCGGCGTCGTCCAGGTCGTTCAGATCCATGAGCAGATCCTGCATCCACAGCGCGGCGCGCTTGCCCACGGTGACCAGCTGGGCGGGCTGCAGGTGGGTGAAGCCCAGGGTGGGCATGTCCTTGTATTCCAGGGCGAAGGACCGCAGGCGGCGCAGGGTCTCCAGGAGCTTTCCCCGGATGATCCCGAGGCCGTCCCGCAGGATGAGGATGTCCGTGTTGTCGGTCACGTAGCAGCTGGTGGCCCCCAGGTGGATGATGCCCCGGGCGTCCGGGCACACGTCGCCGTAGGCGTGCACGTGGGCCATGACGTCGTGGCGCACCCGCTCCTCATGGCGGCGGGCGTTTTCGTAGTCGATGTCGTCCACGTGGGCCTTCATCTGGTCGATCTGCGCCTGGGTGATGTTCAGGCCCAGCTCCTTCTCGGTTTCGGCCAGGGCGATCCACAGGCGGCGCCAGGTAGTGAACTTGTGATCGGGCGAGAAGAGATACAGCATCTCCTTGCTGGCGTAGCGGCTGCCCAGCGGCGTTTCATAGGCGGTGTTGCTCATGGGTGGATCCTCCTTGGGGTGTATTGCTGATGAGGTTTATTTCTTACAAACTGTCCAGCGCGGTGCGCAGGGCGTCGTCCTCCCGGGGCTTTTCGATGAAGATTTTGTCCTTTTTCTCCAGCGCCTTGAAGGCCTCGTAGTAGCGCAGGCCAAATGTCCGCAGCGCCGGGGCGTTGAAGTGCAGGTTGTCCGGCCGGCCGGGCAGACCCTTGGCGGACACGTAGCCCACCATGGGATGGGCGTCGGCGAAGGCTTCGATCTGCCGGTCCACCTGTCGCCAGTAGGGGCGGATTTCCTCCCGGTTTTCCAGGAATTCGCCCAGCCCGCCCGCCAGGAAGGGCACGTCGCCGAGGTTCAGCGCCCGGACGAGCGCCTCGTAGAATGCGGTCAGCTTATCCAGGTAGCCCTCCGTCAGGCTCGCCTCGCAGTCGGATTCGCCCTGATGCCACAGGACACCGGCGATGTTGGAGGTGCGCTCCGCCAGCTTCGCCTGGAACACCGCGTGGTCGAAGAGCAGGCTGCCCTCCCGCCACTGGTCGATGCGGGTGCCGCCGTCGGCGCAGGGGATGAGCCCCACCTCCACGCCGTGATCTTTCTGATAGGCGTCCGCGAAGCTCTCAGCCAGGTTGACGCCGGAGAAGGGGCGGTCGGGATTGACGGGCTGAAACATGCGCTGCCAGCGGCCGTTGCGCAGCACCTTCAGCGCGGGATTGCCAATGCGCTCCACGTCGCCCAGGTCGCCGCGCCCGGCCATGTTGCTCTGGCCGATCAGCAGGAAGGAATGAATCATGTTCTTCTCCTCAGCGGATGATCAGCTGATCGCGCTCCGCGCCCACGGACACGTAGGTGAACTTCACGCCCAGCGCCTTTTCGGCAAAGAGCACGTAGTCCTTCGCTTCCTTGGGCAGCTCGTCGAAGGAGCGGCAGCCGCTGATGTCGCAGTTCCAGCCGGGCAGGGTCTCATAGACCGGCACGGCCTCGTACAGTTCGGGGGTGTAGGGGAAGCGGTCCGTGCGCCTGCCGTTCACGTCATAGGCCACGCACACCGGGATCTCCTTCAGGTAGCTCAGCACGTCCAGCTTGGTGAAGGCCAGCTCGGTGGCGCCCTGCAGCTTCACGCCGTAGCGGGTGGCCACCAGGTCCAGCCACGCCACGCGCCGGGGACGGCCGGTGGCCGCGCCGTACTCGTGGCCCGCCTCGCGCAGGTCGTGGGCGGCGTCGCCGTCCAGCTCGCCAACGAAGGGGCCTTCGCCCACGCAGGTGGAGTACGCCTTCACAACGCCCACAACCCGGCCCACCTTGGCGGAGGGGAAACCGCAGCCGCAGGGGGCATAGGCCGCCAGCGGGGAGGAGGAGGAGGTGAAGGGATAGATGCCGTAGTCGATGTCGCGCAGGGCGCCCAGCTGGGCCTCAAAGAGGAAATTCTTGCCCGCGTCCTGAGCACTCTCCAGCAGCTCACCCGCGTCCACGATGTGGGGAATGAGCTTGCCGCCGTAGGTGTTGATCCACTCCAGCGTCTCGTCGAAGCTGATGGGCTCCTGGCCGTAGGCCTGAGAGAACACGGCGTTCTTCCAGTCGATCAGCTTTTTCAGGTGCTTTTTCAGGGTTTCGGGATGCAGAAGGTCGCCCATCTGCAGGGACTTCTTCATGTATTTGTCGCCGTAGATGGGGGAGATGCCCCGCAGGGTGGAGCCGTAGCTGTCCTTGCCCAGCCGCTTTTCCTCCAGCTTGTCCTGCAGCGGGTGGAAGGGCAGCACCATCATGGCGCGGTTGGAGATTTAGGTTGTCCGGCGTGATGGTCACGCCGCCCGCCCGCACGCGATCCATCTCCTCGCACAGGTGCTTCAGGTCGATGACCGTGCCCGCGCCCAGCAGGTTGATCTTCTCCGGGCGGAAGATGCCGGAGGGCAGCAGGTTCAGCTTGAACTCGCCCAGCTCGTTCACCACAGTGTGGCCGGCGTTGTTGCCTCCCTGATAGCGGATGACCACGTCGTAGGATTCCGCGAGGTAATCGACCATGCGGCCCTTGCCCTCGTCGCCCCAGTTGATGCCAACGATTGCGCAATGCGCCATTTGAGTCACTCCTTTATGCTCTGACAGCCCGTTTCTGCCGGGATGTTCGCTTCTGATTCGGGGGATTGACACACAAACCCCGATCATCATAGCAAAAAAAGCGCCAAACCACAAGCGATTCAGCGCTTTTTTACATAATGTTTGTTCAATTATCGAACGAAAGCCGGCGATTCCTCCGGAACGTGCGGAAAATCACCAGGCCCGGGCCACGGACACGCCGTTGAAGTAGTAGGTCACGATGTCCTCGGCGCTCCTGCCCTCGCCGGCCAGCTGATACGCGCCCCACTGGCTCATGCCCACGCCGTGGCCGTAGCCCCGGCCCACGAAGGTGACCTTGCCCTTGTCCAGGGTCACGCGCTCCAGCAGGGTGGACTTGAGGCGCGTGCTGTCCAGGTTCACCCGCAGGTTGGGCGCGTTGACCTCATGCCCGTTGATGAGGAATGTGACGGTGCGGCCGGAGTCGCTCTTTTCGCCCAGCTCGATGGAGTTGACCACATCGCCCACGTTCACGCCGGTCTCCCGGGCGGCGGCGGCCACTTCTTCCGCGGTGAACGTGGCCTCCCAGTGCTTCATGCTGGTGGGGGCGCTGTCGGAATCCGGGGATTCGACGATCTTCGTATAGGCGGGATTGCCGCCCTCATAGCTCAGCCCCTCCACGGGCAGCTCGGTGACGCCGCCGGAATGGGCGTGGAACCAGGCGTAGGGCAGCTTTCCGTCCGCGCTGAGCACCAGCCCCCGGGTCTCGCTGACGGCCTTCTTCACCCGTTCATTCACGTCCTGCGGGGCGTAGGCCTGGGCTTCGGAAATGTCGGTGGAGATCTGCGCGCCGGGGTATTTCGATTCCTTCTCGTCGATGAATTTCAGCACGAAGGTGCGGGCCAGGATGGCCTGGGCCTTCAGCGCCTCCATGGGCCAGTCGTTGCGCATCTCCCCGGCCAGCACCCCCGCCACGTAGTCCTCCAGGCCCACGTCCTCATAGGATTCGGTGGCGGTGTTGTAGATGGTGATGACCGGCGCGCCGTCCTCGCCGAATTCGAGCCCCTCCGGCAGGGCGGGGACCGAGGCGTCCCGGTTGAGGTTGGTCTGCCGCTGAGGCTGGTCGTCGTCCGAGCGGGTGGCGGCGGACTGCTGGCAGGCGGCCAGGGCGACAAGGGCAATGAGAGCCGCGAGCAGCGCGGCCATGGTTCTTTTCATGGAAAACACCTCCTGTTTGCCCATAGCTTGGCTCAAATCGGGCCGCGCTATGCGGAAAACAGGAGGTGAAAAGACAGTTTTGAAAGTGTGGGCTCTCAAGGCTCCCCTGAAAGGGGAGCTGTCAGCGCAGCTGACTGAAGGGTCGGAATTGCGCTGAGAGTCATTCATACGAGGGTGCGGAGATGAAAACATTTATTCCGACCCCTCAGCCGCCTGTGGGCGGCAGCTCCCCTTTCAGGGGAGCCAAGA
>CADARO010000036.1 GCA_902790345.1 uncultured Eubacteriales bacterium | reverse complement strand
ACCGGCACGCTGACCACCGACTCCGTGGTCATGGTGGACCTGAACGAAGCGGCCTGCGCCCCCGGCACCGCCGAGGCCATCGAGGCTGCCATGAAGGGCCTGATCACCGACACCATCAAGGTGTTCGACACCGCCACCTTCACCGTGAACGGCGAGGCGCTGGAGAGCTACATGGCCGACGTGGACACCGATCCCGCCTACACCCCCGACACCGAGGCCATCGCGGACGGCTTCTTCCATGAGTCCGAGTTCCGCAGCGCCCCGTACTTCGACATCCAGATCGACGGCATCACCCTGCTGGATACCGCGTTCTGATCGCAAGGCATCATTTCGGAATCCCGGCCCACCGCGGCCGGGATTCCCATTCCACCGAGCGTTACTGTAAAGGCCAGCACAGAGGTTTTTCGGCCGCCGCGCTGCCCTTTACAGTAATTCTGTTTATCCCCATTTTATTCTCTGAATATAAGCGAAGGAGTGAACAGGCTTGGAAAACCACGCTGTCGCCGTCGAAATGCGGAACATCACCAAGCGTTTCGGCCCGATCCTGGCAAACGACAAAACCTCGCTGACCATACGCCGCGGCGAAATCCTCGCCCTGCTGGGTGAGAATGGCTCCGGCAAGACCACGCTGATGAACATGCTCTCGGGCATCTACTTCCCGGACGAGGGCGAGATCCGCATCGACGGGAAGGAGGTCGTCATCCGCTCCCCCAAGGACGCCTTCGCCCTGGGCATCGGCATGATCCATCAGCACTTCAAGCTGGTGGACGTGCTCTCCGCCACGGAGAACATCGTGCTGGGCCTGAGCGAGAAGCTGGACCTGGAGGCCGCCGCCAAAAAGATCGCGAAGATCTGCGAGACCTACGGCTTCGACGTGGACCCGAAACAGAAGATATACGACATGTCCGTGTCTCAGAAGCAGACGGTGGAGATCGTGAAGGTGCTCTATCGCGGCGCGGACATCCTCATCCTGGACGAGCCCACCGCCGTGCTCACCCCCCAGGAGGCCGACAAGCTGTTCGCCGTGCTGCGCAATATGCGGGACGACGGCAAGGCCATCGTCATCATCACCCACAAGATGCACGAGGTGGAGAGCCTGTCCGACCGCGTGGCCGTGCTGCGCCATGGCCAGTTCGTGGGCGAGCTGATCACCGCCGAGACCAACGCCCAGGAAATGACCAACATGATGGTGGGTCACGCCACCACGCTGAACATCGTGCGGCCGGAGCCGGTGAACCCCAAGCCCCGCGTGGAGGTGAAGGGCCTCACCGTGCGCAGCGAGGACGGCATTCTCAAGCTGGACGACGTGTCCTTCACCGCCTATTCCGGCGAGATCCTGGGCATCGCGGGCATTTCCGGCAGCGGCCAGAAGGAGCTGCTGGAGGCCATCGCTGGCCTGCAGCCCGCCGAGAAGGGCTCCGTGTGCTACGTGGAGGACGACGGCCGCCGGGAGCAGCTGCTGGGCCGGGATCCCCTGAAGATTCAGGAGATGGGCGTGGCGCTGTCCTTCGTTCCGGAGGACCGACTGGGCATGGGCCTGGTGGGCAACATGGACCTGACCGACAACATGATGCTGCGCTCCTTCCGGCGCGGAAATTCCCTGTTCACCGACCGCAAGCGCCCCCGCAAGGTGGCGGAGAACGTGGTGCATGAGCTGGAGGTGTCCACCCCCTCCATCGCCACGCCGGTGCGCCGCCTGTCCGGCGGCAACGTGCAGAAGGTGCTGGTGGGCCGCGAAATCACCTCCGCCCCCACCGTGCTGCTCACGGCCTACGCCGTGCGCGGCCTGGACATCAACTCCTCCTACATTATCTACGACCTCATCAACCGCCAGAAGAAGCAGAACGTGGCCGTGATCTACGTGGGCGAGGATCTGGACGTGCTGGTGGAGCTGGCCGACCGCATCCTGGTGCTCTGCGGCGGCAAGGTGAGCGGCATCGTGGACGGCCGCGCCACGAACAAGCGCGAGCTGGGCCTGATGATGACCCGCATTGGAGGTGGCGCACATGAGTAAGTCAACGACGCAGGAACCGCTGTTTCACATTTCCAAGCGCGGCGCGCTGCCCTGGTACGCCGCGTGGGGCATTCGCGGCATCGCCCTCTTGGCGGCGCTGGTGCTTTGCTCCCTCATCACCGTGCTGGTGACGGGCGAGAATCCCTTCAAGGTCTACGTGACCATCTTCGAGGGCTCCTTCGGCAGTCCCCGCCGCGTGTGGGTGCTGCTGCAGAACATCGCCATCCTGCTGTGCGTGTCCCTGGCCGTGACCCCGGCCTTCCGCATGCGCTTCTGGAACATCGGCGGCGAGGGCCAGATGCTGGTGGGCGGCCTGGCCACGGCGGCCTGCATGATCTGCCTGGCCGGCGTGCTGCCCAACTGGATGGTCATCGTGGTGATGATCCTGGCCAGCATGGCGGCCGGCGCCATCTGGGGCGCCATCCCCGCCATCTGCAAGGCCAAATGGAACACCAACGAGACGCTCTTCACCCTGATGATGAACTATGTGGCGACCCAGCTGGTGGCCTTCTTCATCATCATCTGGGAGGTGCCCAAGGGCGCGGGCAAGATCGGCATCATCAATCAGGCCACGGAGATCGGCTGGCTGCCGGTGGTGGGCGGGCAGAAATACCTGCTGAACGTCATCATCGTGGCCGTGATCTGCATGGCGATGTACGTGTACCTGAACTACTCCAAGCACGGCTATGAGATCGCCGTGGTGGGCGAGAGCGAGCGCACCGCCCGCTACGTGGGCATCAAGGTGGATCGGGTTATCGTGCGCACCATGATCCTATCCGGCGCGCTGTGCGGCGTGGCCGGCATGCTGCTGGTGGGCGGCACGGATCACACCCTCACCACCACCATCACCGCCAGCCGGGGGTTCACGGCGGTCATGGTGTCCTGGCTGGCCAAGTTCAACCCCATCGGCATGATCTTCACCAGCTTCCTGCTGGTGTTCCTGCAGCGGGGCGCGGGCGAAATCTCCACCAGCTTTGGCCTGAACCAGTCCTTCGCGGACATCCTCACCGGCATCATCCTGTTCTTCATCATCGGCAGTGAATTCTTCATTTCCTACAAGCTGAACTTCCGCCACGGGGCAAAAAAGGAGGGCTGAGCCGATGTTTGACTTTGTTTCGTTCATTCCCCAGGCCGTGATCCAGGGCATTCCCCTGCTGTACGGCAGCACCGGCGAGACGCTGACCGAGAAATCCGGCAACCTGAACCTGGGCATTCCCGGCATCATGTACGTGGGCGCCATCAGCGGCGTCATCGGAGCCTTCTTCTACGAGGCCTCCCTGCCCTCCCCCGACGCCATCAACAGCGTGCTGGCGGTGATGATCCCGCTGTGCTCCTCCCTCATCGGGTCGCTGCTCATGGGCCTCATCTACTGCTTCCTCACGGTCACCCTGCGGGCCAATCAGAACGTGACCGGCCTGGCGTTGACCACCTTCGGCGTGGGCTTCGGCAATTTCTTCGGCGGCTCGCTCATCAAGCTCTCCGGCAGCCCCATGCCCTTCCTGGCCCTGTCCGCCACCAGCGAGTGCTTCTGCAAGCATCTGCCCATCGGCGACAGCACCGGCTGGTTCGGCAAGATCTTCCTGTCCTACGGCTTCCTGGCGTATCTGGCCATCGTCATCGCGCTGATCGCGGCCTTCATCCTGCGGCACACCCGGGTGGGCCTGCACCTGCGGGCCGTGGGCGAGAATCCCAACACCGCCGACGCCGCGGGCATCAACGTGGAGCGCTACAAGTACGTGGCCACCTGCGCGGGCAGCATGATCGCGGGCCTGGGCGGCCTGTACTACGTCATGGACTACGCCAGCGGCATCTGGGCCAACAACGCCTTCGGCGACCGCGGCTGGCTGGCCATCGCGCTGGTCATCTTCACCATCTGGCGGCCTAACGTGGGCGTGCTGGCCAGCATGCTCTTCGGCGGGCTGTACATCCTTCACATGTACATTCCCTCCGGCATGAACCTGGCGGTGAAGGAGCTGTACAAGATGGCCCCCTACGTGGTCACCATCATCGTGCTGATCCTCACCAGCATGCGCAACAAGCGCGAGAATCAGCCCCCGGCCCATCTGGGCGTGGCGTATTTCCGCGAAGAGCGCTGACAAATCAATCGAACACAAAAGCGGCGGGGCGGTTCCTCAATGGGAATCGCCCCGCCGCTTTGTTGCTTTGCTTATGCGCTTGTGTCAGCCCTCGGTGGCCTCTTCGGCGGCGCCGCCGGTCAGGGTGGCCAGCCAGCCCGTCAGCTTCTCGCTCAGCTCGGGGTTGATCTCGGTGAGCTTCTCCAGCAGGCCGGTCAGCTTGCTGCCGTCCTCGTCCTCTTCGGAGCCGGTGATGAGGCTGATGATCTGGGAGAACATGTCGTTCTTCTCGGTGGCGGCGGTGAGCTCGGTCTCCAGCTCGGCGGCCTTGTCGGCGGCTTCCTTGGCGGCCTTCTCGGCGTCGGCCTTGGCGGTGTCCAGCGCGCCCTGCAGCTCGGCAGCCTTGTCCTCAGCTGCCTTCACAGCCTTGGCAGCCTCGTCCTGAGCAGCCTTCAGCGCATCGGCGGCCTTGTCGGCGGCATCCTTGGCGGCCTTCTCGGCGTCAGCCTTGGCGGTGTCCAGCGCGCCCTGCAGCTCGGCGGCCTTGTCCTCGGCGGCCTTCACGGCGGCGGCAGCCTCGTCCTTCGCGGTCTGCAGCGCCTTAGCGGCTTCCTCCTGGGCGGTCTTGCCGGCGTCGGCCAGCGCCTTGTTCAGCTTCTCCTCAGCTTCCTTGGCAGCGTCCTCGGCGGCCTTCGCGGCATCCTGAGTGGCCTTCTCGGCGTCAGCCTTGGCGGCGTCCAGCTGGCCCTGCAGCTCGGCGGCCTTGTCCTCGGCGGCCTTCACAGCGGCGGCAGCTTCGTCCTGCGCGGCCTTCACGGCGGCGGCAGCTTCGTCCTGCGCGGCCTTCACGGCGGCGTCAGCCTGCTCCTGAACGGCCTTCATGGCGGCGTCAGCCTGTTCCTGGGCGGCCTTCAGCGCCTCGGCGCTCTTGCCTTCAGCTTCCTTCACGGCGTTCTCCAGCGCCTCCTGGGCGGACGCGGCGGCGGCTTCGGCGTCGCTCTTGGCGGTGGCCAGGGCGGCCTCGGCGTCGCTCTTGGCGGTGTCCAGCTGACCGATCAGCGAATTCTTGTCATTCGTCGCGGAATTGAGTTTGTTGCTCTGCACGATGCCGACGATCACGGCGACGACCAGCGCAATAGCCAGGATAATGGACAGCAGATTCTTCTTCATACCAACATTTCCTCCCTCGCGTGACAAAATTTATAGATACCTTAAATTATTTTACATTGCATTTCTATAAAAATCAAGCCTAAATGGACATATTTAACGTATTTCGGGGCTGACAAACCGGCGCTTTCCGGTTAAAATGGTAACAAACAGGAAATACAAGGAGGCCATGCCCCATGAGTCAGATTCCCACTCCCCACATCACCGCCAAGGAAGGTGATTTCGCCCGCACCGTTCTCATGCCCGGCGACCCGCTTCGCTCGAAGTTCATCGCCGAGACCTTCCTCACCGACGCCGTGCTGGTCAACAACGTGCGCGGCGTGCAGGGCTACACCGGCTACTATCATGGCAAGCGCGTGTCCGTCATGGCGTCGGGCATGGGCATGCCGGCCATCGGCATCTACTCCTACGAGCTGTACAACTTCTACGGCGTGGAGAACATCATCCGCATCGGCTCCGCCGGCATGATCTCCCAGACGCTGAAGGTGCGGGACATCGTGGCCGCCCTGAGCGCCTACACCAACTCCTCCTTCGGCCGCCAGTTCGGCTTCGACGGCCAGCTGGCTCCCTGCTGCTCCTGGCCGCTGCTGAAGGCCGCCATGGAAGCCGGCAAGGCGCTGGGTCAGGAGCCGGTGGCCGGCCCGGTGTATTCCTCCGACTGCTTCTACGACGAGTCCGCTCCCCTGGGCAAGCTGCAGAACCTGGGCGTGCTGGCCGTGGAAATGGAAGCGGCGGCGCTGTATCTGAACGCCGCCCGGGCGGGCAAGCAGGCGCTGGCGCTGCTGACCATCTCCGACAACCCCTTCACCGGCGAGGGCCTGAGCGCGGAGGACCGCCAGCTCACCTTCACCAAGATGATGGAAATCGCGCTGGCCATCGCCTGACATGGCCATGAATAAGGTCGTTCTCATCACCGGCGGCTCCCGGGGCATCGGCCGCGCCTGCGTGGAGCTGTTCGCGCGGCAGGGCTGGAGCGCGGTGTTCTTCTGCCGGAAGGAAACAGAAAAAGCCGCGGCCCTCGCCGATACGCTGCGCGGCGAGGGCTGCGACGTGGACTGGTATCAGTGCGACGTGTCGAAGAAGGCCCAGGTGGACGCCGCCGTGGCTGACATCCTGCGGCGCTATCACCGGATCGACGCGCTCATCAACAATGCCGCCGTGTCGAAAACCGGCCTGTTTACCGACCTCTGCGAGGCGGACATGGCCGACATGTTCTCCGTGAACGTGGGCGGCGCGTTTTACTGCGCCCAGGCGGTTCTGCCGGGCATGATCTCCCGCCGGAGCGGGGCCATCGTGAACATCGCCTCCATGTGGGGCCAGGTGGGCGCGTCCTGCGAGGTGTGCTACTCGGCCACCAAGGCGGCGCTGATCGGCTTCACCAAGGCGCTGGCCCAGGAGGTCGGGCCCAGCGGCGTGCGGGTGAACTGCGTCTCCCCCGGGGTGATCGACACCGACATGAACCGGGCGCTGGACGAAAGCACCCTGGCCGAGCTGGCGGATGAAACGCCCCTCTCCCGCCTCGGCGCGCCGGAGGACGTGGCACGGGCGGCGTATTTTCTGGCAAGTGAGGAGGCGGCCTTCATCACCGGGCAGGTGCTCGGCGTGAACGGCGGCTTCGTGGTGTAGGCAAAGGCGGGCTAGGCCATGCGCATCATCAGCGCGCCCACCGCCGCCAGCGCCACCCCCAGCAGCGCCAGCCACAGCCGGATGGGGATGAAGATCAGCGCCAGCAGCGCTCCCGCGGCGATGAGCACCGCGCCGGCCAGCCTGACCAGCGCGCAGGGCACGCGGCAGCCGAAGCCCCCGCTCTTTTCACATGGACGCATAAAAACGGCACCTCCCAATAGAATCTCTGCTTTCATTCTATTGGGAAGCGCCGTTTTGTTGCCTGTCCCCTATTTTTTCAGCGCGCGCACGAAAGCCGCGCCGTCCGCCGCCTTGAAGAAGGCGGAGCCGGCCACCAGCACCGTGGCGCCCTTGGCGGTGAGCTGGGCCGCGTTCTGCTCGTTGACGCCGCCGTCCACCTCGATCTCCGCCTGAACGCCCGCGCCCTTCAGCATGCGGTCGATCTCGGCGATCTTTTCCACCGCCGAGGGGATCAGCTTCTGCCCGCCGAAGCCGGGATTCACCGTCATCACCAGCGCCAGGTCGAAATCCCCCAGCACATAGCGCAGGCAGTCCGGCGAGGTGGCCGGATTCAGCGCCACGCCGGCCAGGCAACCGCACTCGCGAATCTGATGCAGCACCCGGTTCAGGTGGTTCGTCGCCTCCGCGTGCACGGTGATGACCCGTGCGCCCGCCGCCGCGAATTCCTCGATGTAGCGCTCCGGCTTCTCGATCATCAGGTGCGCGTCGCAGGGGAGCAGGCCCGAGCCCGCCGCCGCCTTCAGGATGCCCTGGCCGAAGGAGATATTCGGCACGAACAGGCCGTCCATCACGTCGAAATGCAGCCAATCCGCACCGGCGTCCTTCGCCCGCTGAATGCCCTCGCCGATCTTCAGATAATCCGCCGCCAGCAGCGACGGGGCGACCTTAGTCATAGCGATCCCTCCATCTGATCTTCATGTCCTCAAACAATTCGCAATAGCGCGCCCATCGCTGGCGCGACACCTGGCCCTCCTCCACGGCCGCCCGGGCCGCGCAGCCCGGCTCAGACACGTGAGCGCAGGGCTGAAACCGACATTGGCCCTCGAAGGGCTCCAGCTCCGGCACCAGAAACCGCAATTCAAACGGGTCGCACAGTGTCAGATCCAGCAGACTGAAGCCCGGCGTGTCCAGCACCATGCCCCCGTCCGGCAGGGGAATCAGTTCGCAGTGGCGCGTGGTGTTCTTGCCCCGCTCGATCTTCTCCGACAGCGCGCCCGTCTCCCGGGCGAAGCCGTACAGCCGGTTGATGAGGGAGCTCTTGCCCACGCCGGACTGGCCGCCCAGGGCGTGAACCCGGCCGGACAGCGCGGCCTTCAGCGCGTCAACGCCCTCGCCTGTCATGGCACAGGTGCGAAACACCCGGGCGCCGCTGCCGCTGTACTGCCGGGCAATGTCCTCCGCCATGGCGCTGTCCTCGTCGCACTTGTTCACGATCAGCGCCGTCTCGATGCCGCTCTTCCGGGCGAACATGAGCATCCGATCCGCCAGCAGCAGATCGGGCGCGGGGGTGCCCGCCGAGACCACCACGCCGATCAGGTCGATGTTCGCCACCGGCGGCCGAATCAATTCGCTTCTGCGGGGCAGTATGGCCTCCAGCCAGCCGTTCTGGCCGGCCTCGCCCGGCTGAAAGCTCACCCGATCTCCCACCAGCGGCGTCAGGCGCTGACGGCGCAGCTTGCCCTGAGCCCGCAGCGTGTGCCTTTCGCCCGAATCCTCCAGCACCGTGTAGAACCCGCCGATGCCGCTCAGGATAATTCCTTCCAAACAAAAGCCTCCCGATCACTCGTTGCCGAACTCAACGGTCTGCTCCTCCGCCAATTCGTCCGAAACATACACCAGCAGCGTCTGAAGGCCCGCCTTTGCGCTGTCCAGGTTCATGGAAATGGTCTGCTGGCCCGCGTTGAGCACGCTGCGATAGACCTCCCGCTCCGTCTCGCCGTCGCTGAGCATGGCGCGCACGGTGGTGCCGTTGTCCGCGATGTCCAGCGTCAGATTGACCTCGGTCCAGTAGGTGACGTCGTCCGTGGCGCTGACGATCACGTCCACCGGCGTGCCCCACAGCACGCGCACGCTGGCGCTCAGGGACTGGCCGATGATGGCGCCCGCCGGGGCCTCGCTGTCCTCCTGGGTCACGTCGCCCAGCTGCAGCCCGGAGGCTTGCAGCGTCACCCGGGCCAGCTCCACGGTGAGTCCCGTCAGCTCGGGCACGGATGTGCTCTCGCCGCTCACGGTGAGGGACACCTCGCTGAAGGGGGGCACCTTCATCTCCGCCGGCGGATACTGGCTGATGACCGCCCCCACGGGCACGTCGTCGGAAATTTCCAGGCGTACCTCGCCCGCCAGCAGGTCGGCGTCCTCCAGCAGCTGCACCGCCTCGTTGCGCATGCGCCGCGTCACGTCGGGCACCGTCACGGCTTCCTTGCCCATGCTCACGGCCAGCTTCACCGTGTCGCCCGGGTAGAGCAGCGTTCCGGCCTCCGGCTCCTGCTGGATCACCACGCCGGAGACCACGCTGTCGTCGTAGCGGGGATCCAGCTCGCAGGAGAGCCCCTGGGCCTCCAGCTGGGCCTGGGCGTCCTCCAGATCGGCCATCACCATGGACGGCACCCGCACCCGGGTCTTGAGCCGCTCGTAGACATGCCAGCTGCCCAGCAGCGCCGCGGCCAGCACCGCCACCGCCAGCGCCACGATGAGCCAGCTGGGGAAGCGGCGGGGCTCCGGCTTAGTCTCGTCGTCGTTCGGGCGCACCACGCCGCCGTTGGGGTGTTTCACCGCCAGCTTGAGATCGGAGATCATCTGCGCGGCGGACTGATACCGCTTGGCGGGGTCCTTTTCCAGCGCCTTGAGGATGACCTCGTCCAGCGAGATCCAAACGGCGGGGTTCTGGGTGGTGGGCGGCACGGGCTTTTCATGGATGTGCTTCAGCGCCACGGCCATGGGGGTCTCGGCGTCGAAGGGCACCCGCCCGGTGACCATCTCGTAGAGCACCACGCCCACGGAATACAGGTCGCTCTTGGCGTCCGCCACGGAGCCCCTCGCCTGCTCGGGCGAGAAGTAGTGCACCGAGCCCAGCACGTTGCCCGTGCCGGTGTTGGAGCCGGAATCCAGCACCCGCGCGATGCCGAAATCGGTCACCTTCACGCGGTTCTCGCTGTCCACCAGGATGTTCTGGGGCTTGATGTCGCGATGGACAATGCCGTTTTTATGGGCGTGATCCACGGCGGCCAGGATCTTCAGCGCGATCTGCACCGCGCGCTTGCACTCGATCTTGCCCTGCTGGCGGATCATGTCCTTCAGCGTGACGCCCTTCACGTATTCCATCACCAGGAAGCGGGTGTCGCCGTCCTGGCCCACGTCGTACATGCTCACGATGTTGGGGTGCGTCACCTTGGAGGCGGCCTGCGCCTCCCGATTGAATTGGCGGATGAAATCCTGATCCGTGTGATATTCCAGCCGGAGGACCTTCACGGCCACCTCCCGCTCGCTCTTCAGATCCCACGCCCGATAGACCACCGACATGCCGCCGGTGCCCACGATTTCCTCCAGCTCATATCGTCCTGACAGCGGCGCCTGCTTCATAACCTACCTCCATCGCAGACCACGAGCAGCGCCGTCACGTTGTCGGCCCCGCCCCGGTCGAGGGCGGTCTTCACCAGGTCCTCCACCTTCATCTGCCACTTGCGGCGGCCCCGCAGCACGTTCTGCAGCTCCTCCCGCGTGAAGTACATGCTCAGCCCGTCGGAGCAGAGCAGCCAGACGTCGCCCTCCCGCCGGTCGAAGCGGGTGATGTCCGCCTCCACGCGGCTGCCCGTGCCGATGGCGCGGGTGATATAGTGCCGCCGCGGGTGTACGCGGGCTTCCTCCTCGGTCAGCTCGCCCCGCTCCATCATCTCGCCCACCAGGCTGTGATCCCGGGACATCTGCTCCAGCACGCCGTCGCGGAAGCGATAGGCCCGGCTGTCGCCCACGTGGGCCAGCAGCGCGCCGTCGTCCTCCAACCAGAGGGCGGTGAGCGTGGTGCCCATGCCGGCCTTGTCCTGTTCCGCCCGGGATTTCATATAAACCGCCCGGTTGGCCTCGCTCACGGCGTAGCGCAGCGTGTCCTCACTGGGGCGCGGGGCGCACTTGAGCCAGCGGGTAAATTCCTCAACCGCCAGCTTGCTGGCCACGTCCCCCGCCTGATGACCGCCCATACCATCCGCGATGACGGCGAAGGTCTCGCCCGGCCTCGGCTGATAGAAGGCGTCCTGGTTGATGGCGCGCACGCGCCCCTTGTCCGTCAGAGCAAATACCTTCAACAAAAACGCCCTCCAGTCTTAGTTTGAAATGGGGAATGGGGAATTCCAGTTTGAACTCAAACCCTCTCAGTCGCGGCTTGGCCGCGACAGCTCTCCCAGAGGGAGAGCCGAGGTCGCCGGAGCGAAGCGAAGGCCCTTGCCTCTCCCTCTGGGAGAGGTGCCCCGCAGGGGCGGAGAGAGCATTCGGGGAAAATATCATTCCCCATTCCCCATTCCCCATTCCCCATTTTCTTCCATCAGCGTGTGTCGTCGAAGCTGGCCGCAGGCGCCCTGGATGTCGTCGCCCATTTCGCGGCGGCGGGTGACGGAGATGTGCCGCTGCTCCAGGCGCTTCATGAAGCGCTCCACCTGGGCCGCCGTGGGAGCCTTGAGCGCGTCGCGCTCCTTCACCTCGTTCAGCGGGATCAGGTTCACATGGCACTGCAGGCCGCGAAGCCGGTGAGCCAGCTCGTCGGCGTGGGCCATCTCGCAGTTCATGTCGCCCACCAGCGCGTATTCAAAGATCACCCGGCGGCCGGTCTTTTCCACGTAGTTCCGGCAGGCGGCCAGCACGTCCTCAATGGGATACGCCTTGGCCACGGGCATGAGCTTGCGCCTGATCTCATCGTTGGGCGCGTGCAGCGACAGCGACAGCGTCACCGGCAGACCCTCCTCCGCCAGGCGGTACATATTCGGCACCAGCCCGCAGGTGGACAGGGACACGCCCCGCAGCGACATGTTGAGCCCCTTTTCGTCGCTCATCAGCCGCAGGAATTTCATCACATTGTCGTAGTTGTCCAGCGGCTCGCCGCTGCCCATGAGCACCACGTTGCCCACCCGGCCCTCGCCGTTCAGCCGGCGGTTCACCGCGATGATCTGGCCCAGCATCTCCGCCGGGGTAAGGGAGCGCACGCAGCCCTCCAGGGTGGAGGCGCAGAACGCGCAGCCCATGCGGCAGCCGATCTGGGTGGACAGACACAGGGTGTTGCCGTGGTGATAGCGCATCAGCACGCCCTCGATCAGGTTGCCGTCCTCCAGCTCGTAGAGGTATTTCTCCGTACCGTCCAGCTTGGAGGTGAAGGCGTCCCGGATGCGCACCGGGTTGGCGGTGGCGATTTCAGCCAGCTTCGCGCGGAAATCCTTCGGCAGGTTGGTCATTTCCTCGAAGGAGGCGCCGCGCATGAGCCACTCGTAGAGCTGCTTGCCCCGAAAGGCCGGGCAGCCCTGGGCCTTGAGCCAGTCGGTCAGCTCCGCCAGGTTCATCGAAAGCAGCTGTTCCATTTCTTACCTCACGCGGCGCAGCCGGGCGATGAAGAAGCCCTCCATGCCCCGGTCGCGATGGGCCAGCAGCTGGATCATGCCGCCCTCAAAGAGGGGCTTCAGCTTGTCGGGCAGCCAGCCGTCGTCCTGAATCAGCTCAAACTCGGGATGCCGCTGGAGGAACGCGGCTATCTGGTCGCCGTTTTCCGCCTTGAACAGGGTGCAGGTGGAGTAGACCAGCGTGCCGCCGGGCTTCACATAGCGGCAGCAGGTGTCCAGCAGCTTCTTCTGCTCCTCCACGATGGGCTCCAGCTTCTCATCCTTCAGGCGGTACTTGAGATCCGGCTTGCTGGTCATCACGCCCAGGCCGGAGCAGGGGGCGTCCAGCAGCACCGCGTCCATCATGCCCTCGTTTTCCGGGCGCAGCACGGTGGCGTCCGCCTGGATGGGCCGGATGTTGTAGAGCCGCAGCCGCATGGCGGTCTTTTTGATGAGCTCCACCCGGTGGTCGTGCAGCTCGTAGGCGTACACCCGGCCGGAGCCGTGCATCAGCTCGGCCATGAGGGCGGTCTTACCGCCGGGAGCGGCGCAGGCGTCGATGATGTTCATGCCCGGCTTCACGCTTACGGCCAGCGCCGCCAGCATGGAGCTCTCCGACTGGATGCTGAACAGGCCCCGCCGGTAGTCCGGGTCGGAGGGCAGGTCTCCCGCGCCGATCACGTGCCAGCTGTGAGGCACGGTGCCGGGCACGAAGTGCCAGCCCCGGGCGTCCATCTGCTTCTCAAAGGCCGCGTCGTCCAGCTCGTTCAGGTTGGGCCGCACGGTCTCCCAGTGCTCCGAGGGCTTGTAGGACACGATGGCTTCCGCCGTGTCCGCGCCGTAGTCCGCCACCAGCCGGGCCACCATGGTCTCCGGCAGGGAGTGCATGATGGAGAGGTAGCGCACCGGGTTGGCTTCCCGGTCGGGGGTCTTCAATTCGCCGGCGTCCCGGGCGCGGATGAGGTTTCTCAGCGCGCCGTTCACCATGGGGGCGTACTGGGGCCGGTTCAGCGCCCGAACCTCCTTCACCGCCTGATCCACCGCCGCGTAATCCGGCACCCGATCCATATACAGGATCTGCGCCGAGGCGATGTGTAGGATCTCGCGAATCACCTTTTCCTCCGGCATGTGATCGATGAACTGCGCCAGCAGGTAGTCGATGTACATGCGGTTTTCCAGCGCGGTGTAGAAGATGTTGGTGGCCAGCCGCTTGTCCTCAGGCGACAGGTCCGCCGCCCGCAGCCGCTTGTCCAGCGCGATATTGCCGTAGGCATCGGTGATGGTCACGTCGCACAGCGCGCTCAGCGCCAGCTTGCGCGCGTCCATGTTCTTCGGCGCGGTGGCGGGTTTTCCGCCCTTGCCGCCTGGCCTGCCGGGAACGGGCCGGCGACCCTGAGCCGGCTTGCCCTCCCCCGCGGGTCGGCTGGCCGTGTTGCGGCGGCCGTTTGAATGATTGTTGAAGCGCTGATCGCCCATTTACTCTCTCTCCCTGCTGAAAATCGTCCCCACGGGCATCGGTTTGCCCATCAGATAGGCCTTCGCGTCCATCCGCCTGGAGCCGGGGGCCTGCATTTCGAGCACCTCCAGCGCGCCCTCTCCGCAGGCGATGAACAGCCCCTTCTTGGCCGAGGCCTCGATCACCTCGCCGGGCTGACCCGGCCTGTCCGCCTCCACCGCCCGCGCCAGCCACAGCTTCATCACGCCGCCGTCCGGCAGATAGGTGAAGGTGCCCGGCCAGGGGTTGAAGCCCCGCACCCGGCAGGCGATGTCCTTCGCGCTCATGGTCCAGTCGATGAGGCCGTCCTCCCGGCTGAGCATGGGCTGATGGCTCATCTTTTCCTCATCCTGCTTCACCCGGGGGCAGTCTCCCGCCTCAATGCGATGGATCGTCTCGATGAGGAGCCGCGCGCCCAGCTCGCTGAGCCGGATTGTCAGCTCTCCCGCCGTCTCCAGCTCGCCGATCTCCGTCTCCACGGACAGGGCCATGTCGCCGGTGTCGATGCCCGCGTCGGTGAACATGGTGGTCACGCCCGCCTTCTTCTCGCCCAGGGCGATGCACCAGTTGATGGGCGCCGCGCCGCGATAAGCGGGCAGCAGCGAGGCGTGCACGTTCAGCGTGCCCAGGGGCGGGATGTCCAGGATGCGCTGGGAGAGGATCTGGCCGAAGGCGGCCGTCACCACCAGATCGGGCTTCAGCGCCTCCAGCGCCTCCCGGCCCTCCCGGCGGCGAATCTTCTCGAACTGATACACCGGCACGTTCCGCTCCAGCGCCAGCTGCTTCACCGGGCAGGCGGTGAGCTTGTTGCCCCGCCCGGCGGGCCGATCCGGCTGGGTGAACGCGCCCACCACGTCATAACCCGCGTCCAGCAGCGCCCGCAGGGAGGGCACCGCGAATTCCGGCGTGCCCATAAAGACGATTCTCAAATCACTTGCCCTCCTCGCTGTCCTTCATCATCTGGTCGGTCACGTCCTCGATCATCTTGTCCACGTAGACCACGCCGTCCAGATGATCCAACTCGTGGCACACCGCCCGGGCGAAGAAGCCCTCGGCGGTGAACTCGATCTGGCGGCCCTTGCGATCCAGCGCGCGCACGACCACCTTGGTGGGCCGCTCCACCGTGCCCCGGCGGCCGGGCACGCTGAGGCAGCCCTCCGCGCCCACCTCCGCGCCTTCCGCGGAGATGATCTCCGGGTTGATGAGCTCAACCAGCCCGTCGCCCACGTCGATCACCACGATGCGGCGCAGGATGCCCACCTGCGGCGCGGCCAGACCCACGCCCTCCGCGGCGTACATGGTCTCCGCCATATCCTTCAAAAGCGCCTGGGTGCGCCTGTCGATGAGCTTCACCGGGTGCGCCTTCTTGCGCAGCACGTCGTCCTCGCCCAGCTTCACGATCTTCATAACCGCCATGGTCTCTATCTCCTCTCATTGCGGCCGCGTCACAGCATCGCGTTGGGGTTGACCTCCAGCTCCACCCGCGCGCCGTCGAACGCCTGCCGCTCCAGCTCTTCCATCTTTGAAATCACTTCGTCCGCACTCGGCCGCGCGTACATCTTGAGAAACACCTGCCAGCGCGCCTCCCCCCGCAGCGTCTTGAGGGGGGCCTCCAGCGCCCGCATCTGGATCACGTCCCGCCGCCAGTCCGGCCTCTCGTCCAGCAAGCCGTTGAACCGGGCCTCCAGCGCCAGCGCCACGCAGCGCGCCGTGTCCTCGCTCTTGGAGGACACCAGCAGCCGCGCCAGCACCGTGAAGGGCGGATACAGCCCCCGCCGGCGCATGGTGGACTCCTTCATGTAGAACGCCCGGTAGTCCTGCCTGGCGGCCAGCTCGATGCCGTAGTGCTCCGGGTCGTAGGTCTGCAAAATGACCTTGCCGGGATACTCCGCCCGGCCCGCCCGCCCGGCCACCTGGGTGATGAGCTGGAAAGTGCGCTCCACGCTGCGGTAATCCGGCACGTGCAGCGACAAGTCCGCCGCCACCACGCCCACCAGCGTCACGTTGGGGAAATCCAGGCCCTTGGCGATCATCTGCGTGCCCACCAGCACCTGGGCCTCACCCCGTCGGAACGCGCCCAGAATGGTCTCGTGAGCGTCCTTCGCGCCGGTGGTGTCCACGTCCATGCGCAGGGTCTTCGCCTGGGGAAAGAGCCGGTTGACCTCCTCCTCCACCTTCTGGGTGCCCGTGCCGAAATACTTGATGAACCGGCTGCCGCAGCTGGGGCATACCTTGGGAGGCAGGCGCATATCGCCGCAGTAGTGGCAGTGCAGCATGCCGTCCGACTGATGATAGGTCATGGACACGTCGCACTGATTGCAGCGCTCCACATAGCCGCAGGCGCGGCAGGACACAAACGTGGAATATCCCCGCCGGTTGATGAACAGGATCACCTGATGGCCCTCGTCCAGGCAGGCCTGCATGGCGCCCATCAGCACCGCGCTGAAGATGGACTTGTTGCCCTTCACCAGCTCCTCGCGCATGTCCACGATCTCCACCTGGGGCAAAGCCCGGCCCTTCACGCGCTCGTTCATCTCGATGAGCTCCAGCCGGTTGACGGGCTTCACCCCGGGCATGGCCCGCATGTAGGTGGCGATGGAGGGAGTGGCGCTGCCCAGCAGCAGCACGCCGCCCTGACGCTCCGCCCGCCAGCGGGCCACCTCCCGGGCGTCGTAGCGGGGCCGTTTGTCCGAAATGTAGCTGGACTCGTGCTCCTCGTCCACGATGATGATGCCG
>CADARO010000035.1 GCA_902790345.1 uncultured Eubacteriales bacterium | reverse complement strand
GGCGGTGGACAGGGAGTAGTTCATGTCAATGAGGCCCGCCCGGTACACGTAGGTGTCGATGATGTCCGCCGTTTCATACACGGCGGGGATGTACAGGTTGTAGACCTGATCGAAGCCCGCGTTCAAAACATTGCCCAGGCTCCTCGTGGCCAACAGCACGATGGTAGGAATCATGCCGGGCAGCGTCACATGAACCATGCGCTGGCTGCGGCTGGCGCCGTCGATCACCGCGGCCTCGTACAGCGCCGGATCAATACCCGTTATGGCTGCCAGATACACGATGGTGCCGAAGCCAAATTCCTTCCAAACATCAGTAATGACCAGTATTGGCCTGAACCAGGTGTTGCTGGCCAGGAACATGACCGGATCGCCGCCGAACAGTCTGACCAGATCGTTCACGATGCCGTCATACGCGAAAATATTCATGATCGGGATGGACAGCACCACCCAGGACAGGAAGTGCGGCAGATAGATGACGGTCTGCGCCGTACGCTTGAAGCCGTTGTGGCGCACCTCATTGAGCAGGATCGAGAACACGATGGGCACGATCATGTTCATCACGATCTTCCAGCACGCGATGATGAGCGTGTTGCGGAAGATGCGCCAGGAGTTGGACATGCCGAACATCTGCCGGAAGTACTTCAGGCCCACCCACTTCGAGCCCAGGATGCCCTTGGCGGGAATGAACTTTTCAAAGGCGATGGTGATGCCGAAGCAGGGCACGATGTGAAAGATGAACAGAAAGATCATGACCGGTATGAGCATCAGATGGTATTGATAGGCGTATTTTTTGTTTTGCAAGCGCGTGACCCCCTTTTGCCAGATCGTCTCCTTAACGAAAGGGCGGGGAAACGTGTTCCCCGCCTGATCGCAATGTCTGTTCTTTGGCAAAATTACTTGCGGGCGTCAACGTACTCCTGAACCTCCGCGATGATCTCGTCGCCGCCTTCAGCATGCCACTGCTTCACGAACTCGTCGAAGGCCTCGATGCCCACTTCGTTCATGACGATCTTCATGAAGGTCTCGTCCTCCAGAGAGGTGAGGGTGGTCCAATAGTCCTGCATGGTCTCGGTGGTGCCCCAGAACACAGGCTGCTTGTAGTCGTTGTGCTCGTAGTTCGCGACGTTGCAGCCCAGATACATGCCCACATAGCGCACCCAGCCGGTCAGAGAGGTGTTGTCCTCCTGCCAGGCCAGATAGGCATCATAGAAGCTCTGGTTCTGCAGGGAGATGCCGGTGCGGTCGCCGGTGTCGATCATCTGAACCATGTCCTTGCCGCGCACGGCCACGATGTCCTCGGCCTCCAGCTGGATTTCAAAGGGCATGATGGTCCAGCTCACGCCAGCGGTCTGATATTCCTGGCACTTGGCGGTCCACTCGTCGTCGCCGGTCAGGAAGCGATGGAACTCATAGGTGTCGCCCAGCATCCAGATAACGGCTTCGGGATGCTTGCACTTCTTGCTCACAACCAGATAGTTGTTGGCCGGAACGGGAGACATGGTGTAGTAGGTCGCGCCTTCACCCTCAATGGGGGCCACCACAGGAATCCACTCGGCCTGATCATAGCCGTAGGACTGGCGCAGGGGACCGGCGCACCAGGAGCCGAAGAAGATGCCGCACTTGCCGGAGATGACCAGTTCCTTCTCCTCGCGCACGGCGAACTGCGGGTCGAAGACGCCTTCGGCATACAGCTTGGCCAGATACTCCAGCGCGGCGCGGGTCTCGTCGGTCACGGAGCCATAGACCACCTTGCCGTCCTCGTCCTCATACCACATGCGGGCGTAGGAGCCCATGGCGTTGGCGATGGGGTCGGCCATGTAGTCGGAGCCGTAGCGGCCGATGATGTTGGTGTTCAGCGGCAGGCCGATGGTGTCGTTTTCGCCGTTGCCGTCGGGATCCTGCTCGATGAAGGCCTTGGCCACCGCGATGATGTCATCCATGGTGGTGGGCACTTCCAGGCCCAGCTTGTCCAGCCAGTCCTTGCGGACCCAGGTGTACACGTGCTGCTTCTTCGGCACGGTGTCCGGGATGGCCATAAGCTCACCGCCCACGGTCGCCGCGGCGAACGCCTCGGGATAGGTGTCCCGCGCGTCGCGCAGATATTGGTTGGCCGCCTCATCGAAGGCCTTGGTCAGCGGCTGAATCATGTCGGATTCAATCAGCATGTTGAAGGTGGTCAGGTCCACCAGCATGACGTCGGGCATGTCGCCGTTGGCCACGGCCAGGGCGTCCTTCTGGGCATCGTCGTCCAGCACCCAGGTGTACTCAACCTTCACCTTGTGCTTGTCATAAGCATAGTCCAGATAGTAGTTGTTTTCGAGGTCCTGTCCCTCGAGGAAGGTCTTGCCGTCGAAATCAAACTCTTTGCCATAGGTCAGGGTGATCTCTTCGCCCTCCGCCAGGGCGCTCACACAGGCGAACACCATGAGGAAAGCCAGTGCCAAAGCCAGAATCTTACGCATATGATCTCCTCCTTTTTTGAGTTCGCATACATTATAACACATTCTCAATGAAAACGCTATCATATTTTTACGATAAACTATCAGAATCTTATTCTTCTTCCCCGCTTTTCTCCGGCGGCAGCGCCCGCATTCTCAAAACGGCCAGACATCCGCCCTCCGGCGCGTTCATGACGCGGATGCCATAGCCCTCGCCATAGATCAGGCGAATGCGGTCGTTCACGTTCTTCACGCCGTAGCCTTTGGCGTTATCCGCCGGCGCGCTGCCGTTGAGCTTCTCGATGAGCTCCGCCGAAAGGCCTGGTCCGTTGTCCCGCACGGCAAACACCAGATCCTCGCCTTCCCGCCGCAGGCCGATGAACAGCTCGCCATTCTCCCGCCGCTGATCCAGCCCATGAAGAACGGCGTTCTCCACCAGCGGCTGCAGCACAAAGCCGGGCATGGGACAGTTCATGAGCGCCTGCGGGATGTCATAGTGCACGCGAAAGCGGTCGTCATGCAGCCGCAGCTGGATGTTGACGTAGGCTGTGATGTTGGCGACCTCGGTGCTCACCGTGGTGAGCTCATGTCCCTGGTTGAGGCAGGTGCGGTAGAAGGTGGACAGCTGCTCGATCACGTCGCTGATCTCGTCCTGTCCCGCGCGGATGCATTTCCAGTTGATGAACGACAGGGTGTTATAAAGAAAGTGCGGGTCGATCTGAGCTCGCAGCGCCCGCGCCTCCAGGCTGGCCAGGCGCCGCTCGCCAGCATCCAGCCGTTTTGCCCGGCATCGACCTCAAACGTCTTCATTTTTTCCCCGGGCGTCACATCGCCCGCGGTGCTCTCAAGCAGGACATCCCCCGAAGCGTCCTTCAGTCGGCTCAATCCCCTCAACAGGACATGGGTAAAGAAGGTGATCAGCAGCAGTAACAGGATCAGGCCCGCAACGATCACCACGGATTCCACCGGAATCCATGCCCTTTCACCGATCCGGAGCGTATCCTCAGGCACGTCAAAGGCCAGCATCCAGCCGTTTTGCCCGGCATCGACCTCAAACGTCTTCATTTTTTCCCCGGGCGTCACGTCGCCCGCGGTGCTCTCAAGCAGGACATCCCCCGAAGCGTCCTTCAGTCGGAATACATATCCCGGCCAGCTGATGTAGACATATTGGTTGAGCAGCGCCGCGCTGTTGATCTCCATGTACAAAACACCTAGCGGGGCGGCGCGCACCACGCTGTCCAGATTGTCAATGCGGCAAGCGGCGTAAATGCTGCTGCCTCGCGCATTCCAATGAATGCCGGGCTCGGTGATTGCCTCCTGGAACCATGCCTCTTCCGCGATGGCCTCCGCGCTGTTCAGATAATCCTGCCACTTGTACAGGCCTTTTGTTGAGTAGACGCACAGCCGGCTCAGATCGCCGTTATATGTCGCATAGAGACTTTTGTAAAAAGGCAGGTAACTGTCGATCAACGCCCGATAGAGGGCATAGGTCGACAGATATTGATTCTTATAGACGCGCTGCAGCTGCTCGTTGGAAACACACAACATAATGGATTGTTCAAACTGCTCCATCTTGCGCCGGTAATTGTCGCCGGCGCGTTCTGCCATATCCGAAACGGCGCGCACGTTATTTGTGTAGATCACCTGGATGGATGTCGCGATGGAATACCAGGCCATCGTCAACGCCGCGATCATAAAAACTACGAGATAGGACAAAAGCAGCTTTCTGCGCAGCCCAATCCGAGAAAACAGCCCCTTCATGTCTTGTCTCCCGTTCGCCGCGCCTTGCGAAACTGCGCCGGAGAAACGCCGAAGCGCGCCTTAAACAGCAGGCTGAAATAAGAAATATTGTCGTAGCCCACCCGCCTAGCAATCTCAGCGATGGGCAGATCGCTCTTTGTAAGCATTTCCGCCGCGCGCTCCATGCGGTAGTTGGTGAGATACTTGATGAGCGTGGTGCCTGTCTTTTTTCTGAAAAGAGCGCTCAGATAGGTCGGCGCGAAGTGCACGCCCTGGGCCAGCCCTTCCAACGTAAGCGGCTCTCTGTATCGCTCGTGAATCACACGAAGAACGCTCTCGATGGCCCCGTGCTCAGTCTGAGCGTCATGTTCTTCTTCCTTTTCCTCCTGCTCCAATCCGGAAAGCAGTTGCTCAAACTGGCGATAAAACTCTCCGCGCTGGATCGGCTTGAGCAGATATCCGCTCACGCCATACTCGATGGCCTGCTTGGCGTAGGTAAATTCACCGTAGGCGCTGCAGATGAGGATTTTTGTGCGCCATCCTCTCTCGCGAATGGCTCGGGAGAGCGCCAATCCGTCCATAAAGGGCATGCGGATATCCGTAATGAGTATATCCGCACGCTCCTTTTCCATGTTTTCCAGCGCGTCTTCACCGTTGGCCGCCTCCAGCACGCGCACCGGATACCGCTTCGATTCGATCAAAAACCGCAACCCATCGCGCTCAACAGAGGAATCCTCGGCAATCAAACAAGTCAGTTCCCTCATGCAATTCTCCCTCAACGGCGCAGCTTTGACACCGTCACCGGACCGTACAATCCGCCCTTTGGCGCGAACGCTTCAAACTTCCTCAGCTTTTCCTGATAGGGACCCAGCTCCACCTTGGGGAACAATGTCTCCAGCGGCTGCGCGGCGCATAGATTCGCCATTGTGTTTGCCACCTCGATCTCCAGACGCAGCGTTCGCCCGCCTTCCAGCAAAGCCCCGTCAAACGTCAGGCGCATCGGATGGAACCAGGCGATGCCAACTGGTTTCCCATTCACGCGCACACGCGCGCTGCATTCAACACGGCCCAGATCGATTTCATACATATCCCCAGGTCCTGGCGCCTCCTCCAGCTCAATTTGCGTGCGATACACCGCTTCGCCCGAGAAATCCGCCCCCATACAGGCCTCCCAGCAGCCAGGCGCGCAGGCTGTTTCCTTCCCGGCTACCAGGTCGCTGTGAAGGCCGTTCCGGTCGACGGTTGTTTTCCTCGTCTGCTGAATGGTAAACGCCTCAGCTCGCCCCACGATTTGCCGTTCGCGAAGCGCGTCCCGCGCGTCGGATCGGTCCATTTCTGAAGTGAGAAAGAACTGAGCCTCCCCCGGACGCAGCATCAGCGATCGCTGGTCGTCTGCCCGTTCAATCTCCGCTGTATCCACATCGAGCCGGAAAACATGTGCGCCGGGCAAGCTGACCGCCGGTGCGATGTCGTGATCCGATTCGTTGAACAGCATCCACAGCGTCTCTTGCTCAGGCAGCAACCGCCGGCGTACTCGCAGTGCCGGGCAGTCCACAGCCAGCGCCGGGTACACGTTCTGATCCATGGCGGAGAGACGGTCCTTCACATCCTCCGGCATGTGCCTGCAATCGGGAATAATCACATGGCTATAGGCCGCCAGTCCCAGCCGGAGCGTACCGTCTTCAGTCTGAGCCAGTCGAACGCCCTCATCGTCGATGATGTCAAAATCAACCTGCTTTTCTTCCAGCAGGCGGCCCGATTCATCGAAAGCCGCCACCGCGCGCCGGGCCGTCTCGCCGCCCGCCCAGATATCGCGCGCCGGATAATACAGCGCCGTGTCCGCGCCCGGCCTGCCCAGCTGCATCAGATAACAGGCGCGGGCCGTATAGTCGTTTACGCCCCGCAGGTGCTCGTAGCCCGGCATTTCCGGCACGAAATTCGGCCTCATGAGCAGCCCCGCCGCGCAGTCCCGCGCGTAGCTCATGCTCATGAAGTTGAACACATTGATGCCCCGAACCAATTGGAAATTTACCACAAAGCGCATTTCATCGCCGTCCAGTCCGCCGCCGTACACCGCGAAGCTCTCGCTCAGGGCGTATTTGCCCCCGACTTGAGCCGCTGCCGAGGAAGCAAAGCGCGGGAAAAAGCCATTGCCTTCCGCGCAGGCTTTGCCAGAGGCGGCAGCCGGGTCACTGGTCGTAGTCTGGCGCGAAAGATCGGCGATTTTGCCGTCCGCGGTCGGTCGGGTGATCTGATGCCAGATGACGTCCACGCCCGGTATATCCATCTCCCGCAGTTGCTGCAAAACCGTGCCGTAATGGTGATACAGACAGCCATCGCTCTGATGGTCGATGTCGATGTGGCCGGCGGAAAGGATGTTGTTCCAGCGCGCCCACTCGCGAAGCGGCCTGAAGTAGTTATCTCGGAACATCTCGCCTGTCAATTCACGATAATCCATGCGCGCCTGCAGCGCTTCTCCTTCCACCTCCCGTTCCATATCCATAAGATCGGGCAGGAAGGGGCGGATGTCATATCCGTAGCGCTTCAGGAACTGCTCTTCGAAGCCGCAGGGCCAGGCAAAGCGTCCGGCGCCAGGTTCATCAGTGAACATCAACTGCAGGCTTCCGCTACCCTCTATCCAACGCCGATTCGCATCCTTCTCGCCAAACAGGTCGCTGAGAAAGCGTGTATGCCGTTCGTGAGTACTTTCCACAAATGAACACCCTACGCCGTTCTCCAACGCGTTGACGCTCAGTCCGCCTTCCCACCGAACATAGTATTCTTCCAAATCCACGTCAGTTTCGACTGTTTCATGGGCGGCCACCATGCGCCGCGTTCCGTCCCGTCCCAGGGAAAATGCGGCGAGGGCGCGCTCGCCCGGTGCATAGACCTCACCTGCGTGCAGCGATATTGTTCGCCGGGCAACCCCTTTGCGGCACAGCTCTGGATGCGCGGCCAGCACACGGCCGCAGGCGCTGCCGGATGGCCACCCGCCCTCGTCATACAGCCAAACGCTCATGCCACGCTCCTGCGCACAGTCTATCGCGTAGCGCAGCATGTCAAAATACGCCTCTGTCAGGTATTCCGGTTCCAGATGCACCCGTTCAGTATACGCGCGAAATTCCTTCGGCTCGGGCAGTACATACACTGTGCGAATGCCGGCGCGCCTCATGTCATCCAATTGACGCACGATTCCTTCGCGGCTTACCGGCGCATTCCAGATCCAGGCATAGGCAGGCTGAAGCAGCGTATTCGTCTGCCTGAACGCCTTCTCGTCAAAACATTCAATGGTCTTCCTACGACTCAATAGATTCTTCATCACGTCTTTCCCTCCTCACGTTTTCCCATGAAATGATCGGGGCGTTTGTTTTCAACATCTTGAGAAGGATTATCTTGCATACAGCTTGCATAAGGTTTTCCCTGATTCGTGGCGCATCCGACCAGCATGAATGGTTGTGGCGAATGGCTGGGCTTGAATTGCCGAACCTTGCTCACTGACAGCCTTTTCGCTGTTCTCTCGACAGCGGGCTGTTCTTTGAAAAGAAGAAGGGCCAGGTATGTATGTTCATATCATTTCAAAGCCCTGATTCTCCCTCGCCATGTATTTTACATCAATATGCACTTTTTCGCAACGACACCCAGTCATATTAATTTATTATTCCCATGCCGAAGGCCAGTTGACTTATAATCGGTCAAGCCTGCCGCTCCGTCCTATGCCGTCCCGCCGATCAACGGGGCGGCACTTTTCTCTGCCCGCGACAGGGGCAGCGTGGGCCCTTTGTGAATGGCCTCCCCTACTCCAAGAGTTATCTTGGCGAGTATCATTGACTGGCGCATCGGACAAAGGATCGTCATTCCCTAAGAGCCCTTTCATCGCCGGCTGTATAGCGGAAGCTGATACCTGTTATTTCGGAAATCCTCGGCCCCTGCGCACTGCCTTTTTCGCCTTTCAAACAATAAACAAATGCTTTGTTGAAAAAACAAATAGACCGCATGCACGCAAAATACTATAATATTTGTGTAAAGAAATTAATAAACCAAACGGAAAAACGGGGTGGCAATATGGCGGCTCAACTCAACGTCCAGAGGCGGAAAAGGACACCGGCGCAGCTGGGAAAGAAAATCATTCTGCACTGGCAGCTTTATGTGTTGATTGCTCCTGCCTTGATCTATTACGCGCTGTTTCATTATTGGCCTATTTACGGGCTGCAGATAGCCTTCCGGAATTTTGTGCCAACACTGGGCATCACGGGGAGCAAATGGGTAGGCCTCATGCATCTAAAGCGCTTCTTTAATTCCTATTATTTTGGGATGCTGGTGCGAAACACTTTCGTCATCAATCTGTATTCCCTGGCGGTGGGGTTCCCGGTGCCGATCCTGTTGGCGCTGATGATCAACGAAGTGGAGCGATCTGGCTATAAGCGCCTTGTGCAGACGGTACTCTACGCGCCTCACTTTATTTCCACTGTGGTACTCTGCGGTATGATCTGTTCTTTTCTCTCGCCGTCCAATGGCCTGATTAACATGATCATAAAGGGTTTCACAGGGCGCGAACCCGTCAATTACCTGGGCAATCCCCGCATTTTCAAGACGATCTACGTGCTGTCCGGCGTGTGGCAGAGCTCAGGATGGGGGGCCATTGTTTACATCGCTGCGCTGGCAGGCATTGATCCGGAGCTGCACGAGGCGGCCACCATCGATGGCGCCAACCGCCTCCAGCGGATGCTGCACATCAACCTGCCGGGCATTATGCCTACGATTACGATCATGTTTATCCTGCGCATGGGCAGTATGATGAGTGTGGGGTTTGAGAAGATTTTCCTGCTGCAGAATTCGCTGAACATGGAGGCGTCGGACGTGATCAGTACCTACGTTTACCGGATCGGTCTGCAAAACGCGCAGTACTCTTTCTCGGCGGCCGTGGGCCTGTTCAATTCGGTCATCAACTTCGCCCTGCTGCTGGTTTTCAACACCATATCGAAAGCAGTCGGGCAGTCCCGTCTGTTCTAAGGGGGGCGCGCAGAAATGAAGATCAAAAATACCGCGGTGGACCGGGCGTTTATCGCAGTCAACTATACGCTGTTGACCTTGTGCTTTCTACTGGTGCTGTATCCGCTGTATTACGTGGTGTGCGCTTCGGTCAGCGATCCTGTAGAGGTTAACCTGGGCCATGTGTTCCTGTATCCCCGCGGCTTCAGTATGGAAGGCTATCACAAGGTCTTTGCCTACCAGCCGGTATGGATCGGCTATCGCAATACCATCTTCTACACGGTGGTGGGCACGGCCATCAGCCTGGCGGTGACGCTGAGCTGCGCTTACGCGCTGACCCGCAAGGAATTGCTGGGCCGGGGGTTCTTTATGATGGTCATCACCATCACTATGTTCTTCGGAGGAGGCCTGATTCCCACCTACCTGGTGGTGCGGGAGATGCACATGATCAATACCGTGTGGGCCATCCTGCTGCTGGGCGCCACGTCGGCCCACAATATCATCGTTACCCGCACCTTCATGGGCAGCAGCATTCCCGGCGAGATCCAGGAATCGGCCATGATCGACGGAGCGACAGATTTCGGCATTTTCTTCCGCATCGTGCTGCCCCTGTCCATGCCGATCATCGCGGTGATGACGCTGTTCTTCGGCGTGGGACGCTGGAATTCCTACTTCAACGAACTGATCTATTTGAACGACAGCAAATTGTATTCGCTCCAGCTGTATCTGCGTGAGATTCTTGTGCGCAACCAGATCTCTGAAATCATGTCCGCCGAGGACGCGGAGGCCGCAGCGGAGCAGGCGCGGGTGGCGGAGATCATGAAATTTTCGCTGATCATTGTTTCCACGGTGCCCATCATGTGCGTGTATCCCTTCCTGCAGAAGTTCTTCATCAAGGGCGTCATGCTCGGCGCGGTGAAGGGCTGATTCCCATTGTTCCTTGCCCGCGGGGCGGGTGAATTATATTAGAGGAGGAAAGAACCATGAAGAAGTTAGTATCCCTGACCTTAGCTCTCCTGCTGCTACTCATGTCCTCGGCGCTGGCCAGCGACGTGGATGTGTATACGAACAAGCAGCCCATGCCCATTGCGGAGGAGAAGATCGAACTGACCATGATGGCTGCCAGGCAGGCCATGCACGGCAACTGGGAGGACATGTGGTGGTTCCAGTACATGGAAGACTTGACGAATATTCATTGGAACTTCGACCTGGTCCCTTCTGACTCCTATCAGGAGAAGAAGAACCTGGTGCTTGCCAGCCAGGATCTGCCGGACATGTTCTATGGCGGCGGCATCTCCAAGGCGGACGAGGTGACTTATGGCGGACTGGGCATCTTCATTCCGCTCAATGATTATCTGGAAAACTCGATGCCCAACTTCAAGGCCGCGGTGGAGAAATGGCCTGATCTATACACCTATGCCATAACACTTGACGGCAACGTCTACAGCTTTCCCTATATCTGGAGAAGTGCAAGTTCCGGAACAACGAAGTATGTCATCAATAAGGATTGGCTGGACACGTTGGGCCTCGACATGCCCGAAACGCTGGATGACCTTTACAACGTACTGGCCGCTTTCCGCGATCATCCCGAGCTGAGCGAGAAGGGCCCCATGATCCCCTTCAGTGGCCTCAACAACTCCAGTATCCAGATCGACCAGCTCGTACTCAGCGCCTACGGTCTGCTGGGCGGTTCCGCCAAGCAAGGCTTCACCAATTACGAGGTCGTGGACGGCGAGGTGAAATACGCCGCCACATTGCCCCAGTATAAGGATGCACTGACCTACATCAAGAAGCTGTACGACGACGGTCTGATTGACAGCGAATACTTCACGCAGACGAGTGAGCAGTGGAGCGCTAAAGGCGCAAATCTCCAGATCGGCATGTACAATTGCGCCGCTCCCTATGTCGTTTGTTCTCTGGAAGAGGCGGCTTCCTATAAGCTGATGGCCCCGCTGGTCGCAGAAGAAGGACAAGAGAAGATTTGGCCGCAAACATCAGGCATTCAGACAGGTAGAGCTGTCATCACTTGCGTGAATTCCTACCCCGAGGAGACCGCGCGATGGATTGACTATACCTATTCTACCGAAGGCGCAAACCTTGAAGTTTGCGGCCCCGAGGGCATACTGTGGCACTGGGTCGAGGAAGGCGTTGTCTGGGTGTCCGAGGAGCAAAAATTCAAGGATAGCGGTCTGAATAGCTGGTCTGGCTACAAGCTGGCCTATGTCTCGCCCGACGTCAGCCCGCTTGCCATGGATACGTCGCTTTTCTATGATCTTGAAGATTATCCCCCTGTGAAAAAGGCTTGGTATGCCAGTTACCGGGACCAACTTGCCCCATATTATAAAAGCTTTTTCCCAGACATGTACTACACCGACGAGGAGCAGATGGAGATCAGCTCGCTCACCGTGGACATCGAGAGCTACGTGGAGCAGTGCAAGGCCAAATTCATCGTGGGTGAAATGAGCCTTGACACCTTCGAGACCGATTACATGGCCGCGCTGGAAAAGATGCAGCTGCCCCGCCTGCTGGAGCTGCAGCAAACCGCGTATGACCGCTATTTGGCCAATCTTGACTAAGATTGATTTGTAGGTTTATAATTTGCAGGGGGATGCTGAGGCGTCCCCCTGCTGAGGTACAGTAAAAATCAGAGGCCGGTCCACAGGAGCGATAATGTGAGAAAGCCACCACTGTCGGAATACAAGACCATGAACAGCACTTCCGGCTACCTCCGGGAGATCCTTTCCAGCCGTCGTTTTCGCCGGCTGCTTTTGGGTTATATCGCCGTGTTCCTGTTGCCCCTGATGCTCCTGTATTTCTGGATTGTGCGCGGTGTTGTATCGGAAAAACGCGCCTCTATCGAAATGGAAGCGTTGGAAAAGATGCGGCTGCTGGTTCAATCGGTTGACCAGCAGATTGGTTATGCTCAATACATCGCTTATGACATCGGCGGCACGATAAGCCTGCGCCCCGCTCAGCTCCACAATAGCGTGCCTTCACTGATGACAGGCATTGAAGAGCTCTCCAAATATCGCATGAATAACGATTTTTGGTCGGATGTCTATTACCTGATCGAAGAGGATTCCATCGTCTACACCACCAAGGGCATTATGAACTGGAACGTGTTTCTGGATCGCAAGGTGTTTGCCAGCGAGAGGGAAGCCGCTCTGCTCCGTGAACAGGTGGATGCCATTCATCATACCACCGCTTGGGGTTCAGACGTCAGCTGTGTGATCAATAAGAATATCTTTTATATTCTTTCCACCCGTCGTCCTCTGGCCAACTATCATGGCGCCGTCATCTGCGAAGTCAATAGAGACGCCTTGCTGGATCTGCTGAAGGTATTTGATCCCGCGACTTATTCCTTCTTTATTTATAACAATGACGGCACGCAGCTTTTTGTGCGCGGCTCAGAGCAGCCCATTGAGATTGATACCGGCCGATTGACGGAGATTTCCACGGGCAGAACGGTAACAGAATTTCAGGAAGCCGGGGAACAACTGTCTTTGATCAGCGGTCAATCAACCCAGAACAGTTGGCAGTTTATCGCCGTTGTTCCCACTGATATTTTACTGCAGGACGCGTTGAAAGCAAGAACAACTGTTTTTGCGTTGCTCCTGGTCATTTGCCTGATGGGAAGCATGTTGGTCATGATGCTTTCCTGGCGGAGCTACGCGCCTTTGCGGATCATGCGTCAAATTGCCCTTGAGAAGATGCCTGAGCTGGAAGAAATGCCCATGGACGAGCTGGATTTGGTGCGGGCCATGATGGATCGATCCATTGAACAACGCGATGAACTGGAAGCATCCATAGAGCGTCAGCGCAGTCAAATCACGCGGCAGACACTCCGGCTTCTTCTGAGTGGTTTCCGGACTGAAGATATGCATGTTATGCTGCAGGCCATGAAGTCGGCGCACATTGATCTGAATCGTGGCGCTATGAGCGTGTTCCTGATCTCCCGCAGCGATAAGGTCAATCCCTTGGGGGAAGAGGATATGACGGCGCTCCTGTCTGCCTTTGGGCAGACGCCCTATCAGATTTATCTGTGTCCAAGGACCGAGCTTGGCGCCCTGGCGGTTGTGGCTTCTCACGCTCCGGGAGAGCAGGCCTATCTCGCCTTCCTGCTCTATCAGGAGGTCAGGCTGATCACAGAGGATATCATCGTAGCCGTCAGCAGCGAATGCGGTGAGCTCACTCAGCTAGCGAGCGCGTTGAATCAGGCGGGTTCGGCCATGGAATGGGGCCGGGAGTGTTCGGAGAGCGGCATTTATTCGTATAATGATATTCCAGGCGCGGGTGACTCCATCAATAGACTTCGTCAGGCTTATTTCCAAGCGGTCTACCGGGGTGACGCCGAGCTTGCTCTTTTGAATATGCAGAACCTGATTGGGCACGTCATGTCCAGTCATTCATATGAATTTGGATGTATTGTTCTATGCGAGTTGATCAATAGCCTTTCCTCCATCGGCCAGGCATATCTGGGCGAAGAGGGACAGGACGTACAGGAGGTGATGCGGTTTGCCTCCTTTGACGAGTTACGCGGTCTCCTGGTGCGGATGACTCAGCAGGTCAGCCAATCCATTCACGACCGCGATGTGGCCAGGGAAAGCAGTCGTGGCAACGAACTTAAAAACTTCGTTGAAGCATCCTATCAGGACTCGAACTTCTCATTGAAGCTGCTGGCAGATCACTTTGGCATGACACCCAACTATGCGGGCCGCATCTTTCGGGCTGAGACAGGTCAGGGCTTTTCCGACTATGTGAGCGGTCTCCGCATGGAATATGTCAAAAAGGCGCTGAGGGATACCGACGAGCCGATCAAGGACATCGTCTGGGCGGCCGGCTATCAGGATGTGCCCAACTTCATGCGTAAATTTAAGCAGATGACAGGCGTGACGCCTGGTGAATACAGGAAGATGAATCAACAGCAAACTGCGGGACGCGATTAACCGATCTCTTCAGGGTGAAAGGATAGGCGATACCATGAAAAAGCGGATTGTCACCACAACGGCCGTATTCCAGCCGGGTTATCCCGCAGAGGAAGCCATCAGCCGTCTGGCAAAGCTGGGTTTTGAAGCGCTGGACATGGCCTTTGATTACTGGACGCAGGAAGCAGACTCTCCCTTTATGAAAGACGGCTACATTAAATGGGCCGAAGGATTGAGGGGGCAGGCGGAGGAGGCGGGCATTTCATATACCCATTCCCACGCACCGGGTGAGGCGGAGGGGAACGCCCTGATCGGGCGCTCGCTGGAGGCTGCCGGCGCCCTCGGCGCGCGATATATGGTGCTCCATCCTGTGTGGCGAAACAGCGATGGAACCATCCTGGAGGATGAGCAGGAATTCATTGCGCGAAACGCGAAGGCCGTGGCGCCGTGGCTGGAAAAGGCGCGTCGGTGTGGCGTCGTGATTTTATCGGAAAACCTGCTCTGGGGCGCGTCGAAGGATCCGAGAATCATCGCTGAACTGGTGCGTCAGGTGGGTTCGGAATGGTTCGGCTGGTGCTATGACACAGGCCATGCCAACTGCTTCGGCTATCGGCCGTCGGTGCTGCTTGAGTGCGCCGAGGCCCCGTTGTCTCTGCACATGCAGGACAATCATGGAGATTTTAAGGATGAGCACCTGATTCCTGGCGATGGCACGGTAGACTGGGCAGAGTTTGTTCGTGTGCTGAAGGCGGTCCATTACGCAGGCGACTGTGTGTTGGAGGCACATCACCAGAGCCTCGAAGCACCGGACGATCAGAGAGACCCGATCCTCACACGGTTGCTCTGCGTCGCCCAATCATTGCGCTTCCAAATGGAAGCGTAATACTCTGTCATTATAGCAGGAAAATGTGACGATTTCTTCCGCTTCATTCTACCAGGCGCCGTCAGCACGGCAAATCGTCAGACAGACACACATATATTGTGCCATAGAAACAGAAAAACCACCATATCTTGCGATATGATGGCAAAAGTAAGTATGGAGGCGAGGGGGGTCGAACCCCTGTCCGAAAACCCGAGAACCCAAGCATCTCCGAGCGCAGTCTGTGTTTTGACATTCCCTCCGGCGCGCCCCCGCAGACAGGGTCGCGCTTTCAGTAGCTTCATAAAATCCCGCCGCTCGCAAAGCTTAGAGCGGTTGGTTCCCTGCCTTAATGACGCCGGTGACCCGCGCCGCAGGAAGCCCGGGGCCGACGTTCACGGACTTAAGCCGCGAAAGCTACGTTATCGTAGTTGTCAGTTCATTTAAGTTCCCGTTGTTGAGGCGGTCCAGGGCCGCCGCTCGCTTCTCAAACCCTCCAGATCCCCGTCGAAACCAAATACGCCCCCTTGTTGGTTGAACTGACCTTTGTCAGTAGTCGTCGCCGCGCCGACGCCCCGCGTGCTCCTTCATGGAGCGGTCGATGTCCCGCTCGGCGTCGCGGCGGGCCATGTCGTCCCGCTTGTCGTAGAGTTTCTTGCCGCGGCACAGCCCCAGCTCGATCTTCATCAGGCCGTTTTTGAGGTAGACCGACAGCGGAATCAGCGCCAGGCCCTTCTGGGCAACCTGCTGGCCCAGCTTGCGGATCTCCGCCTTGTGCATCAGCAGCTTTTTTGGCCGCAGCGGATCGGTGTTGAACACGTTGCCCTTCTCGTAGGGGCTGATGTGCATGCCGTGCACCGTGATCTCCCCGTTGCGGATCTGCGCGAAGCAGTCCTTCAGGTTGCACTGGCCCAGCCGGATGGATTTGACCTCCGTGCCCCGCAGCTCGATGCCGGCCTCGTAGGTCTCCTCAATGAAGTAGTCATGCCGCGCCTTGCGGTTCTGGGCAATGACCTTGACGCCCTTCTGCGGCATAACCTCGCTCCTCTCTCTGCCGATTCACAGAGTATTATACCACATCGCCGCCGTTCTGTCCACTCCAAAAAATCCCGACGCGCCGCCGTGACGCGCCGGGACATTCGCGTGAGCTTCTTCCGCTTACAGCTCCCACTTGGCCAGCCACTCGGAGAAGCGGGTGTACACCGCCAGCCACTGGTTGTACAGGTCCTCCTGATTGTTCAGGGTGAACTGGTCGGCGGTCTCGTCGTAGGTGTAGTGGCCGCTGTCCAGCTCGCTTCGGGCGTATACCTCCACCGACTTGGCGTCGTTGATGATCTCCACCAGGTCGTTGAGCTCCGTGCCGCTGATGGCGGTGACCCGGGCCACCAGGCCGGGGAAGTAATCCGAGGCGGCCTTGTCCGCGTAGCCGTAGAGGCCGTCGTCCGCCAGGTACTGCTCCACGTCGCCGGCGTAGAGGAAGAAGGTGATCTCGTTGCCGTCCTCGTCCACATAGGAGCTCTGATAGGTGGGCCAGCAGCAGATGAAGTGCAGGTAGTCGAACATGGAGTTGACCTCCGCCACGATGCCGTCCGAGGCGATGGCCTGCCAGAGCTTGTAGTTCTCCGACACCGTCGCCAGGTCGATCTCCTCGCAGGTGGCGTCCGAAATGCGGTAGTTGTAGGTGTATCCGAACTCGTCGGTGAAATCGCCCGTCTCCATTTTGCCGGTGACGCGCACCGCCTGGTCGGTAAACTGGAAGGTCTTGCCGTTGGGCGCGTACACGGCCATGGTGTTGGCCAGCTGGGCCGTGTTGGGCACGCAGAACGGGCAGCTCTGGTAGGGCATGTTCATCAGATACATGTACTTGCCGGAGATGGGCGACAGCGTGGCCATGTAGCCCACGATGGTCACGGTCTTGCCGTTCAGCGCCTGAATGGCGTCGATGCTGGTGGCGTCGGAAAAGCTCAGGCTGGCGGGCTCGCCCGTGGAGGCCGAGGAATTGCCGCAGCCGGCCAGGGCCAGGCAGAGAAGCGCCGCGATCAGCAGAAGGGAAACGGTTTTTTTCATTTTGTCCTCCTCGCCCGGCTCACAGGCTTTCCCGCCGGGACATGTGCAGAATGGAAATCATGGTGGGCAGCACGCTGATCACAAACACCAGCGCCGCGATGGCCCACTCCAGGGGATAGATCGTCCAGGAGCTGAGCACGATGCCCATGGAGGCCACAAAGCCGCTCATGAGGCCCAGGCAGCCGTGGGACAGCAGCATGGCCAGCACGATGGCCATCAGGCCGATGAGGCTGTTCTGGATGAGATACAGCTGGGCGATGCGCTTCATGCTGATGCCGATGAGCCGCATCAGCGCGATCTCCTTGCGGGCGTCGAACAGGTTCAGCAGCGTGATGACCGAGATGACCATGATGTTCATGATCAGGATGATGCCGCACAGCAGATACACGATCTTGGCGCTCAGATCCACCTGATCCAGCACCTCACGCAGCACCGTGGAGGGATTGATGCACAGGAGCTGCGAATTCGCGCCGTAGTAGTCGTTCAGCTTGTAATACTCGTTGAAGCCCTTGGTCTTGACCAGGATGGCGCACACCTGGCCCTCATGGGCGTGTCCCTCGTGGCCTTCCTCTTCCTCCTCGTGGTCATGATCCTCGTCCTCGTGGTCGTGATCCTCGTCCTCGTGGTCATGATCCTCATCCTCGTCGTCGTGATGATGCTCATGCACGGCCCACACGGTCTTGTAGGAGGTGAACACGGCGTTGTCGTAGGCCGTGCCGGTGGTCTTGAGGATGCCGGTCACGGTGAGGGGCGAGGCGGCGTGCTCCGCGCCGCCGGTGTTCAGGCCATGAGAGGTGACGATCTCGTCGCCCACCTTCAGGCCGTACATGCGCGCCACCTCCGCGCCCACCACGGCCTGGTAGACCTGATCGAACATGTCGCCCTGAGCCAGGGGCTTGCCCTCCAGGAAGGCGGGCGTGGTGCCCACGATGCGGGCGCTGTTGTAGCTGTCGCCCATGGTGAAGGGCACAACCTGATTGACCAGGCCGCTCTTTTGCAGCTCCTCCACGTAGCTGTAGGGGATGGTGCCCAGGGGCTTGTCGGTGAAGAACATGGTGTTCATGGCCAGCTGGGTGGCGCTGCCGGAAGGGCCGATGATCATGTCGTAATACGCCGCGGTGCTCACGATGCCCTCGCTCACCTGCTGGGCCACGTTGTAGCTCAAAAGCGCCACGCCGGCGGAGATGACGATGGACAGAACCACCAGCAGCAGCCGGGACTTGCGCACCGCCATGTTTTTGAAGGCGAACTTAAGCATTTGCTTCACCTTCTTCCTCGGTGCCGGAGGCGATGTCGTTCATGTCGATCACCACGTCGAACAGCTCGGCCAGCCGGTCGTCGTGGGTGACGCAGATGAGGGTCTTGCCCCGGGCCGCGTCGATCAGCTCCTCCATGATGCGCCGGCCGATGGCGTAATTCAGGCTGCCGGTGGGCTCGTCCGCGATGATGATGTCGGGCTTCTTCACCAGCGCCCGGGCGATGGCCACCCGCTGCTTCTCGCCGCCGGACAGCTTCGCCACCCGGCGCTTTTTCAGTTTTAATATGCCGAGGGTGTTCAAAATGTCGTCGATGCCGGAGGTATCCACACGCTCCAGGCGGAGAATGTCGATGTTGTCCGCCACGGTCATCTCTTCAATCAGCTTGAAATCCTGAAACACGCAGCCGATGTGAGCCACCCGGAAGGCGTCCTTCTTCGGCTGGGGCTGATCGCTCATGACCGCGCCGTCGATCACCACGCGGCCCTCGCTGGGGGTCAGGATACCGGAAATCATGTTCAAAAGGGTGGACTTGCCGCAGCCGGAGGCGCCGAGCAGCACGTAGCTCTTGCCCGTCTCAAAGCAAATGTCCTTATAGGAAATGGCGGAGCCGCCCTCAAAGCGCTTCCGCAGACCGTTCACTTCGATCATGGAAAAATGCCCTTCTCTCTATTCTGTTATCATATGGGTAGACTTCGAGAGGGGCCGATCAATTCAGCAGTTCGGTCTTCATGGAAACCAGCGTGCGGGCGGGACAGGCGGTGGCGCGGCGGGCCGGATCGGGGCCAAACATCGCCAGCAGCACCAGCGCCGCCGCGGCCGAAGACAGCATGGCCGCCGCGCGGGACAACCGCAGCGCCTCGCCGATGGCCAGGCACACGGCGCAGGTCTCGCCGTCGCAGTGGTGGCAGGAAAAGAGCAGGGCGCTCAGGCCCAGCGCCACGATGGCGGCGCAGAGCACCAGCGCCAGCCCGTTTTTCAGCAAGCGCTTCATGAAGCATCGCTCCTTTCCCCGTTTTATAGCTCCCATATTACTACAGCAATATGTTGTAAGTATTAATGAATTATGAACTTTCTTTTGCCAAAATAGCACAGCCGCCGCACTGCGCGGGGCAGGGCGGCGGCGTAAGGGGTTATTCGGATTACATCAGGCTGCGATACAGGGCCTTGATCTCCTCCACGCTGGTGTCGCGGGGGTTGCCGGGGCAGCAGGCGTCCGCGAAGGCGGAGTCGGACAGGAACTGCACGTCCTCCTCCTTCAGGATGCCCTTCAGGTTGGCGGGGATGCCCACGTCGGCGGAGAGCTGCTTCACGGCGGCGATGGTGGCGGCGCAGGCTTCCTCGTCGTTCATCATGTCGATGCCGGGCACGCACATGGCCTTGCCGATGGCGCGATAGCGCTTGCCGGCCACGGGGGCGTTGTACTCCAGGCCGAAGGGCAGTATGATGGCGCAGGCCACGCCGTGGGGGGTGTCATACAGGGCGCTGAGGCCGTGGGCCATGCTGTGCACGATGCCCAGACCCACGTTGGAGAAGCCCATGCCGGCGATGTACTGGCCCAGGGCCATGCCCTCGCGGCCTTCGGGGGTATTCTGCACGGCGCCGCGCAGGTTGGCGGCGATCAGGCGGATGGCCTCCAGATGGAACATGTCGGAGATGGCGCAGGCGCCCTTGGTGATGTAGCCCTCGATGGCGTGGGTCAGGGCGTCCATGCCGGTGGCGGCGGTGAGGCCCTTGGGCATGGTGCTCATCATGTCGGGATCGACCACGGCGACCTCGGGAATGTCGTTGGTGTCCACGCACACGAACTTGCGTTTCTTCTCCACGTCGGTGATGACGTAGTTGATGGTGACCTCAGCCGCAGTGCCGGCGGTGGTGGGCACGGCGATGGTGAACACCGCGTGCTGCTTGGTGGGGGCCACGCCCTCCAGGGAGCGCACGTCGGCGAACTCAGGGTTGTTC
>CADARO010000034.1 GCA_902790345.1 uncultured Eubacteriales bacterium | reverse complement strand
CCTGACCGATCAGACCCTCGCCGAGGGCAATGTGCTGGTGGTTTCCGTCAGGCGGAGCGTGGTGCTCACCGCCTCCGAGCTGTACGACTACGAAATCGATCAGTCCGCCTACTACTATTACAACGTGGTCTCCTACACCCGGGCCGATTTCACCGCCCAGGACGCGCTGTGCCGGGCGCTGCGCTATGTGACCCGGGACGACATGCCCGTGCTCTACGCCCTCACCGGCCACGGCGAAAACGGCTGGGACGGCGCGCTGAACAAGCTGTGCTTCGACAACAACATCGAGCTGAAGACCCTAGCGCTGGAGCCCGACGAGGCCATTCCACAGGACGCCGCCGCCGTGATGCTGGACTGCCCCACCGCCCCTGTGGGCCAGGATACCTGCGACGCGCTGCTGGATTACCTGAAGGCCGGCGGCGACCTGCTGCTCCTGACCAACTACACCGCCGATTTCACCGGCCTGGACGAGATCGTGGGCTACTACGGCATGGCCCGCAAGACCGGCGTGGTGCTGGACAACGACGCCAGCCACGTCTACAGCACGGACTACAAGTACTACCTGCGGCCTGAGCTGCGGTCGAACCCCGTGACGGACGCCCTCATCGCCAACCGCCAGCAGGTGCTCGCGCCTGTGGCCGAGGCCATCGTGCGCAGCGACGTGCGCCGGGCCGGGCTGAACGCCCAGCCCATCCTGACCACCTCCGACCAGGGCTACATGAAGGCCAACCCCACCGCCCTCACCACGCTGGATCTGGCCGAGAAGGACGAGACCGGCCGCTTCATCCTGGGCATGGCCGCCGTGGAGGGCGACACGCACCTGGTGTGGCTGGGCGCGGCCACGTTCATCGCCGAGTCCAACGACACCGCCGCCAACGGCGGCAACACCGCCCTGACCGTGGAAATTCTCAGGAGCATGTTCGACTTCCCCGTCCAGGAGGAGGTCGCGCCCGGCGTGAGCCTGCTGGCCGTGCCCGTCGAGCTGCCCATGGTGCCCGCGCTGATCGCCCTGATCGCGCTGCCGCTGATCTGCCTGATCGTGGGGCTGGCGCTGCGGAAGAAGAAAGGGTAAGGCGCAATGGGCAATGCGCAATTCGCAATTCGCAATTGAGGCGCGGATGAGGTGCCCCGTAGGGCGGAGAGGGCTATTGCGCAGTGCTACTTAGTTTCCCACAAAAAGCGCCCCCGCGCGTCGATGAAACGCGCGGGGGCGCTGCTTTGTGTGCTTCCAGGCCCGCTCAGTCGCGGCCCGTGCCTCTCCCTCTGGGAGAGGTGCCCCGAAGGGGCGGAGAGGGCTATTGCGAATTGCACATTGCGAATTGCGAATTCGCTTACCGGATGCCCAGCAGGGCGTTTTCCTTTTCCTCGCGGAACTGGTTGGTGTACAGGTTGTAGTAATAGCCCTTCTGGCGGATGAGCTCGGCGTGGCTGCCCTGCTCGGTGATCTCGCCGTGCTGAATGACCAGGATGCGGTCCGCGTGGCGGATGGTGGACAGGCGGTGGGCGATGATGAAGCTGGTGCGGCCGGAGAGCACCGTCTTGATGGCCTCCTGGATGATCTGCTCGGTCTCGGTGTCCACGGAGGAGGTGGCCTCGTCCAGCACGAAGATGGCCGGGTTGGCGATCAGCGCCCGGGCGAAGGACACCAGCTGCTTCTGGCCGATGGACAGGCGGTTGCCACCCTCGCCCACGTCGGTGTCATAGCCCTTCTCGAATTTCAGGATGAACGACTCGGCGTTCACCAGCCGGGCGGCGGCCTCAACCTCCTCGTCGGTGGCGTCCAGCCGGCCGTAGCGGATGTTCTCCCGGATGGTGCCGCTGAACAGGTGGGGCTGCTGGAGCACATAGCCCAGGTGGCTCTGCAGCCACAGCTGGCTGCGCTCCTTGTAGTTCACGCCGTCGATGAGGATCTCGCCCTCTGTAGGCTCGTAGAAGCGGCAGATGAGGTTCACGATGGTGGATTTGCCGCTGCCCGTCTCGCCCACCAGGGCGATGGTCTCGCCCGCCCTGATCTTCAGGTTGAAGTGATTGAGCACCTTTTCGCCGCCGGTGTAGCGGAAGGTGACGTCCCTGAACTCGATGTCGCCCTTGATGGCCGGCCAGTTCTCCCGCTTGGGATGGAAGGAGTCGCCGTATTTCTCGATGACCTCGGGGGTATCGGCGATTTCCGGCTCGGTCTCGATCATGGTGATGACACGCTCGGCCGAGGCCTGGGCGGACTGCATCTCCGCGAAGATGCGGGCGATGTTGGAGATGGGCTCGAAGATCTGGGTGGTGTAGCTGATGAAGGCGGTGAGCGTGCCGAAGGTCATGGCGCCCGTGAACACGTCGTAGCCACCCTTCCACAGCACGAACGCCGCGGCCAGGGAGCCCAGGGTGGACACGATGGGCATGAACAGCGCGCTCAGCACCGCCGCCCGGATGGAGGCGGCCTTCATGCGGCCGGTGAGCTGCAGGAACTCGTCCGCGTTGGCCTCCTCGCGCACCAGCGTCTTGGTGGTCTTCGCGCCCATGATGCCCTCGTTGAAGGAGCCGGTGATCTTGGAATTGGTCTTGCGCACCTCGCGGTAGTTCTGCAGGATGCGCTTCTGGAACCACATGGCGATCACGCCGATGATGGGAATGATGAGCATCACCAGCAGCGCCATGCGCGCGTTCAGCGTCAGCAGCACGATGGCGGTCATGACGATGTAGCCCGCGCTCCAGAACAGGTCGATGAGGCCCCAGCCCACGGTCTCGCCCAGCCGGTTGGTGTCGCTGGTCATGCGGGCGATCATGTGGCCCACGGGGGTCTGATCGTAGAAGGAGAAGGGCAGCTCCTGGAACCGCTTGAAGCCGATGTCGCGGATGCGGTTGGTCATGCCCACCTCCACGTGTCCCGACAGGAAGCAGAACGTGAAGATGCAGATGATCTGCCCGATGACCACGGCCATGTATTTGAGCGCGAACAGGCCCAGCCCCTCCGTGCGGCCCATGCTGACGTACTTGTCGATGGCCTCCCGCGTGAGCAGCGGGAAGATCACGTCGAATCCCGCGCAGAGGAGCATCGTGAACGTGATGGCGATCAGGTGTCTGTAAAACGGCTTGGCGTAAACCAGCAGCCTCTTCCACACGCCCAGGTCAAATCGCTTGGTATAATCCTGCTCTTCCTGGTATTGCATTGCTTTTCACCCGCTATCGATTGTTTTTAGGTGGGTATCGGTCTATTTGCCGTCATTACACGGCCTCGAGCTCCTCCTCCAGCGCGGACTGGATCTGGTAGATGCGCTGGTAGAGGCCGGGCTGGTGGATCAGCTCGGAGTGGGTGCCCTGCTGGGCCACCTTGCCGTCCTCCAGCACGATGATGAAGTCGGCCTCGGCCAGGGTGGTCAGGCGATGGGAGATGATGAAGGTGGTGAGGCCCTTCTTCTTTTCCTTCAGGGCCGTGCGGATGGCCGCGTCGGTCTCGGTATCCACGGCGGAGAGGGAGTCGTCGAAGATGAGGATGTCGTTGTCCTTCAGGAGCGTGCGGGCGATGGCCACGCGCTGCTTCTGGCCGCCGGACAGGGTCACGCCGCGCTCGCCCACGGGGGTGTCATAGCCCCGCTCGAAGGACTGGATGAAGTCGTGGGCGCTGGCGGTGCGGGTGACCTCGAACACCTCCTCGTCGGAGATGTCAGGCTTCACGATTCGCACGTTGTCGCGCACGGAGCGGGAATACAGGAAGGGCTCCTGCAGCACCAGGCCCACCCGGCTGCGCAGGTGCTTCTTGCGGATCTTGCTGATGCTCACGCCACCGATGAGGATGTCGCCCCGCTTCACGTCGTAGAGTCGCTGCAAGAGCAGCATCAGCGTGGACTTGCCGCTGCCCGTGGCGCCCAGAATGGCCACGGTCTGGCCGGCCTTCACGGTGAAGCTCACGTCCTTCAGCACCGGGTTTTTCGCCTCGTACTCGAAGCCCACGTGGCGGAACTCGATGTCCCGGTCGATGGGCGCGTCCACCGCGTCGGGATCGTCCTCCTCGCTCTTCTGGGAGAGGATCTCGTCGATGCGGTCGAAGGCGACCATGCTCTTGCCCATGTCGGAGAGGATGCGCCCCAGCTGGCGGATGGGCCACAGCAGCATAGAAATATAGCTCACGAACACCGTCATGTCGCCCACCAGCAGCTCGCCCCGGGCGGCCATGAGCACGCCGAACAGCAGGGTGATGCCGGTCTGGGTCATGCTCAGGAAGTCGGAGCCGCTCCAATAGATGGCCAGCAGGTCGTTCACCCGGCGCCACTTGTGGAACATGTCGTCGTTCACCTGCTTGTACTTCTCAACCTCGTAGCGCTCCCGGCCGAAGGCCCGCACCACGCGCACGCCGGTGAGGTTTTCCTGCAGCACGGCGCTCATCTTGCCCTCCGCCTCGTCGGCGATGCGGAAGAACTTCACCACCCACTTGAAATACAGGAAGGCGAAGGCGAACAGGAAGGGAATGAGCACCATGCTCATCAGGGTCATCTTCCAGTTCTTGTTCAGCATGACCACCAGCGCCACGCCGATCATCAGCACCGCGCGGAACATCTCGATCACCTGAGAGCTCAGGAAGCGCCGGATGGTCTCCACGTCGCTGGTGCAGCGCTGAATCAGGTCGCCCGTCTCGGCCTTCACGTGGTAGTCGAAGGGCAGGGTCTGCAGGTGGCGGTACAGCCGGTCGCGCATGTTCTTGGCGATGGACTCGGAGGCCTCCGCCATCCAGCGCCCGCGCAGAAACTGGAACAGGCCGCCCAGCACCGCCAGTATCAGCATCATCAGGCCCATGATCCACAGGTTATGGATGAGGAACTCGCGCCCGCCCAGCTTCTCGGCCCAGCCGCTCAGGGGTCTGGTCTGGCCGATGATGCCGTCGATGGTCTCGGCCAGCACCAGAGGCGTCAGGAAACTGATGGCCACGTTCACGATCACCGCGCCGATGGAGCCGAAATAGCGGCTCGCGTTGCCCTTCAGGAACGTGCGGACCATGGTCATGCGTCTCGTTTTCATCGTCTTGTCTCACTCCCACATTCTGCAAATTGATAAAAAACAGCCACCGGATTCCGTTTGATCCGATGGCTCTTGCATATAAATCCGGCCTTGAAGCGCGCGTCAGCAGACGACCGCCCTGTCAGCCATGCGGAGCCCTCGGATATCCTCGTCGACCAGGTTATTCCGTGCGAATGCCTTTGCGCGCATGTCCGAAGCCTCCTTTCTCTGTTTCACATAACGATTTTAAGTATAATCGAGTTTCCGGGGCGGCGCAAGGGGGCCCCGCCACATTTTACATACGCTTTGCATATTGTTCTCTCCCCGATGGACAAACGCCCCGGGCCGTGATATGATAGAGCATGAACAATCGGCCGCGACGCGGCGAAAGGAGCGAAAAGGTCATGTATTACACCATGCTGGACTACTATCTGAACCTGTTCGATTCCAACAAGAGAGAATTCGCCTTCGAGGCGACGACCCGGGCGGACTACGACGCCTGGAAACAGGCGCTGCGGGCGCGGCTTCAGGACATCACCGGCCTGAATCGCTGCGTGCCCTGCCAGGGCGAGCATGAGCTCATCTCCACCGAAAACGTGGAGGGCTTTGAGGCCGAATACCACACCCTGGAGACCGAGCCCGGCGTGGTGATGCCCTTCTACCTCATCCGGCCGGACGCCGCCCTTGAGGGCAAGCGCCCCGCGCTCATCATCCCCCACGGCCACGGCGGCGGCAAGCGGGCGGTGCTGGCCCATCAGGGCCAGTTCATTCGGGAAGCGCTGGCGGAAGGCTTCATCGTGGCCTGCCCGGACGAGCGGGGCAGCGGCGACCGCCGGGAGTTCCCCGAGCAGGGCGACGCGCCGGAGCAGGCGCGCATGAACTCCCACCGGGAGCTGACGCAGCTGGGCATCAACTTCGGCCGCACGGTCATTGGCGGCGCGGTGTGGGATCTCATGCGCCTGGCGGACTGGCTGCTGGCCCAGCCGGAGGCGGATGGCTTCCTGGCCTGCGCCGGCATGTCCGGCGGCGGGCAGCAGACCCTGTGGTTCGCCGCGCTGGACGACCGGGTGTCCGCAGCCATCACCAGCGGATACTTCTACGGCGTGCGGGATTCCCTCATCGAGCTGCCCCAGAACTGCGCCTGCAACTTCGTGCCTCATTTCTTCGAGACCGCCGACATGGGCGAGCTGGGCGCCCTCATCGCGCCCCGGCCCTTCTTCGTGGAGAGCGGCGAAAACGACCCTCTCTCCGGCAAGCGCCGCGTTCAGAACGTGGTGGAGCAGCTGGACGTGACCCGCGCGGCCTATCGCCTGTTCGGCGCGGAGGACAAGGTGGTCCATTCCGTGCACGACGGCGGGCACGAGTGGCGGGGAAATGGGATGAGGGAGTTTCTGCGGGAGGCAAGGGGAATGAAGTGAAATCACGCCTTACGGCGCGGTGAAATCGCGCCTCACGGCGCGGTGAAGTATTCCGGCTACGCCGGAATGTGAAATAGAGCAGGACTGTCTGGCAGATCCTGCTCTGTTTTAAGTTTGATTGAAAGGGAACGGAGCCCAAGCCCCAAACGCGCCGCAGCGCATTTCACCTGCGCCGCGGCGGATACAGAAACGCTTGACTGAAGCAGGAATTGACATGTATCTTGATTCATGGCATAATTAGTTTGCACGATATTTACCAGTCGATTTTGGAGGATAACTCATGAAGCGAAAGAAGAAATGGCTGATACTGGCGCTCTTCTGCGTGGCGCTTTTATCCTTGTTTCTGTTTCGGGGGCACTTCGAGAAATTGATCCTTGAAAAGACTCTTCCTGGTGAATGGACCCTTTTGGCTGGTGGCGGGTTTGATTTCTGCGCATTTGACACAGATGGAACCGTGATGATTACAAATTCGCCAGATCAAACGCCTTACATGGCTTCCTGGCATCTGGAATGCTCAAATTCAGTTCAAAGACAAAGCTTCTGGTCTCATCCTAACGTTATTCTTGTAGTAGATGACAAAGAATATGGAATAAGGTTGAATTTGGATTCTTCATTAAATGGACTTTATGCAGATGGAAAACAGGTATATACCTCGTTGTTTTCCTTTTCTTTCTCGCTCACATTTGGCGAGGGCGGCGGACAGTACGTCAGACCATATTGACTATTGCCAAAGTCTTCGTGGAGAGCGGCGAAAACGGCCCCCTCTCCGGCAAGCGCCGGGTGCAGAATGTGGTGGAGCAGCTGGACGTGACCCGCGCGGCCTACCGCCTGTTCGGCGCGGAGGACCAGGTGGTCCATTCCGTGCACGACGGCGGGCTCGAGTGGCGGGGGAACGGGATGAGGGAGTTTCTCCGGGAGGCAAGGGGAGAAAAGTGAAATCACGCCTTACGGCGTGGAGAAATCGCGCCTCACGGCGCAGTGAAATATTCCGGCTGCGCCGGAATGTGAAATAGAGCAGGACTGTCTGGCAGATCCTGCTCTGTTTTAAGTTTGATTGAAAGGGAACGGAGCCCAAGCCCCAAACGCGCCGCGGCGCGGATTTCACCTGTCCGGAGGACAGATTTCACCTGCCCGGAGGACAGATTGCACTTTCTTCCCAGAGCTGTGACAGGGACAATTTCATCCGTTTCAAATCATCGAGTGTGGTTTCCCGGTCATAAGGCCCCATATCGGCGGGGCGGCCAATCAGCCGTTCCAAATCGGGTTTCACCCTGGTCATGAGCGCGAAAGAAGACCATTTGTATGATTCTCTGGTGAAGCCCTGCTGCTTCAGCCGCACGGCGTCGTGGTAATAGTCATGAGTCCACTGATCCAGCCGCCGCACGTCCCGCAGGGCCTGGTCGATCAGCCTGGCGACGAAGTATTCGTTGCAGTGCTCCTGCCGAAAATAGCCCAGAAGGAAAGCGCAGCCCGTTTTCCTGTCGAATTCCAGGCCGTCGAGATCCATTTTCTGTCCCTGCTCAAACAGGCGCAGGACAAGCCGATAATCCGCCGTCGAATAGACGGACAGACGGCTGTTGAGGCTGTCGCCCTTCCGGCCTTCGATGTGATACAGATACCGCCCGTCCGGCGAAAAGCTGGGAACGCGGTCGGCCTGCGTATCGTTCACGGCTGAAACCCGGAATTTGTGGATCAGCCTCAGCTCGGACAGGGAATAAATGGCCATGACACCGTCGTTGCTGTAAACCGCCGCCACTTCGCCGTTCGGATGCAGCGCGGGATAGTAAGCATGAGCCAAATCCCTGAATTTTGCCAGCTCGTTGCCCGCCGGGTCCAGCACATAAACCGTCTGGCCCGTGCACCCGACCTGGTATCGCTCGTTTCCGATCAGCGACACAAAGGGCTTTCGCATCTCCGCTTCCTCTCTTTTAACAGTTCTTTCACTCAAACCTTCTCCTGCCCGAAGGGCAGATTTCACCCGCGCCGCAGCGCGGATTTCACCCGTCCGAAGGACGGATTTCACCTGCCCGCAGGGCTGATTCCACCCGCGCCACAGCGCGGATACAGAAAATCCCGTCAACATGCGTTGACGGGATTTTCTGTCTGGTCCGCCCTCAGGGACTCGAACCCTGGACACCCTGATTAAGAGTCAGGTGCTCTACCAACTGAGCTAAGGGCGGTTGCGCTTGACAACAGAAAGCATTATACCGCCATCGAAGCGCCTTGTCAATAGGTATCGCCGTGGGAAAATTGTTATATTTTCGCGAATTAGTATTTCATCACCTTGCGGGCCACCGCCGAGGCCACCCGGTACACGGGATTCTCGAAGCGCTTCTTCACCTTGTCCAGCTCGTCGCGGATGTGGATGCCCTGGGGGCAGTGCTGCTCGCACTTGCCGCACTTCACGCACAGGCCCGCGTTGGCCCGGTCCTTGCGCAGGGTGGTGCACATCACGTACTCCCGCAGGGCGTTGACGTAGCCGTCGGTGTAGCTGGCGTTGTAGTTGGCGAAGCAGGTGGGGATGTTCACGCCCCGGGGGCAGGGCTGGCAGTAGTTGCAGCCGGTGCAATTCACCCGCACGCTGGCCAGCAGCGCCGCCAGCGCCCCGGCGTAGGCGTCTTTCTCCGCCTCCGTCAGCGCGCCGGGCTGACTCTCCGAGGCGATTCTCACGTTCTCCTCCACCTGGCTCATGTCGTTCATGCCGGAGAGCACCACCGTGACCTCCGGGTGATCCCAGATCCAGCGCAGCGCCCAGTCCACCGGCGTGCGGTCCCTGTTCACCTTTGCGAAGGCGGCCTTCGCCGCGTCGTTCAGGCCGTTTGCCAGCCGGCCGCCCCGCAGCGGCTCCATGATGATCACCGGCAGGCCCTTCTCATGGGCGTATTGAAGCCCCTCGATGCCGGCCTGGGCGTGCTCGTCCATGTAGTTGAACTGGATCTGGCAGAACTCCCAGTCGTAGGCGTCGATCAGCTCGCGGAATGCGCCGGTGCCGCCGTGGAAGGAGAAGCCGATGTTGCGGATGGCGCCTGAGGCTTTCTTCTCCGCGATCCACTCCCGGATGCCCAGGGCGCACAGCCGATCCCAGCTCTTTTTGTCGCTGAGCATGTGCATGAGGTAGTAGTCCACGTGATCGGTCCGCAGCCGCTTCAATTCCTCGGTGAAGATCTTCTCCGCGTCCTCGATCTTTCGGATGAGGTACTGGGGCAGCTTGGTGGCCAGGCGGATCTGATCCCGGCAGTTGTATTCCGCCATGAACTGGCCCAGGCAGGCCTCGCTGCCCGCGTAGACATAGGCCGTGTCGAAGTAGTTCACACCCAGGTCCAGAGCGCGCTTCATCTCCCGATTCGCCTTTTCCTGATCGATGGCCGCGCCGCGCCGGGTAAAGCGCATGCAGCCAAAGCCCAGCTGTGAGAGCTGATCGCCGTTTTTCGGATTGAGCCTGTATTGCATGTTTTTCCTCCTGTCAGCCGCCGTAGAGCAGGCCGATGATGCGCCGCGCCGCCCCGGCGGGCAGCAGTTTGATGGCCGCGCAGCAGGCCTTGTAGCCCGCGCCCAGCGCGTAGTAGGGCCGCACCCGGCGGGCCAGCGCGATCCGGGCGATCTGCTCCCCCGCCACATCCGCGCTCATGCCGCCCTGCTCGTCCTTTTCCATTTTTTCCACCGAACGGGCGATGCGCCCGCCGTAGGCCTCGTCTCCCGCGCTGGACTTCTGCCGCGCGGCGGTGAAGCCGGTCTTGATGTCGCCGGGCATGACCGCGCACACGCTCACCCCGAAGGACTTCACCTCGTTGGCCATGGCCATGGTCAGGGCGTTGATCCCCGCCTTGCTCACCGAGTACCAGGCCTGAAAGGGGATGGGCGCCACCGCCGCCACCGAGCTCACGCACACGATGCGGCCCCGGCCCTGGGCCCGCATCACCGGCAGCACGGCGCGGTTCACCCGGTCCGTGCCGAACAGGTTCACGTCGATCTGCCGCCGGGCCTCCGCCGGGTCGGTGTACTCCACCGCGCCGGAAATGCCGAAGCCCGCGCAGTTGACCAGGATGTCCACCCGCTTTTCCCGCCGGATGACCTCGCCCACCGCCAGCCGCACGGAGGCCTCGTCCGACACGTCGCACACCAGGTGATTCACGCCCTCCGCCGGATGCCGGCTCAGGGCGTAGACCTTCACCCCCGCCTTTTCCAGCGCCTTCAATGTCGCCAGACCGATGCCGCTGGTGCCGCCCGTCACAATGGCCACCTTGTCCATACGCCTCTCCCTTCCCCGGCGCGTGCCGCCGGTCTCGCTTCCGTTATGGGGCTATTATAGAATAGATTGCGGATTTCGTCAATGAAAACCGGCTTCCGCGCAAACTTCCTGGCAAACTTATCCATGATTTACCAAATATGGAATTGTCCTCGGGAAAAGTTTGTGCTATAATGATGATGTGTATCACCGAACGGAGGCCGCGTCATCATGAAAAAACATTCGGGCGACGTCCGATGAGCGATTTGAAGCGCCTGTTCTTTGGCCTTTCGCTGAACGAGGAGGCAAGGCTTTCCCTCGCCCGGGCGGCGTCGGCGCTCCGGCTCCACAAGGGCCGGCTGCACCCGCCGGAGAACTACCACCTCACCCTGGCCTTTCTGGGCATGACGCCCGCCGAGGCCGTGGGGCCGCTGCTGCGGCTGGGAAATCTGGCCATGAGGGAGCCCTTCCAGCTGGCCCTGGCGCCGGACATGGGTTCGTTCAAGGACGGAACCATCCTCTGGGCGGGCGTGGAGCCCAGCGCCCCGCTCATGGCGCTGCAGGGCCGCCTGAGCGCCATGCTCCGCGAAAACGGCTTTCCCGTTGCCGACGAGCCCTACCGCCCCCACATCACCCTGGGTCGGGGCGTGAAGCTGGCCGCGCCCACCCCCGCCGTGACGCGGGCAGTGTTCCCGGCGCGCGGGGTGACGCTGTTTGAAAGCCTGCGCCTGGACGACCGCCTGGTTTACCGGCCGCTGACCGAGGCGCGAAAGGGGGAATGAGCGGTGCTCACCCTCGAGGCGATCCGCGCCCTGGCGGCAGAATTCGGCTTTCCGCGGGTGGCCGTCACCGACGCCTCCCCCACCGAGCCGCCGCCCACCGACGCGCATCCGCAGGCGCTGTCCCTGCGGGCCGATCCCAGAGACGCGCTGCCCGAGGCGCGATCCGTGCTGATCTGCGCCATGCCCTACCGGCCCTATGAGCGCCGGCCGGGCCAGGCCTCAGTGGACGCCTACTACATCGCCAGCAACCGCGCCCATGAAAGCGCCCGGGGGCTGGCCGAGGCCATCGCCGCCACCGGCGCGAAGGCGGTCATGACCAGCGCGCTGCGGGTCAAGCCGCTGGCCGCGCGGGCGGGGCTGGGCCGCATGGGTCGAAACGGCCTGGTGGCGGTGGACGCCCTGGGCACCCGGGTGTCGCTGCAAACCATCGTCACCGACCTGCCGCTGACCGGCCAGCACTTGCCGGCCGCGCTGGATCCCCGATGCCAGGCCTGCCACCTCTGCGAAAGCGCCTGCCCCACCCGCGCGCTGCGGGGCGACGGGTCTCTCGACATCGCCCGCTGCGTGCGCGCGCAGCCAGAAAGCGCCCCGCTGCCGGAGAGCATGCGGCCGCTGACCGGCGAAAGCCTGCTGGGGTGCGATCTGTGCCAGCGCCTGTGCCCCCGCAACCGCGACCTGTCGGAGGCGGACGCGCCGGCGGATCTGGCCGACGCGCTGCGCCTGGAGCGCCTGCTCTCCGGCGACTACAAAGATCTCATCCCCTGGCTGGGGAAAAACAACGCCCGCAAGCTGCGGCTGATGAGCCGCGCCGCGCTGGCCGCCGCCAACCAGGGACGAAGCGACCTGCTGCCCCTGCTGGATGCCCTCGCCGACATGCCCGCCCCGGTGGGCGAGCACGCCGCCTGGGCCGCCCGGCGGCTTCGCGAAAACCCGCCCTCGTCTGACGCGCAGACCCGGCTGTGATTAATGGCGCGAACCGCGCCACCGGGGCTTACAAAGGGAAGGAAGGTTTTGTCCATGTCCAATCGATCCAGGTACAGTTCCCGAAGGAAGCGGAAGGCCACGATGAACCTCATCGGCCTCTTGCTGCTGGTCGCGCTGGTGTTCGGCGTGTGGCTCCTTGTTCTGGACAAGGATTCTCCGTTCAACCGTCGCAATGCCCAGCGCGAAATCGCCTCCGCCGCCACCGCCGTGCCCACGGAGACCGTCGCGCCGGAGGAGACGCCGGCTGAAACGGAAGCCCCTGCCACGCCCGAGCCCGCCACCGCCACGCCCGAGCCCGCGCCGGCGACGCCTGAAGCCGCCGCCACGCCCACGCAGGAGCCCCTGCCCACGCCCACGCCCGAGGCGCAGAGCATGACGCAGGTCATCAACAACCGCGACGCCACGGCGGAGCCCGTGGACGCCAACGCGTCCCTGGCTACGGCGGAGCCCGTGGAGGCCAACGGGACACTGGCCACGGCCGAACCCACCGCGGAGCCCACAGCCGAGCCCACCGCCGAACCCACGGCGGAACCCACCGCGGAGCCTACCGCCGAGCCCACCGCCACGGCTGAGCCCACGCCCACCGCGGAGCCCACCGCCACGCCCGAGCCCACGGCCTCGCCCAAGCCCACGCCCCGCTATTACTATCCCCTGCCGGCCACCCGCAATCCCAACGGCGACCAGCACAACGAGGGCGTCGATCCGCAGGACGAAATGACCCCGCCGCCGCCGGCCCCCGCCGACGGCCCTGTGGCGAACGAAAACGTGGTCCCGCCGGCCCCTGCCGACGCGGCCGGTGAAGACGCCATCGCCACGGCGGTGGTGACCCTGTCCACCCCCACCGGCAATCTGAACCTGCGCTCCGAACCCAGCACAGCCGGCGCCATCCTGGCCTCGCTGCCCAACGGCACCACCGTGAGCGTGCTGGGCTACGAGGGCAACTGGGCCCACGTGCGCGCCAACGGCAAGGAGGGCTATGTGAGCCGTGACTACCTGACCGTGGTCTCCGAAGCCCAGCCGACCCAGCCGGAAGGCCAGCCTGAAACCCAGCCGGAGGGCCAGACCGGGACTCAGCCGGAAGGCCAGACCGAGGAACTGCCCAACGCCACCGCCCAGGTGGCCGAGGTGAAGCTGGATCTGCCCTACCTCATCGAGGTGGATCGCGGCATGCAGGTGGTGCGCGTGTACACCATCGGCGCGGACGGCGAGTATTCGCTGCTGGCCCGGGAGATGATCTGCTCCACCGACACCTACGACCGCAAGCCGCCGAACGGCGCCTATGCCCTCAACGGTGAAAAGCAGCGCTGGCTGACCACCTTCACCCCCGATTCCTACGCCCAGTACGCCACCCGCATCACCGGGCACATCCTGTTCCACTCGGTGCCCTACAACGCGCTGCGTCCCGACGCGCTGAACACCGACGCCTACGCCGCCCTGGGCACCAACGCCTCCATCGGCTGCGTGCGCCTGCTCTGCGCCGACGCCAAGTGGATCTATGACAACGTGCCCGCCGGCACCATGGTGAAGTTCGTGACGGGCGAGCGCGATGAGGAAAAGCTCATCCAGCTGGCGCCCCCGGCGCTGGTGAGCGGCAAGTGGGATCCCACCGACAGCAACGAGTCCAACCCGGATTACAGCGCCGATTATGAAAACGCGCATCCGGCGGCGACCCCCGCGCCCGGCGTGACCCCCGCCCCCACCGCACCCTGGACCCCCGACGTATACAACTGATCTTAAAATCCATGAGCCGCCCGTTCGGATTTGCCGAGCGGGCGGCTTTGTTGTATTAAAACTTTCCGCTGCCGTTGACTTTTCCGGCCTTCCGCCCTATAATATCTACCAATCAGGTAGTGTTTGCATGCAGGTTAAAACAAAAATATCCGCCCCGATGGTATTTATTCTTTGTCGCCCGTGTGCTATAATATCTTATAAATATGCAAATGACAGGCGAGGAAGTGAGGGAGCATGGACAAGACGCCCATGATCCGCATCGAGGGACTGAAGAAGATATACGGCAGCGGCCAGACGGCCGTGGCGGCCCTGGGCGGCGTGAGCCTGACCATCATGAAGGGCGACATCCACGGCATCATCGGCATGAGCGGCGCGGGCAAATCCACGCTGATCCGCTGCATCAACCGGCTGGACACCCCCACCGAGGGCCGCATCCTCATCGACGGGCAGGATATCCTGGCCATGAGCTCCAAGGATCTGCGGGCCATGCGCAAGCGCGTAAGCATGATCTTCCAGCAGTTCAACCTGCTGATGCAGCGCACCGTGGCGAAGAACGTGCGCTATCCCCTGGAGATTTCCGGCGTCAACAAGGCCGAGGCCAACAAGCGGGTGATGGAGCTGCTGGACATCGTGGGCCTCACCAGCAAGGCGGACGCCTACCCGGCCCAGCTGTCCGGCGGGCAGAAGCAGCGTGTGGCCATCGCCCGGGCCCTGGCCTCCAATCCCGAGGTGCTGCTGTGCGACGAGGCCACCAGCGCCCTGGACCCCATGACCACCCAGTCCATCCTCTCGCTCCTGCAGGACATCAACCGGCGGCTGGGCATCACCGTGGTGGTCATCACCCACGAGATGGCCGTCATCCGGCAGATCTGCAACCGGGTGACCATCATCGACGGCGGCGAGATCGTGGAGGAGGGCGACGTGGACGAGGTGTTCACCCACCCCCGCAGCGCCGCCGGCCGGCGGCTGTTCGGCATCGTGTCCGCCGAGCCCCACGACGAGCCCGCCTTCCGCGACGCCATCCGCGTGGTGTTCGACGGCGACTCCATCGACGCGCCGGTGCTCTCCGAGGCCGTGCTGAAGACCGGCCTGGCGGTGAACATCCTCTCCGCCGACGTGAAGCAGCTCTCCGGCAAGCGCTACGGGCAGATGCTGCTGGAGGTGCCCGCCTCCTACGAGGATCGGGGCAAGCTCCTGGGCACGCTGCGAAGCATGGGCGTGACTGTTGAGGAGGTGCATCTGTCATGACGGCCGATAAAATCTGGATCCTGGTGCGCCAGGGCTTTGTGGACACGCTGTATATGACCATTCCCTCCACGCTGCTGGCCTATCTCATCGGCCTGCCCCTGGGCGTGCTGCTGGTCATCACGAAAAAGGGCGGCATCAGGGAAATGCCCACCTTCAACAAGGTGCTGGGCGTCATCATCAACTTCCTGCGCTCCGTGCCCTTCCTGATCCTGCTGGTCATGCTGTTCCCCGTCACCCGCGTGGTGATGGGCACCTCGGTGGGCACCCGCTCCATCATCTTCCCGCTGTTCGTGAGCGCGTTCCCCTTTGTGGCGCGCATGGTGGAAGGGTCGCTGAACGAGGTGGATTCCGGCCTCATCGAGGCGGCCCAGTCCATGGGCTCCACCACGTTCCAGATCATCTGGAAGGTGCTGCTGCCCGAGGCGCTGCCCTCCCTCATCAACGGCGCGGCCATCTGCATCACCACCATCCTGGCCTACACCGCCATGGCCGGCGCGGCCGGTGGCGACGGCCTGGGCAAGATCGCCATCACCTACGGCCTGAACCGGCGGGAGTACGGCGTGATGTACGCCGCGTCCATCGCGCTGGTGGTGCTGGTGGAGGTGTTCCAGATGATCGGCAACATCCTTACCCGGGTGACCGACCACCGGCACAGGTAAACCCGTTCGTCACGGCCCGGGGCCTACGCTTCATTCGCCACAAAGCCTCCGCCGCAAACATATCCATATCTTATTAAAGGAGGGTTCCCCATGAAAAAAATCGTTTCTCTGCTCGTTGCCGCCCTGCTGGTGCTGGGCGCCTGCTCCCTCGCCCTGGCTGAGGAAAAGACCACCATCGTCATCGGCGCGACCCCTTCCCCCCATGAGGAAGTGCTGGAGCTGATCAAGGACGACCTGGCCGAGCTGGGCTATGAACTGCAGATCCTGGAGTTCACCGAGTATCCGCTGCCCAACCCCGCCCTGGCCGACGGTCAGCTGGACGCCAACTACTTCCAGCATCTGCCCTATCTCAACGCGTACAACGCCACCGTGGCCGACGAGGAAAAGCTGATTCCCGCCATCGGCGTGCACTATGAGCCCTACGGCATCTACGCCGGCAAGACCGCTTCCCTGGAAGACCTGGCCGACGGCGCGATCATCGCCGTGACCAACGACCCCTCCAACGAGACCCGCGCCCTGCTGCTGCTGCAGGAGGCCGGCCTCATCACCCTGCCCGAGGACGCCACCTTTGAGTCCTCCCTGACGGTGCTGGACATCGTGGACAACCCCAAGAACCTGGACATCCGCGAGGTCAACGCCGAGCTGATCCCCTCCATGCTGGCTGACGTGGATCTGGGCGTCATCAACGGCAACTACGCCATCGGCGCGGGCCTGAAGCCCTCCGAGGACGCCATCTACCTGGAAGCCGCCGACGGCGAGTCCGGCGTGATCTACACCAACTACGTGGTGGTTCGCCCCGAGGACGCCGAGTCCGACTGGGTTGAGGCGCTGCGCACCGTGCTGTGCTCCAAGAAGGTGGCCGACTTCATGCTGAACAACGAGGACTACGCCGGCGGCGTCATCCCCGCCTTCACCGTGGAAGAAGCCGAATAATCCCGCTTATCCCCAACGCCCTTCGCTTCGCGCGAAGGGTTTTTATTTTAGAATATTATTTTACCCGGAAAGGGATTGCCTTTTTTTATGTATCGCTGTATAATTTCAATCAAGATGATTCATTCCGCGTCTTTCCGGAAAGAGAAGAGAAGAAAGGATGTCTTGACGTTGAAAAAGCTGCTCGTCGTCCTGCTGGCCGCGCTGCTGGCGCTGAGCCTGTTCTCCGCCGCCATGGCTGACTCCCCCGGCCCCGAAGCCCCGGACGATGGTGGTTCCGGTTCGGAGCTTCCCATTGACCCCGGCGCTCCCAGCACCCTATGCCAACACGACGGCTCAACCCACACCCAGATCATTTACAACGGCACGCCCATCTGCACCGCCACGCGCGCCGAAGTCGTCTTCTGCGACATGTGCGGCGCGGTGATCTCCACC
>CADARO010000033.1:3646-30358 GCA_902790345.1 uncultured Eubacteriales bacterium | reverse complement strand
CGGGAATGGGCCGGGGCGAGGGTGCTGGGCGCGTGGGCGTGGCGGGAATGGGCCGGGCCGCCGGCGCGGGCCGGGTGGGCGTGGCGGGAATGGGCCGAACCGCCGTGGCCGGGCGCATGGTCACCGCGGGCCGGGGCTGCGGCACGGCGCGATAGGGCCGATAGGTGGTCAGGGGCGCCGGGCGGCGATAGGCGGGCCGGAACACCACCGGCGCGGGCTTCACCCAGCGCTCGTAGCGGGTGACGCGGTTGCCGATGGTCAGCCCCGCCAGCACTGCGGCCACGCCGGCCAGGAAGCTGCCGCTGGTGTCGTACACGGAGGCGGTGGCGCTGGCGGTCATGTCCACGATGCCGTTGCCGTTGTAGATGGCCACCTCCATGCCGTATTCCGCCATGGCCTGGGCGATATACTGGGCCTGAACGGCGGTCAGATCGATGGCCGTGGCCATGGGCAGGTTGTTGAGGATCTGCGCGGCCTCGGCGTCGGTGTAGCCCAGCAGGTCGGAGAGGATGTCCGCCGCCACGCGCTTGGTGCAGCTGCCCCGGGAAACGAGCACCACCTGGTAGTCGCTGCGCACCGTGGTGGTGACGGGCGTGACGATGGTGACCGCCGTGCCGCAGTTCGGGCAGAAGCGGACGCCTGCCTCCAGCTGGATGCCGCAATTGGTGCAAAATGCCATGAAAAGACCTCCATTCGCGTTAAATTCACTGTTCAGCTTCATTTTATCACAGAAAAACCGATCTGAACAGGGAAAATTGCGGCGAAATCGGCTTTTTCCGAATAACAAATCAAAAAATGAGCGGCCGTTCCGCAGAATCAGCCGCTCAAGCGTATTCAGTTATGCACCACGGTGCCCAGCTTTTCTCCGGCGGCCACCCGCAGGATGTTGTCAAGATCATCCATGGCGAACACGCGAATCTCCGGAATCTTCTGCTCCATGCACAACATGAAGGCGGTCAGATCCATCACCCGCAGGCCCCGGTCGATGGCCTCCTGATAGGTGATGTCGCGAATCAGCTTGGCGTCCGGGTTCTTGCGGGGGTCGGAGTCGAACACGCCCTCCACCGTGGTGCCCTTGAACACCGCGTCGGCGTTCAGCTCAGCCGCCCGCAGCGCCGCCGCCGTGTCGGTGGTAAAGAAGGGATTGCCGCTGCCGCCGGCCAGCAGCACCACGTAGCCCTCCTCCATCAGGGAGAGGGCGGTGTCCCGGGTGTAGAGCCGGGCGAAGCGGGTCATCTCCTGGGCGGTGAGCACGGCGGCCTTGCGGCCCATGCGGGTGATGGCGTCCTGCACGGCCAAGGCGTTGATGATGGTGGCCAGCATGCCCATCTGGTCAGCGTTGACGGGGTTCATCTCATCGGAGAAGCGGCCCCGCCAGATGTTGCCGCCGCCCATGACCACGCCCACCTGCACGCCCATGTCGCTGAGGTCCACGATGGCCTTGGCGGCCCTGTCAACGCGCGCGGCGTCGAAGGAGCCCGACTTGTTCTCCGGAGCGAGGGTCTCGCCGCTGAGCTTCAAAATGATTCGCTTGTATGCAGTCATGTAAAATTGCCTCCCATATGCGCTAAAAAGGAGCCATCTCCTTCGAGACAGCTCCTTTCAAAGGTTTTTTACTTCGCCATGCCGGCGGTCTGAGCGGCCACTTCGGCGGCCAGGTCGTTGACCTTCTTCTCCAGGCCCTCGCCCATCTTGTAACGGGTGAAGCGGACAACGTCGGCGCCGGGCGCCTTCTGCTGGATCATCTTCTGCACGGAGATGTCGCCGTCCTTGACGAAGGGCTGCTCCAGCACGCAGACTTCCTGATAGAACTTGTTGATGCGGCCTTCGACCATCTTCTCGATGATCTTCTCGGGCTTGCCCTCGTTGCGGGCCTGGGCCACGAGGATCTCCTTCTCATGCTCGAGGTGGGAAGGATCCACTTCGCTGCGGCGCACATACTCGGGGGCCACGGGGGACGCGGCCGCGATCTGCAGCGCCACGTCGTGGGCGACTTCCTTCACGGCGTCGTTCACTTCGGGGCAGGCGATCTCAACCAACACGCCAACCTTGCCGCCCATGTGGATGTAGCTGTCCACGATGGAGTTCTTGGCCTGATAGCGCACGAAGCGGCGCACTGTGATCTTCTCGCCGATGGTGGCGACCTTCGCGGTGATGTAGTCGGCGATGGTGCCGTTCTCATACTTGCTGGCCAGCAGCGCGTCCACGTCGGCGGGATCCTCGGCGATGACCTGCTTGGCGATCTCGGTCACCAGGTTCTTGAACTCGTCGGTCTTGGCGACGAAGTCGGTCTCGCAGTTGACCTCAACCAAGGAAGCGGTGTTGCACTTGTCGCAGTAGTAGGTGCCAACCAGGCCTTCGCTGGCCAGGCGGCTGGCCTTCTTCGCGGCGGACGCCAGGCCCTTTTCGCGGAGGTAGTCAACGGCCTTTTCCATGTCGCCGTCGGTGGCCTTCAGCGCCTTTTTGCAATCCATCATGCCGGCGTTGGTGGCTTCGCGAAGCTCTTTAACCATCTGAGCGGTAATTTCCATTTGAATCGACCTCCTGACAACGTTCTGATCGGTTGAAATTATTCTTCAGCGGCGGGTTCCTCGGCGGGCGCTTCTTCGGCGGCGTCGCCGGTCTGCTCGCCCTGACGGCCTTCCAGCACGGCGTCAGCCATGCGGCCGGCGATCAGCTTGACGGCGCGGATGGCGTCGTCGTTGCCGGGGATGACGTAGTCGATCTCGTCGGGATCGCAGTTGGTGTCAACGATGCCCACGATCGGGATGCCCAGACGACGGGCTTCGGTCACGGCGATGTGCTCCTTGCGGGGGTCAACGACAAACAGCGCGCCGGGGAGCTTCTTCATTTCGCGGATGCCGCCCAGGTTCTTTTCCAGCTTTTCGCGCTCGGCCTGCAGCTTGATGACTTCCTTCTTGGGCAGCACGTCGAACTGGCCGTCCTGCTCCATCTTGTCGATGGCGTTCAGGCGGTCGATCCGGCTGCGGATGGTGCGGAAGTTGGTCAGCATGCCGCCCAGCCAGCGGTTGTTGACATAGAACATGTTGCAGCGCTTCGCTTCGGACTCAATGGACTCCTGGGCCTGCTTCTTGGTGCCGACGAACAGAATGCTCTTGCCTTCGAGGGAGATGTCGCGAACGAACATGTACGCCTCGTCGATCTTGCGGACGGTCTTCTGCAGGTCGATGATGTAGATGCCATTGCGCTCGGTGAAGATGTACGGGGCCATCTTCGGGTTCCAGCGACGGGTCTGGTGGCCGAAGTGAACGCCGGCCTCCAGCAGCTGCTTCATAGAGATAACTGCCATGGTTTCTTTCCTCCTTGTTTTTCCACCTTTTGCTTCGGCTTCGCCGGGCACCTCGCGGCACGCCCCGGCGAATCGGCAAAAGTGCGTTTTCTATAGAATTATATCAAAAACGCGCCCGGGGTTCAATAGCTCCGGGCGCTTTCGTCATAATTTTACATCAACGGCTTGTTCAGTCAAACTTCGTCTGTCTCCTCGCTGAGTTCTTCCAAAAACGACAGCAGAAACGCGTGCCGCTTTGCCGCCAGCCGCTTCGCCGTCTCTGTATTCATCATGTCCTTCAGGAGCATCAGCTTGTCGTGAAAGTGCTTCACGGAATCCTCCAGCGATCGGCCGTGCTCCCCGCCGTAGGCAAAGGTCCGGGCCACGCCGATGGCGCCGATGGCGTCCAGCCTGTCCGCGTCCTGAACGATCTCGCCCTCGATGGAGCCGGGCTTTCGGCCCCTGTTCCGGCTGAAGGAAACATCGTTGACCGCCGCGCAGATCCGCTCGACCGTGTCCGCCGGAACACCGTTTTCCGCGAGGAACGCCCGGGCATTCCGGTTGTTCTCCGTGTGGAACAGCTTGTGATCGTCCGCGTCGTGGAGCAGCGCGGCCAGCGACACGATCAGCAAATCGCAATCCGGCTCCCCTTCCGCGATGAGCCGGGCGTTGCGCCAGACGCGCAGGGTGTGGGCCGCGTCGTGTCCGCCGGCGTTGCCCTGGAACAAATCCTCGATATAGGCCGTCGCCCGCTCAATGAGCCGCTCGTCCGCTTCGTTCATCCTGTTCATACCTTCACAATGTGGAACGCCGCCGCCCGTCCCAGCCGGTTCATCACCGCCAGGCCCACGCCTTCCGCGTCCACGGCCTCGGAGAAGATGTGCTCCGCGCCCTCGTCGTCCAGCTGCCGCAGCACCGCGAACAGCGCCGCCGCCACGCTGCTGGCCGAATCGGCCTGGCCCAGGGGGATCACACGCCGCGCGCCGTAAAGCGCCTCGTGGCCCGGCAGGGCGAGGATGGCGGCGTTGTCAGGCGCTTCGTCGTAGCGGGCGCAAATGGCCCTGGCCACAGCCTCCGCCTCTCCCTCGAAGATGGTCAGGTCGCCGGTGGGGGCGTAGTGGCGGTACTTCATGCCGGGCGAGCGGGGCTTTTCGCCCTCTCTCAGGGGCCGCATCACCGCGCCGTCCACCTCCACAGCGCCGCAGGCCTTCGCGATCATCTCCGGCGTCACGCCGCCGGGACGCAGCACCCGGGGTACGTCGCCCGTCACGTCGATGACCGTGGACTCCACGCCCACGTCGCAGGGGCCGCCGTCCAGAATGAGGGGAATCCGCCCGTCCATGTCGTCCATCACGTGCTTTGCCGTGGTGGGGCTGGGCCGTCCGGAGCGATTGGCGCTGGGGGCGGCGATGGGCACGCCCGCCGCCTGGATGAGCGCCCGGGCCGCCGGATGGGAGGGCATGCGGATGCCCACGGTGTCCAGTCCGGCGGAAACCTCGGGCGGAATCAAATCCGATTTCGGAAAGATCAGCGTCATGGGGCCGGGCCAGTAGGCGTCCATGAGGGCGCGGGCGGCGGCGGGGATGTGGCCGCGAATCAGCGGCGGGATTTCCGCCTCCGTCGCCACGTGGGTGATGAGCGGGTTGTCGCCGGGTCGCCCCTTGGCCTCGAAGATCATGCGCACGGCGTCGCCGTTCAGCGCGTTGGCGCCCAGGCCGTAGACGGTCTCCGTGGGGAAACCCACGAGGCCGCCCGCGCGGATGATCTCGCCCGCCTCGGCGATGGATTCAGGGGTGACGGGAAGGAGTTTCGTGTTCAAGATGGATGATCTCTTTTCGTCGTAATTTTGGCTTGTTCCGTTATACCACGTTCTGCGGCCTGCCTTCGGTCCAGGCGATGAGGTTGTCGATCACCGTCGCCAGCAGCCGGCCCCGGGCCTCTTCCGTGGCCCAGGCGATGTGGGGCGTGACGATGATGTTCTTCGCCCCCAGCAGGGGGTTGTCCTCCCTCGGGGGCTCAGTGGAGGTCACGTCCACCGCCGCCCCAGCGATGACGCCCGCGTCCAGGGCTTTCCGCAAATCTTCCTCCACGATCACGCCGCCCCGGGCGGTGTTGATGAGGAAGGCGCTTTTCTTCATCTTCGCCAGGGAATCGGCGTTGATGAGGCCCCGCGTGGCGTCGGTCAGGGGGCAGTTGAGGCTGATGACATCGCTCTCGCGAAGCAGCGTGTCGAAATCCACGCAGGAAACGCCGTCGATCTGCTTCGGCGTGCGGGAATAGGCGATCACCTTCATGCCGAAGGCTTTGGCGATCTCCGCCACGCGGATGCCGATGCGGCCCAGGCCAACCACGCCCATGACGCGGCCGCTGAGCTCCTTCAGCGGGAAATCCCAGAAGCAGTAGTAGGGCTGGCGGCTCCACTTCATCTCCTGCGTCACCCGGCGGGAATGCTCCCCCGCGTGATGACACAGCTCCAGCAGCAGCGCGAAGGTGAGCTGGGCCACGGAATCCGTGGAGTAACCCGGCACGTTGCACACGGGGATGCCCCGCTCCTTCGCCGCCGCCACGTCAATGTTGTCATATCCGGTGGCCAGTTCGCCGATGTAGCGGAGGTTCGGCAGCGCGTCGATGATCTCCCGGGTGAGCTTCACCTTGTTCACCAGCAGCGCCTCGGCCTGCGCCGCCCGCTCCAGCACCAGCTCCGGCGCGGTGCCGTCGTAGCGGACGACCCCGCCCAGCGAATCCAGCCTGCTCCAGTCCAGGTCGTTCAGCTGGAGCGCGTCCAGCGCCACGATTTTCATCGCCTCTCCCCTGCCTCTCATTCGTCCTCGGCGTTCAGCAGCGCCGTGTGTTCGGCCAGAATCAGCGCCTCGATCATCTCGTCCAGATCGCCGTTCATGAAGTCCTCGATGTTGTAGATGCTCTTGCCGATGCGGTGATCCGTCACCCGGCCCTGGGGGAAGTTGTAGGTGCGGATGCGCTCGCTGCGGTCGCCGGTGCCCACCTGGCTGCGGCGGGCGCTGGCGTATTCGTCCTGCGCCTTCTGCTTTTCCAGGTCGTACAGGCGGCTTCTCAGCACACGCATGGCCTTCTCCCGGTTCTGGATCTGGCTGCGCTGATCCTGACTGGTCACCACCAGGCCCGTGGGTATATGGGTGATGCGTACGGCGGAATCCGTGCGGTTGACGTGCTGGCCGCCCGCGCCGGAGGCCCGGTAGGTGTCGATGCGCAGGTCGTTGGGGTTGATGGTCAGCTCCACGTCCTCCGCCTCCGGCAGCACGGCCACGGTGGCGGTGGAGGTGTGGATGCGGCCGCCGGACTCGGTAACGGGCACCCGCTGCTCCCGATGTACGCCGGATTCGTACTTCAGCCGGCTGAACACGTCCTTGCCCTGGATGAGCAGCACGGCCTCCTTGACGCCGCCCAGCTCGGTGGCGCCCTCGTCGGTGAGCTCGGCCTTCCAGCCCCGGGACTCGGCGTAATGGATGTACATGCGGATCAGCTCCGCGCCGAACAGGCCGGCTTCCTCGCCGCCCGCCCCGGCCCGCACCTCGATCACCGCGTTGCGGTAGTCGTCCGGGTCGCGGGGCAGCAGCAGCAGCCGGGCCTGCTGGGTCTTTTCCTCCAGCTCCGGCTCCAGCGCCTCCAGCTCCTCCCGGCCCATCTCGGCCAGCTCCTGGTCGTCGCCCGCCGCCATGTCCCGGGCGGTGTCGATGTCCTCCAGCAGCTTGCGGTAGGCCCGGGCGAATTCCGCCTGCTCGGTGAGCTCGCTGTGCTCCCGCATCAGCTTCTGCAAGAGCGGCGGGTCGGCGATGACCTCCGGCTGGGTGATGCGCACGCCCAGCTCCTCGAAGCGGCCTTCCACGGCCTCCAGCTTGCGCGCGATGCGCTCGATATCCTTTTCCTGCATGGACAAAACTCCCAATATATCAAATCACGCGCGCCTCCACGACGCGCTCAATGCCGTTCAAATCCTCGTGCACGGCGCACTGGCCCCATGAGAGCAGGTCCCGCACCGCGTCCGCCTGGCCCTGGCCCACCTCCAGCAGCAGCACGCCGCCGCCCTTCAGGTGAGCGGGCGCGTCCCTGGCGATGCGCCGGTAGAAATCCAGCCCGTCCGGCCCGCCGAACAGCGCCAGCGCCGGCTCCCGGCGCACCTCGCTTTGCAGCGCGGCCATGTCCGCCTCGTCCAGATAGGGCGGGTTGCAGGCGATCAGGTCGAACGCCTCCTCCCCCGCCGCGTCAAACAGGTCGCCTCGGGCAAATTCGGCGTTTGACACCCCCAGCGCCCCGGCGTTTTCCTCCGCCAGGGACAGGGCGTCGGCGCTCACGTCGGTCAGCAGCACCCGGGCGTCCGGCCGGAAACGCGCCACGCTCAGCCCAATGGCGCCGGTGCCGCAGCAAAGATCCAGCACGCGGGGCCGAATCCTGCCCCGCAGCGCCTGCAGCGCCAGATCGCACAGAGTTTCCGTGTCGGGCCGGGGAATCAGCGCCCGGGCGTCGCAATGGAAGCGCAGGCCCATGAAATCCGCCGTGCCCAGCACGTATTGAAGGGGCTCACCGGAAGCGCGGCGGTCAAGCCAGGCTTCGATCCGGTCGAGGACCACCGCGTCCAGCGCCTCGCCCCGCCGCGTCCTCAGCGAGGAGCGGCTCCAGCCCGTGGCCTCGCAGAGCAGCCAGGCCGCGTCCACCGCCGCGTCCAGGTCGCCGGCCGCGTCAAGCCGCGCGGACGCCTTCGCCAGCCATTCCCCGGCGTTCAAGCGTTCTCACCCTCGGCCGCGTCGGGCTGCGCCGGTTCGTCGGCCTGCTGCGGCGCGTCCTCCGGCATGAACTGCTTCGGCACCGGATTGGGCATCTCCAGCGCGCCCCTCAGCGAGCAGAGAGCCACCTCCACCATGTCGTCGGTGGGCTGGGCGGTGGTGATGTGCTGCACCATCAGGCCGGGCCACTTGAGGGCGCGCACCAGCGGCGTGTCCTCCGCGCGGCCGAGCCACTTGAGGATCTCATAAGAAACGCCCGCGGTGACCGGCAGGAGCAGCAGGCGGCTGCCCATGCGCGCGAACACGTTGGAGCTGTCGTTGCCCAGCAGCGTGAACACCAGAATGGAGATCACGAACACGATCACCACGAAGCTGGTGCCGCAGCGGGGATGATAGGTGGTAAAGGACTGGGCGTTGGCCACGGTCAGCGGCTTGCCGCTCTCGAAGCAGAAGATGGACTTGTGCTCCGCGCCGTGATACATGAACACCCGGTGAATATCCGGTATGCGGGACACCAGCCACACATACGCCAGGAACAGGCCCATGCGCACCAGGCCGCCCAGCAGGTTGGTCACCGTGCGGCTGGGAATGAAGCGCTTGAACAGCGCCTCGATGGCCGTGGGCAGCAGGAAGAACAGGCCGATGGCCATCACCAGCGCCAGCACCACCGCCGCGCCCATCATGAGGCTGTCGGGCTTCACGTGCAGCGTCTTGGCCACCTTTTTCTCAAATTCGGAGGGCTCCTCCACCTCGCCGGTGGAGATTTCCGCCGACTCGGTGAGGGTCTTCATGCCCACGTACAGCTGGGCCACGAAATTCACCACGCCCCGGATGATGGGCCAGCCCAGGATGGGATATTTCTTCGCCAGGTACTTGCGCGGCTTCAGGCGCAGCTCGATCTTGCCGTCCGGCCGGCGCACGGCCAGGGCGATCTTCTCGGGCCCCATCATCATGACGCCCTCCATCACGGCCTGTCCGCCCACGGAGACGCAGCTCTGCCCGGTGGGCTTGTCGGTGGTCTTGCCCGGCGTCTTCAAGACGCCGCCCTTTTTCGTGGTGTTGTCCTGTTTCATTGTATTACTCCTTCCGGCGCGGAAAGCCGCGCCCGAGCTGGATGAGATCACATTTATATTAAACCACAGAAATGGAATATCATCGCGACAATACGGTTAAGTATTTCTTACTAACCAAATTTTCAGCGGACATGAAAAACAGACCGGACGGCAAACGCCCGATCTGATTTTTGCGTTTTCGCGGCCAGATGGGCAGCGTACTTCTTCTTGAACTTCTCGATGCGGCCTGCAGTGTCCACCAGCTTCTGCTTGCCGGTAAAGAAGGGATGGCACTTCGAGCAAATATCGACGCGCAGCTCCTTCTTCACGGAGCCGGTTTCAAAGGTTTCACCACAAACGCAGCGCACGACGGCCTTGCCGTAGTTGGGATGGATCTTCTCTTTCATGGTTCTCACCTCACTTGCACAATGCAGAAATGATTATAACATGACTCCCTCTGTTTTGCAACAGTCTCTTGGTAATTTTACATATCGCGCCGGTAATTTTTCCCATCCGCGCTCAGCGGATGTCTTTAACCTATTTGTTGTTGGCTTCGGCTATGCTGAGCTGGGATTCGCCCTGCACCTCATTGGTGGAATGAAACGAAATGAAGGTGCTCCAAAAAGCCATGCAGGGCGCGGCCCTGCAATCCCAGTTCCCCCGTCCCCGTGTGAACGGGGAAGGGGGATTCAGGGGGAAAGGGCTGAGTACCCCGATTGTCGCCAGACCCATTGTCTTTACCGCATGAATTGAAGACATCCGCGCTCAGCGGTAGCCCTCTTTGCCCCAGCTCTTCATGAACAGCTTGAGCTTTTCCAGGAACACGGCGTTGCTGGCGCTCTTTTCCAGCATGCTGATGAGCTCCTCCGCGTTGTCCTGGGCGTTGCCCTGCAGCAGGCGGCGCATCACCAGCTCGCCCTCCTGCTCGTCCGGGGTGAGCAGCAGATCGTCCCGCCGGGTGCCGGATTTCACCATGTCGATGGCCGGGAAGATGCGCCGCTCGGACAGCTTGCGGTCCAGATGCAGCTCCATGTTGCCCGTGCCCTTGAATTCCTCGTAGATGATGTCGTCCATGCGGCTGCCGGTCTCCACCAGCGCGGTGGCGATGATGGTCAGGCTGCCGCCGTTCTCGATGTTGCGGGCCGCGCCGAAGAAGCGCTTCGGCTTGTACAGCGCCCCCGGGTCCAGGCCGCCGGAGAGAGAGCGCCCCGTAGGCGGGATGACCAGGTTGTAGGCCCGGGCCAGCCGGGTGATGGAATCCAGCAGCACCACCACGTCCTTGCCCTGCTCCACCAGCCGCTGGGCGCGGTCCAGCGTCATTTCGGCCACCTTGGTGTGGTTTTCCGGGTCCTCGTCGAAGGTGGAGTAGATGACCTCGCCCTCGATGGAGCGCTTCATGTCGGTCACTTCCTCCGGCCGCTCGTCGATGAGCAGCACGATCAGTTGAACCTCCGGATAGTTCTTGGTGATGGCGTTGGCGATCTTCTTCAAAAGCACCGTCTTGCCGGCCTTTGGCTGCGACACGATCAGGCCCCGCTGGCCTTTGCCGATGGGAGCCACCAGATCCACCGCGCGGATGGCCAGGTCCTTTTCGTTTTCCGGGTTTTCCAGGCGCAGCCGCTGATCCGGGTAGATGGGCGTCAGGTCCTCGAAACGGGGCCGGTGAATGGCCTTTTCGGGGGCTTCGCCGTTCACCGCCGTGATGTAAAACAGGGCGCTGTAGCGGTCGCCTTCCCGCTGGGGCCGGGTCTTGCCCTCAACGAAGTCGCCGTTTCGCAGGCCGAAGCGGCGGATCTGGGCGATGGACACATAGGTGTCCTTGTCGCCCTGCTGGTAGTTCTCCGCCCGCAGGAAGCCGTAGCCGTCGGGCTGGATGTCCAGCACGCCCTGGCCGTCGCTGCAGTCGCTGGCGGCCAGCAGCTCCTGCACGGCGCTGTTGGAGGTGCCCAGCTCGGCGTTGTAGTAGCCGGTGGCGCGATCCCGCCGCCGGTAAGTGGTCTCGTTCTCCGGCCGGGCGCGGAGGGCAACCTGTCCCTCCTGCGGCGCGGCGGCGCGCTGGGCGCTCTCGGTCTGCGCGCCTTCCTGAGCGGCGCGGGGCTGATACCGGTCGCCCTGCCAGCCCACGCGGATGGGCGCGCGCTGAGGCAGCCGGGGCGTCTGCTCCGCCCGCTGGAAGCGCATGCCCCCGGTGGGATTCTGCGGCGTCGCGGGCCGGGGCGTCAGGGCGGGGCGCTGCTCGGTCTGCGGTGCGGCAGGCGCGGGCATGGGCCGGGCCGTCGCTATAGGCTGCGCTTCTTTTTGAAGCGCGGGTCGGGCGGCGGCCGCGCTTTCGTCCGTCGATTCGGTCGTCGCCGGCGCAGAGCCCGTGCTTTCGCCGGATTGCGTTTCCCGACGCGGCGCGATGGGCGCGGGACGGGACGTCCCGACCAGCTGTGTTTTCCGCTGCGGCGCGGGCTGCGCGGTGCGCTCAGCGGGCTGCGCCGACTTTTCCGGCTGTGGGGCCGGGCGTCGGCGCTGGGCGGCGTTGTCCTGCGCCTGGCGCGATTTGGCGGACTCCCGGCGCTCGGCAGGGCGGCCGGACTGAGCCGGTTTGGCCGCCTGCGCCGTGGCCGCTTCCGGGGCCGGCTGTTTCGTCGGCTGCGCGGATTGATCCGTCTGCGCGGCTTCCCGGGCGCGGGGCGTCTTGCTCCGTTCGGGCTGCTTCTTCGCGCGGGGCTGCTTTTCCCGCGCGGGCTTCGCCTCGTCCGTCTTTTCCTCCGCCGGTTTGACTTCGGCCGGTTTTTCTTCCGTTGTTTTTTCTTTGGCCGGTTTGACTTCAGCGTTCTTCGCCTCGGCCGGCTTTTCCTCCGCCGGTTTCACCGCGGCGGGGGCTTTCGCTTCCGGCGTGGGCTTTTCGGCGGCTAGGGCTGGCTTGTCGGCGGCCGGGGCGGCGGGCGCCTTGGTCGCGGCCTGCGCCTCGTTTGCCGCCAGCAGCAGCTCGATCATGCCGGCCTTGTTTGTGCCGGCGGGCAGGCGAACGCCCCGCTCCTTGGCCAGCGTGCGCAGCTCCACCACGGTTTTTTCAAATAGCGATCGATAATCCACAAATGTCTCCTTTCGATTGACGCCGGGGTGGCCGCCTGTCAGAATCGCCTGACAGCCACGGCCACGTCCCGCGTAATCGCCTGTTCGACCCAGTGCTCAAGCCCCTCGTAGGCCGCGCCGTCCACCACGTCGAGTCCCACCTCGGCCATCATGCCGCGCACCATCTCCGGCTTGAGCGTATTCACATTGAACGACAGCGCCATGGCCCCGCCGGTGTGCAGAAGATCCACCCAGACGGGCAGCGCCTCGTAGAGCATATCCTCCAGCGACGGTGCTTTCCGGCCGCCGCCCGGCGCGTGCTGCACGCCATAGGGCAGGTCGGAGACGATCAGCTGGCAGCAGGGCTTTTTATAGATTTGGCCCAGGTTCGCCGCGGGCAACGCGCCCATGGTCAGCGCCCGGGTGTCTCCCGCCTTGAAAAGCTCCGGCGTCTTCGCGAACTGGAACGAGCGCAGCTTCGCCGCCTGCTTTCCGTTGGCCGTCATTGATTTTTCAATGAAGGTATGCTTGACACGATGATATTCCAGATATTTCTTGAAGTACTTTTCGGCCTCCTCCACGGCGGCAGCGTCCTGATCGAAGGCCAGGGCGTTCCAGCCGCGATTGAGGGCGATGAACGCCGTGGTGCCGCGCCCGCACATGGGGTCCAGCACGGTCAGCATCTCCCCCGCCCCGTAATTCGAGGCGCACAGGGCCAGGTTCATCATGAACGACGTGAAGGTCTCGTTGGTCTTGCCCTTGTATTTCAGCACCAGCGGCAAATCGCTCTCCAGATACGCCTCTTTCTGGCCCAGCAGGGGCACCATCGCGCCGTCCTCCGCCTCCTGAAACAGCAGGTACAGGTGCGCCCCCAGGGCCGCGAGGGTCCGCTGATCGGCTGTCAGCGCCTCCGCCTCAAAGGAAAGCCAGTCGCAGCCGGCCCGCTTCTCGCAGCGCACATCGGCGCGGCATTCGCCTTTTTCCAGCAGCGCCGTCAGCTCCGCCCGGGCCAGCTTCAATGTCTCCGCCTGATAGCGGCTGTTGGCGTGGGGCCGAAGCAGCGCACAGTATTTCATCATATTATTCATTTTCTCCAAATATATATGGTTCAACAGGGCCAGCGTCGCGGGTCGGGCGCTTCCGTTTCGTCGTGTGTGCGTCTGTATGCGCAAAAGGGAAATCAAGAAGGGGGTTCCAATCAATCATATGCCGGAGAGATGGTAAAATGTTCAAAAAAAAGTCCTTTTGCCGTTTCGATAAAAGGACTTTTTTTCGATTCACGAGTTAAGCTATCAGTACTTGCGCTTGCGAGCGGCTTCCGCCTTCTTCTTGCGCTTTACGCTGGGCTTCTCATAGTGCTCCCTTTTCCTGGCCTCGGCCAGAATGCCGGAGCGGGCGGTCATGCGCTTGAACCTTCTCAGAGCGCTTTCCAGAGATTCATTCTCCTTAACGCGTACTTCAGACACTGTGTTTTCCCTCCCCTCGCGATTAGTGGCACTGTATGGCCAATGTAGCATGGGGTTCGCCACACAACCAATATTATAGCGGAACCCCGGTCATGCGTCAATAGTTTTGAATGAAAAATCTTTGTTTGTTCACCGATTGTACATGATTACGCCATCGTTTCCGGCAGCTGCTTGCCACCCAGCAGGTGGAAGTGCAGGTGGTTCACGCTCTGGGCGCCGTCGCGGCCGCAGTTGGTGATCAGGCGGAAGCCGTTCTCGGCCAGGCCCTGTTCCCGGGCCACCTGAGCCGCGGCCTTCATCAGGCCGTCCATGATGCCGGCGTCAGCGCCCTCCAGCGCGTTGGCCACGTGCTTTTTCGGCACGATGAGCACATGCACCGGCGCCTGGGGATTGATGTCCTTGAAGGCGAAGGCCACGTCGTTTTCAAACACCTTCGCGCTGGGGATCTCGCCCCGGATGATTTTGCAGAAAAGGCAGTCGTCCATGGGAATCATTCGCTCCTTTCAATCGGAAGGACGCGGCCTGTAGCCAGTTCATCCTCCGCTTCCTCGATCAGCACCCGCCTGATGGAGCCGGGTTCCCCCGCTTCCTTGACGCGCACCCGCACGTATTCCGGCGTGTAGCCCTCGTTTTTCTCCTCGAAGAGCACCTCTCTCACCGTGCCGATCATCTCTTTGGCGTAAGCCGCCTCCAGTTTGTTCCCGAGTTCGATCAATTTTGCGGTGCGCTCCCGCTTCACGCTCTGGGGCACCTGATCGCCCATGCGGTCGGCCAGGGTGCCGGCCCGGCGGGAGTAGGGAAACACGTGGATACGGGCGAAGCCCATCTCCTCCACGAAGGAGAGCGTCTCGGCGGCTTCCGCCTCCGTTTCGCCGGGAAAGCCGGTGAGCACGTCGGTGGTCAGCGCGCAGCCGGGCAGGGCCTTTCTCAGCTTCCGCGCCGCCTCCCGGAATTCCGAGGTAGTGTAGCGCCGCTTCATGCGGGAGAGCACGCTGTCGCAGCCGGACTGCAGCGCCAGGTGAAACTGGGGGCAGAGCCTGGGCATCTCCCTGATGGCCGCGCAAAAGGCGTCCGTCACCACCACCGGCTCCAGGGAGCCCAGCCGCACCCGCTTCACGCCGGGGGCGTCGTGACAGGCGCGGATGGCGTCTGTCAGGCTCTCGCCGCTCTCCCGGCCATAGCTGGCCAGGTGGATGCCGGTGACCACCAGCTCGCAGTAGCCCGCCGCCGCCAGCCTCTCCGCCTCCACCTTCACCGCCTGCAGCGGCATGGAGCGCACCGGCCCCCGCACGCTGGGGATGACGCAGTAGCTGCACCAGCGGTCGCAGCCCTCCTGAATCTTCATCACCGCCCGGGTTTTGCCCTCGTGGCGGGAGACAAACAGGCACTCGAAGGGGACGCCCTTCGTCAGCGGCTCCACGGCCACCAGCGGCTGATCCTGCGCGCAGGCCGCCTCATAGAGCGTCACAACCTCGCCGCGCCGCTGGGTGCCGATCACCAGGCGCACCCCGGGCAGCGTCACCCGGGCGGCGTCCCGCTGGGCCAGGCAGCCCGCCACGATGATAGAGGCGTTCGGGTACTCCCGCCCCAAATGGCGGATGAGGCGCACGGATTTCTGATCCCCCGTGCCGGTGACGGTGCAGGTGTTCACCAGATACAGGTCAGCCTCTCCCGAATCGAAGGGCACGCTCTGCCAGCCCGCCCGCTCGAAGGATTCCAGCATGGCCTCCGTGTCGTATTGATTGACCTTGCAGCCCAGGGTATGGACGGCGATTTTCTTCATGCGCTGTTACCTCGAAAACAAATTGGCCCCGCATCGGCTTTCGATCAGTCCAAGTGCAGCCGATAGAAAGAAGCGTCGAAGATCTCGCTGCCGTCGTATCGGCCGTACTGGCCGTATTTCACAAATGAGAATCCGCATTTCAGGATGACCTTCCCGGAGGCGGCGTTGGCGGTGGCGTGGCTGGCCACGAAATCATGGACGCCCAGCACGTCGTGAGCCCAGTTTATCATGGCCCGGGCGGCTTCCGTGGCGTAGCCCCGGCCCCAGTATTCCCGGTTCAGGTTATAGCCCAGCTCATAGGCGTTTTCCTCCGGATTGAGGTGCACACTGCCCGCGCCGATGACCTTGCCCGTCTCCTTCAGTTCAAACCCGAATTCATGCTGACCGGGCCTGATGGAGCGAATCCACTTCCTCGCCTGTTCCACGGTTTCATACACCGGATAGGGCATGTAGCGGTTCACGACGGGGTCGCCCACCCACTGGAACACGTCCTCCGCGTCCTCAACCCGCAGGGGACGGAGGATCAGCCTGTCCGTCTCGATCCTCTCCTCGGCGCGGCCCTCGATGAACATGCCTTTCGCCGCCAGCGCGTCCAGCGCCCGGTAGAAGTTCTCTTCCTTCACGAGGATGTAGTCCGTGTTGTAGGTGGACACAGCAAACAGGCCCACGCCGGCCTCCGCCAGGATGCCGGAGATCTTGGATAGGATGCCGATGAGCGAAAAGTCCAGCACGCCCTCCACGCGAAAGGCCCGCCAGCCGTCCTCCCGGGCGACGGCGTTTTCCGGGGCGTCCTCCGTCCGGCAGACCAGGGATATTTCCTCGTCGGTCCGGCCGATGAAGTAAAAGTCGCGAGTCAGGTCCACGTCGCCGACCGACGCCACCTTGCACACGGTGAGCCCGTGCTCCAGGGGTTTGAGAACCATGTCCTTCTCTCCTTATTCAATCTTATTACATCGCGCCCTTGCGGGTGAGCACCACCCACACCGTGCGCAGCAGGATCTTGCAGTCCAAGAGCAGCGACCAGTTTTCGATGTACTCCCGATCCAGCTGCACCACCTGATTGAAGTCGCGGATCTTGCTGCGGCCGCTGATCTGCCACAGGCCGGTGATGCCGGGCTTGGTGGACATGCGGCCCCGGTGATAGGGCTCGTAGCGCTCCCATTCGTCCACCGTGGGCGGGCGGGTGCCCACCAGCGACATCTCGCCCTTCAGCACGTTGAAGAACTGGGGGAACTCATCCAGCGACAGATCCCGAATCCAGCCGCCGATGCCCTTTTCCCAGGTGCCGTCCGGCTTCTGCTTCTGGCCGATGATGCGGGGGTCGTGCTCCATCTTGAACATGAGATGGTCTTCCTCGCCCTGAGAGGCGGCCACCTCCTGCTTGCGCTTTTCGGCGTCCATGTACATGCTGCGGAATTTGTAGATGGAGAACTTACGGCCGTTCTCGCCGATGCGGGTCTGCTTGAAGAAGATGGGGCCGGGGGACGCCGCGTAGATGAAGGGGCCCAGCACGATGGTGAGAAGCAGCGTGATGACGCTGCCAATCAGCCCGCCCACGATGTCCATCAGCCGCTTCAGCAGCAGGTCGCGCCCGGTCACGTATCCCAGGCTGGTGGTGATGGTCACCTGGCCGCACACCCACTCCACGTTCTTGTGGCGGGCCTCGATCTGATCCATCTCGTTCATCGCCACGTGGACGGTGATGCCCATGCCCATGATCTCGTTGATCAGCGCCACCGGCATGGCGTCGCCTGCGGGGATGTCGATGTACACCTCGTCCACCCAGCTGTTGATGAGATACTGGATCAGCGTGTTCCGCGTGGCCACCACACGCAGCGCGTCGATCTTCTTGTCGCCCTGCATGATGTCGGCCAGGCCGGCCTCCACGGCGGGGATGTCCGCCTGGTCATCCAGCAGCGCCGCGCCCACGAAGCGATAGCTGTTGTAGTTGTGATTCACCAACTCGGTGACCACGCCCCGCAGCCGATCCGGCTCCGCCACCACCAGCATGCCCGTGTGGTTCTTCAGATGCAGGCGCTGGCGCAGGTATTCCTTCCAGAGCACGCGCATGCTGAAGCACAGCATGGTGTAGAAGGGCACGGCGGGCACCAGCACGTTGATCATGTTCAGGTCGTCCTCCCGCATCAGGAAGACGAACACGATGATGCCTATGGTGACGTACATGGTCTGCTTCAGCACGACCCGCAGCTCGCGGTAGGCGTCGCGCCGAATGACGCTGTGGTAGGCGTCCATGAGCACCATGACCATCAGGTCAACGACGCCCGAGCCCACGCACAGCGACCAGAACACAAAGCTGTGCGCCAGCAACGACCAGCTGACATGCAGCAGCGCGCCGGAAATCATGGCGATTTCCAGGCACAGGATGTCCAGCGCCATGAAGTCCAGATGCTGCGACCAACCGCTGGCTTTTCTCTTGTACATTTTCTTTTCCTTCTTCCCACGTATGGTTCGCCGGTCAGATCACAAATCGCCCCACAACGTCATGACCGCCGCCGCCGAGGCGATGGCCGCCGTCTCCGCCCGCAGGATGCGGGGGCCCAGCGTCACCAGCTTCGCGCCCCGCGCCTCGGCCTCGCGGGCCTCCTCCGGGGTGATGCCGCCCTCCGGGCCGATGAGCAGCGCGATGTCCCGGGCCTCGGGACACTGGGCGCGCACATCAGACAGGCGCGTGCCCCGCGCCTCCTCCCAGGGGATGAGGGTCAGCTGGTGCGCCGCCATTTTATCCAGGGCATCCCTCCAGCCCACAGGCACAGCCATTTCCGGCAGGCGGCCCCGGCCGCACTGCTTCACCGCCTCCAGGGCGATGCGCTCCAGCCGTTCGCGGCGCTTTTCCGCGTCCTTCTTGTCCGGCCGGGCCACCGACCGGGCCATGACCACGGGCGTCAGCCGCGCGCCGCCCAGCTCGGTCAGCTTCTGGGCGATCAGCTCCAGCTTCTCCGCCTTCGGAAGGCCCATGTACAGCGTGAGCATGACGGGCGCTTCCCGCTCCGGCAGCGCGTCCCTCACGGTCAGCGCCGCGCCGTCCCGCTCTGCCCGGGTGATCTCGGCGGCATAGGCCCGGCCTTCGCCGTCGATGAGCTCCACTTCGTCCCCCGGCCGCAGCCGGAGCACCTTCACGGCGTGCTGGGCCTCCTCCCGGGGCAGCTCAACCGCCTCCCCCGCCGAAAAGCCGCCCTCGCGCCTCACAATGAATCGGTGCATGGCCTTCTCCTCACGCCCTGGGGCTGCGGGCCGCGATGGCCGCCCACTCGCCCTTCTCGCGAATGTCCAGATCCACATAGCCCGCCGCGTTCAGCGCCGTGAGCACCTCGTCCTTGCGCTCCCGGGCGATGCCGGAGCAGATGAACAGGCCGTCCGGCAGGATGTAGCGCCGCGCGGAGGCCGCCATCATGCAGATCACGTCCGCGATGATATTGGCCACCATGATGTCCGCCGGCTCCTCCACCGTGTCCAGCAGGTCGCCGTTTTTGCAGGCGATCACTTCGCCAAGGCCGTTCAGCGCCACGTTCTCCGCCGCCACCCGGGTAGCCATGGGGTCCAGGTCGGTGGCCAGCACCGACGCCGCACCCATCTTCGCCGCGGCGATGGCCAGGATGCCCGTGCCGGTGCCCACGTCGATGACGGACATGCCGCGCTTCACGTTTTCCTCCAGCAGCGCCACGCACATGCCGGTGGTCTCGTGGGTGCCGCTGCCGAAGGCCATGCCGGGGTCGATCTCGATGATCCGGTCGCCGGGCTGGGCCTCATATTTCTCCCAGGTGGGCTTCACCACAAAGGTCTCGCCCAGGCGGAAGGGCTTATACTGGCTCTTCCAGTTTTCCGCCCAGTCCTCGTCGTCCATGCTGCCCACGTCCAGGGTCAGCTTGCCCGCGTCAAAGCCCAGATCCATGTGGCTGAGCCGCGCCAGGCCCTCCCGCACGTGGGCCACGGTGTCCTGGGCCCGCTCGTCGGCGGGGATGTAGGAGGTGACCTTCACGTCGTCCTCCATGCGCTCGGCCAGCTCGTCGCCCAGGATGTCCCAGAAGCCCGTGGGCCGCTGGTTGATGGCCACGTCGGCCTTGTCCTCGATCATCGCCCCCATGATGCCCAGATCCATGAGCATCGCCGAAACCGCCTCCGCGCCTTCGGTGGTGGTGCGAATGGTCAGCGTTATCCAGTCCATATTGTTCTTCTCTCCTTGTCCGTCTTTATTCCGTCATCACGGGAACCGAGTTATGATACAGCTCATCCGGGCACAGATCCTGCCCATTGGCCCATTCCACAGTGAATCCATTGGCGAACACGCTGCGGAAATACGCCGGATCATTCAGCTCTCCATACCACGAGCCCTTGATATATGGCTTGACATCAAATACCTTTCGTTCGCCGTTGTTGAACAGAACTTCGATTTTATAGTTCTCCAGCGGTTTTACTTCTCTAGCTGTGGGCCTCAGCATTTCAATCGCTCCTTTGACCGTAATCAGCGCAGCGGCTCAACCTTGAAATAACCCTCGCCCTCGCTCAGGAGACGCCAGCCTTCTCCTACATTACATCCCTTCTCATGATATAGTATAGCATAATCATGGGATTCCTTCAAGCGGCGGAAAGCCATAAAGACGCACAAAAACAGGGCCTTTCCATCGGAAAAGCCCTGTCAAACATCCTCGCGCGTCAGCTGAACGCGTTCTTCATCTTCTCAAAGAAGGATTTCTTCTTTTCGTATTCCCGGCCTGTGGTGCTCTCGTCGAACTGGCGCAGCAGATCCTTCTGCTTCTCCGTCAGCTTTCTGGGCACCTCCACCTCCATGGTCACGTACAGGTCGCCCTTGCCCGCGCCGTGCAGGTTCTGGATGCCCGCGCCCTTGATGCGGAACACGGTGCCCGGCTGGGTGCCCTCCGGCACGGTGTACTTCACCGGCTGATCCAAGGTGGGCACGTCCACCTCGCAGCCCAGGGTGGCCTGGGTGAAGCTGATGGGCACCTCGCAGTACAGGTCGTAGTCCTTGCGCTTGAAGTACTTGTGCGGCCGCACGGTGATGAACACCTGCAGATCGCCCGCCGGGCCGCCCCGCTCGCCGCTCTCGCCCTGGCCGCGCATGGTGATGATCTGGCCGTTGTCGATGCCCGCGGGCACCTTCAGGGTGATGCGCTTGGTGGAGCGCACCTTGCCCCGGCCGGAGCACTTCGGGCAGGCGTCCTTGATGATCTTGCCCTCGCCGTGGCAGTTGGGGCACACCCGGGACACCCGCATGGCGCCCAGCATGGTCTGCTGGGTCATGACCACCTGGCCGCTGCCGTGACAGTTGGGGCAGGTGACCGGGCTGGTGCCCGGCTTGGCGCCGGAGCCGCCGCAGGTGGGGCACTTCTCGTCGCGCACCACGTTCATGTCCTTGGAGCAGCCCTTGGCGGCTTCCTCGAAGGTGAGGGTCAGGTCGTAGCGCAGGTCGTTGCCCTGAACGGGGCCCCGCTGCCGCGCGCCGCCCCCCGCGCCGCCGCCGAAGAACTCGCTGAATATATCGCCGAACCCGCCGAAGCCGCTGGCGTCAAAGCCGCCGAAGCCGCCGTAACCGCCGCCGCCCATGGTGGGATCCTCATGGCCGAACTGATCGTACCGGGCGCGCTTCTGGTCGTCGCTGAGCACCTCGTAGGCCTCGTTGACTTCCTTGAATTTGGCTTCCGCCTCCTTGTCGCCCGGATTGACATCGGGATGCAGTTTTTTCGCGAGCTGCCGGTAGGCCTTCTTGATCTCGTCGGCCGACGCCGTCTTGGAGACGCCCAGCACCTCGTAATAATCTCGCTTCGCTGCCAAATTCCTTCCACCTCGCCCTTACAATGCGCAATTTGAAATTCGCAATTCGCAATTGGGGAGCGGAATGACGCCGTCCCCAATTGCGAATTGCCAATTGCGCATTGCGAATTGCCAATTAGTTGTCGTGCACTTCGTAGTCGGCGTCCACGTGGCCGTCGTTGCTGGCGCCGCCCTGGGCGCCCGCGCCGGGCTGACCGCCGGCCTGCTGCTGCGCGGCCGCGTACACCTTGCCGAAGATGTCGTAGGTGGTCTGGGTGAACTTGTCCATGGCCGTCTTGATCTCGGCGGCGTTGTTGCCCTCGCGCACCTTCTTGAAGGCCTCCAGCTCATCGTTCAGCTTCGCCTTGTCGGCGGGATCCAGCTCGTCGTCCATGTCCTTCATGGTCTTCTCGGTCTGGTAGATGAGGCTGTCGGCCTTGTTCACGGTCTCGACCTCTTCCTTGCGGGCCTTGTCCTCGGCGGCGAAGCGCTCGGCCTCGTCCATGGCCTTCTTGATCTCTTCCTCGCTCAGGTTGCCGGAGGAGGTGATGGTGATGTTCTGCTCGTTGCCGGTGCCCAGATCCTTGGCGGACACGTGCACGATGCCGTTGGTGTCGATGTCGAACTTGACCTCGATCTGCGGCACGCCGCGAGGCGCGGGCGCGATGCCGGACAGCTGGAAGCGGCCCAGGGTCTTGTTGTAGGCGGCCATTTCACGCTCGCCCTGGAGCACGTGCACGTCAACGGAGGTCTGGCCGTCGGCGGCGGTGGAGAAGATCTGGCTCTTGCTGGTGGGGATGGTGGTGTTGCGGTCGATCAGGCGGGTGAACACGCCGCCCATGGTCTCAATGCCCAGAGACAGCGGGGTGACGTCCAGCAGGACCACGTCCTTGACCTCGCCGCCCAGCACGCCGCCCTGAATGGCCGCGCCGATGGCCACGCACTCGTCCGGGTTGATGCCCTTGAAGGGCTCCTTGCCGGTGACGCGCTGCACCGCGTTCTGCACGGCGGGGATACGGGTGGAGCCGCCCACCAGGATGACCTTGTCGATCTGGCTGGCCGAGAGGCCGGCGTCGTTCAGGGCCTGGTTCAGGGGCTGAATGGTCTTCTCAACCAGATCAGCGGTCAGCTCGTCGAACTTGGCGCGGGTGATGGTCACGTCCAGGTGCTTCGGGCCGGTGGCGTCGGCGGTGATGAAGGGCAGGTTCACGTTGCTGGTCATGACGCCGGACAGCTCGATCTTGGCCTTCTCGGCGGCTTCCTTCAGGCGCTGCATGGCCATGCGGTCCTTGCGCAGGTCGATGCCGTTCTCGCGCTGGAACTCGGAGGCGATGTAGTCGATGATGCGGTTGTCGAAGTCGTCGCCGCCCAGGCGGTTGTTGCCCGCGGTGGCCAGCACTTCAAACACGCCGTCGCCCACTTCCATCAGGGACACATCAAAGGTGCCGCCGCCCAGGTCGTAGACCAGGATCTTGTGGCTGTCGCCCTTGTCCAGGCCGTAGGCCAGCGCGGCCGCGGTGGGCTCGTTGATGATGCGCAGCACTTCCAGACCGGCGATGCGGCCGGCGTCCTTGGTGGCCTGGCGCTGGGCGTCGGTGAAGTAAGCGGGCACGGTGATGACCGCCTGGGTCACGGTTTCGCCCAGATAGGCCTCGGCGTCCGCCTTCAGCTTCTGAAGGATCATGGCGCTGATTTCCTGGGGGGTGTAATCCTTGTCATCAATGTGCACCTTGTAGCTGGAGCCCATCTCGCGCTTGATGGAGATGACGGTGCGGTCCGGGTTGGCCACGGCCTGGCGCTTGGCCACCTGGCCCACCAGGCGCTCGCCGTTCTTGGCGAAGGCCACGACAGAGGGGGTGGTGCGGGCGCCTTCGGCGTTCGCGATGACGACGGGCTCGCCGCCTTCCATAACGGCGACGCAGGAATTGGTGGTGCCAAGGTCAATACCGATAATCTTGCTCATAATGATTTCCTCCTAATATATCTCTTAAAGTGTGTGAACAGGTTCTGTGCCCTTTTCGGGAGCCGCCGCACGAAGCGCGCGGCGCGGATCCTTCAATTTTCAGCCGCGATCTTTACCATGGCGTAGCGGATCATGCGGCCCTTGACCCGATAGCCCTTCTGGAATACCTCCAGCACCTGGCCCGGCTCGCCCTCGCCTTCCGGCGCGCGCATCACGGCGTTGTGAATGTCCGGGTCGAACTTCTCGCCCAGGGCGGGCACCTCTTCCAGGCCCAGCCGGGTGAGCGCCTCCAGCATCTGCTTGAGGGTCATCTGGACGCCGCTCACCAGCGCGCCGTTCTCCGATTCCGCCGCCGCGATGGCCCGCTCCAGGTTGTCGATCACCGGCAGCATGGCCGCGATGGTCTCCCGGACGCCGTCGTCGTAGGCCTCGGTGCGGGTGGCGCTGTTGCGCCGCTTGAAGTTCTGATAGTCGGCCTGGGCCCGCTGGGCCATGGCGAGGTATTCGTCGCGCTGCTTTTCGGCCGCTTCCAGCGCGGCCTTCAGCGCCCCGGCGTCCTCCGCCTCAGCCTGTTCGGGTTCGGCGGGCGCCTCTTCCTCGATCAGTTCATCGTCTGTTTCCGGCTGGATTTCTTCCGCGGTGCTTTCCGCGGCGACCTCCGGCTGCTCCTCTTCCGGCGCGGCCTGATCCTTTTTGATTTCGTCCGGCATAACGTCCTCCCCTATTCTTTAACGCCGCTCAGCAGATCGCTGATCGCCCGGCCCATGTAGTTCATCACGGAGACCACCCTGGCGTAGTCCATGCGGGTGGGCCCGATGATGCCCATGGTGCCGCTCGTGTTCTCGCCGACGTGGTAGGTGGCGGTGACCACCGAGCAGTCGGAGAACTCCGGCATGTTGATTTCTGGTCCGATTCGCACGGTGAATTCCAGATCGCTGCCCTTGAGCAGCGGCGCCAGCTTCTCCCGGGATTCCAGCACCGCCAGGAAGGACCGCGCCTTCTCCACGTCGCTGTATTCCGGATAATGAAGCAGGTTCGACCGCCCGCCCACCACCAGGGGCACGTTCTCGTCGCCGCCCAGCTGGGAATCGATCACCCCAAGCACGCTGGCCATCAGCTGCCTGTGCTCGCCCAGATCGGCGGTCACGTTGGTGAGCTGCTCCCGGGCCTCCTGGGGCGAACAGCCGGCGAGCCGCTCGGTGAGCACCTTGCTCAGCCCGTACAGCTGATCCGGCCCAACCCCCTCGGGCACCTGGATGACCCGTTCCCGCACCAGGCCCGCGCCGGTCACGATCACCAGCAGCGCGCTGGTCTCGGTGACGGGCACCATCTGCACCCGCTTGATGGACACGCCGGCCATTTGGGGCCCGGACACCACGGCGGTGTAGTGGGTCACGTCGGACAGCGCCTGGGCGGCCTGTCTGATGACCTCCTCCACCTGGGCGGTGCGCTTGTTCAGGTGATCCTGAATGCGGCCCGTCTCCTCGGCGCTCAGATCCACCATCTTCATCAGCCGGTCGACATACAGCCGGTACGCCTTGGCCGAGGGGATGCGGCCCGCGGAGGTGTGCGGCTGGGCCAGGTAGCCCAGCTCCTCCAGGTCGCTCATCTCGTTTCGGATGGTGGCGGGGGAAAAGCCCACGCCCTGCTTGCGGGAGATCGTTCTGGAACCCACCGGAACAGCGGTCATGATGTAGTCGTCTATGATCGCCTGCAGAATCATGAACTTGCGATCATCCATCTTCATCTTTTCCGCCTCCTTCCGGTTTGTTAGCACTCTCAAAGGTCGAGTGCTAACCGATGGTCATATAATAGCCCCATTGACGGGTTTTGTCAATAGGGCTGGGCAAAAAACCTTGTAAAAAGACCTTGAACATTGCGACGCGAATGTGAAGGCGGGCGGAAAGTTCTTAACAATTGGTCAGGGAAGGTCAAATCGAGGACATTCTATTATACAACCTGACAGCGATGAAAGCAACGACGGCGATCCACAGGGCTCCCCAGGCCTCAACCGTCCAAAGCGGAACCGCTCCCCTTTGATACAGCGCGGCAAACGTATCCGCCAGCATATGCAGGAGAATCGCCAGCGGCAGGTATCCTTTTCTCGCGCTGAGCACGCCGTAAAACACAATGACCGTGAGCCCAATGTGCATGAACATCGCAAGCAGCCGCTCGACGACGTTCATGGCCATCAACCCGTAATCGAACGCGGCGGCGGCCTGAACGGACGGAAGCGCGGCGACGGCGGTTTCCTCCGTGATCTTCAGGGCGCTGAGCGCCTTTCCCACGTCTCCCTGAGAAAACTGTACCGCGACAACAAGATAGGTAATCATAGCCGGCAAGAGGACGGCCAGTATCTCTATGCCCCCATGGCCGATGCCATACAGCACCGCGTTCTCACGGGTACGGTCCTTTTTCATAATGTACTTCAGAACGATATGCCTTCCGCACTCCTCGAAAACGCCGGCCGCCGCGGTTCCATAAAGCACATAGGCGGCCGTGTTTCCGTTGATGAACCGGGAGACAGGATTATCCGTGAGGATGCAGAAATAATGCACGCCAAGTTCCAGCACCCGCGCGGAAACGATAAATCCAACGACACCCGCAATCAGCCAGCTGAGATTCGTTTGCCTTTTATGCTTTCCACGCCAATAGAGGAAAAAGGCAGCGGGAATCGCGATCATCAGAACGACCGTGATCGCCAGAGAGGGGATGCTGCTTTTCCCCACCTCGATATTCGCAAATTCCGTCATTTCCCGTCACCTCCCCAGATCTCAACACAGAAGCCCTTTCGGCCGCAAGCGGTGCAAGTCAGTTTGCGGGTGGTCGGCGTATGATTCGCCCAAAAGGCCTCCTTCAGCAGAGGTCGGAACACCTCGTGACATTCCGGACAGATGTATTTCACATGATTGAAGTAGTACCGGCTGACCAGCGTGCCCCAAACGGCAGCCACCAAGACCCAGACGACGAACGGCCACCATATGCCTTTGACGATCCAGAAAATGACGGCGAACCATTGCAATCCCGTGACCGGGATGCCCGTCAGGATCATCATCCAGCGCATGCCTTTCAGTTTTTTTCTGCTTTCCATAATGACGGCTATGTCGCCGATGGATTCGAGGGAGAACGCCGCCCGGTTTCTCAGTCCGCTTTTCAACTCCCGCAGCTTTTGCAATTTTTCCTCTTTGTCGGCGATCTCATCCGAAAGAACCTTTTCCTGCTGTTCAATGAGCAGGTAAATCACCTTTTCCGGATGCTCTTCCTTCAGAATCTGCGAAATGGCGTCGATGGGAAGATCAAGCTCCCGCAGAAAGCAGATGACCTTCAAGCGCTTCAGATCATCTTCCGAATACAGCCGCCGCCCGCCCTCACTCAGCTCGCTGGGAATCAGTATGCCCCTGGCATCATAATACTGAACCGTTCGCACTGTGACCCCGCAGGACTTCGCCATTTCTCCCGTCGTATACCGCGACACAGCTTTCGCCTCCTTTCGGCGTCAGTTTAGCCCATGACGCAGCGTCACGAGCAATACCTGACCCAGGGAATGTT
>CADARO010000033.1:0-3639 GCA_902790345.1 uncultured Eubacteriales bacterium | reverse complement strand
CCCCTTTTTAACAGAAATCGCCCCGGCCGTTTCCAGGCGGGGCGACAATGGGCAATTTGTCTGTTACGCGCGGATCTCCATCCAGCGGCTGTCATAGAGCTCCATGAACTCGGTGATGTCGTGGAAGAATTCGCAGTTGGCCACGTCTTCCTCGGAGGGGTTCAGGGCGGGCTGGGCCAGCTGATCCTCATCGTAGCCGTCCACCACCTGCTGGATGGGAGAGCAGTAGGAGATGTACTCCTGGTTCATGGCGGCGATGTCGGGGCGGCAGAGGAAGTTGATGAACTCCATGGCCTCGTCCTTGTGCTGGCTGTTCTTCAGCACGCACATGCCGTCGATCCAGATGTTGGAGCCTTCCTTGGGGATGACGTACTTCAGGTTTTCGTTCTCCTCGATGGCGTACATGGCGTCGCCGGACCACATCACGGCCATGGCCGCCTCGCCGGACACCATCTTGTCCTTCACCTCGTCCACCATGTAGCCGGCCACGATGTTGTCGTTCTTCTGCTGGATGAGCAGGTCCTTCACGGCGTCCAGCGCTTCCTCAGAGTGGTCGTTCAGGGAATAGCCCAGATAGCGCAGGCACACGCCGAAGGAGTCGCGGATGGAGTCCAGCATGAACACGCCGTACTTGTACTGCGGGTCAAACAGCGCGCTCCAGCTGTCGATGTCGCCCTCCACCTGATCGGGATCATACAGGATGCCCACGGTGCCCCACATGTAGGCCACGGAGTACTTGTTCTCCGGGTCGTAGTCGGGAGAGGAGCAGGAGTCGATCAGGTTGGCCGCGTTGGGGATCTTGCTCATGTCCAGCTCCTCGAGCATGTCTTCCTTAATCATGCGCTCGATGATGTAGTCGGACGGGAAGATCACGTCATAGGCGCCGGCGCTCTTCTCGAGCTTCACGAACATTTCCTCGTTGGTGGTGAAGTTGGTGTAGGTCACCTTGATGCCGGTCTCTTCCTCGAACATCTTGATGACGTCCTCGTCGATGTAGTCGAACCAGTTGAACACGGTCAGCGTGCGCTGCTTCTGGCTGTCGGCCAGGGCGAAGGTGCTGCCCATGACCATGCTGATCGCGAGCAGGATGGCGAGAACGGAAACGAGCACAGTCTTTTTCATGATACACAAGCCCTCCCAAGTCTTTTTATTGATGAACGGGATTGTCTCCCCGTCAGGATACCTCTTCCAGAGCGCCGCGCTTGTTGATGACGATCAATAGCGCCAGCACCACCAGGAACATGATGGTGGACAGGGCGTAGATCGAGGGCTCGATGCCCTTGCGCGCCGCGGAGTAGATGACCATGGACAGGTTCTTGTCCGTGTAGGACGTGAAGTAGCTGATGATGAAGTCGTCCAGCGACATGGTGAAGGACAGCAGCGCGCCGGTGATGACGCCCGGCATGATCTCCGGCAGGATCACCTTGCGCACCGCCTGCATGGGCGTGCAGCCCAGGTCCAGCGCCGCCTCATACAGGTTCGAGTCGGTCTGCCTCAGCTTCGGCAGCACCGCGAACAGCACGTAGGGCGTGTCGAAGGTGATGTGGGCCATGACCATGGTCCAGTAGCCCAGAGGCACGTTCACGAACACGAACATCAGCATCAACGACACGCCGGTGACGATGTCCGGCATGGTCATGGGCAGATAGCTCACCTTGAGGAGCAGCGACGCGGGCCGCTTCTTCATGGCCTGGATGCCGATGGCCGCGCCGGTGCCGATGATGGTGGCCAGGATGGTGGCCACCACCGCCACGGACAGCGTCACCCACAGGGCCTGCAGGATGTCGCTGCGCTGGGTGAGGCGCACGTACCAGTCGAAGGTGAAGCCGCCCCACTTGTTCCGGGAGCGGGAGGCGTTGAAGGACAGCACGATCATCACCGCGATGGGCGAATACAGGAAGAACAGGATGAGGCCCAGGTAAACGCCTCTCAGGGTCTTTCTCATTTACATCCCACTCCCTTCGCCCTTCGGGTCCGCCTTGTTGAGCAGGCTGATGGAGATGATGATGAGCACCATCATGATCAGCGACAGGCTGGAGCCGAAATGCCAGTTGTTCAGCTCCAGGAACTGCTTGTCGATCAGATCGCCGAACATCATGAAGTTGCCGCTGCCCAGCAGCCTGGAGATGGCGAAGGTGGTCACGGCGGGCATGAACACCATGGTGATGCCCGAGATGACTCCGGGCATGGACAGGGGCAGCGTCACCCGCTGGAACACCCGCGCGGGGTTGGCGCCCAGGTCCTCCGCCGCCTCGATCACCCGCTGATCCATCTTCTTGAGGGAGGTGTGGATGGGCAGCACCATGAAGGGCAGATAGTTGTACACCATGCCCACCAGCACCGCGCCCTCCGTGCCGATCATGCGCACCGGCTCCAGGCCCATGGCCTTCAGCAGCGTATTGATGATGCCCTGATTCTCCATCAGGCTCATCATGGCGTAGGTGCGCAGCAGGAAGTTCATCCACATGGGCAGCAGGATCAGCACGAACAGGGTCTGGTTCTTGTTGAAATCCTTGCTGGCCAGGAAGTACGCCGCGGGATACCCCAGCAGCAGGCAGATCACCGTGCAGATGAGCGCCAGATACAGGCTGCGCCACAGGATCCGGAAGTAGGTCTCCTGCCCCACCGCCGCCATGTTGGCCAGGGACAGCGCGCCGCTGGAATCGGTCAGGGCGTAGAACACCACGAACAGCATGGGCGCGATGGTGAAAAGCACCATCCACAGCGAATACGGATAGGCAAACCAGTTTCTCTTCACCTTACTGCCCTCCCGCCTTGTGCATGATGTGGATGTTGAAGGGCACGATGGTGAGGCCCACCCGGGTGCCCACAGGCTGCATGGTGGTGGAATGCACCTTCCAGGTGAAGGCGTCGGTGCGGATCATCATTTCATAGTGCACGCCCTTGAAGATCACGCTGGTGACCTCGCCGGTGAGCTGGCCCACGTCCTCGCCCACCACCATCACGTCCTCCGGCCGCACCACGATGTCCACCGGCTCGTTGGGGGCAAAGCCCTCGTCCACGCAGGGGAACTCCTGGCCGAACATCTCGCACAGCTCGTCCTTTATCATGGTGCCGGAAATGATATTGCTCTCGCCGATGAAATCCGCCACGAAGGCGTTCTTCGGCTCGTCGTAAATGCGCTTGGGGTCGCCGATCTGCTGGATGCAGCCGTGGTTCATGACCACCACCGTGTCCGACATGGTCAGGGCTTCCTCCTGATCGTGGGTCACGTAGATGAAGGTGATGCCCAGCTGCTGCTGCATGCTCTTCAGCTCCAGCTGCATCTCCCGGCGCAGCTTCAGATCCAGCGCGCCCAGGGGCTCGTCCAGCAGGAGCACCTCCGGCTCGTTCACCAGGGCCCGGGCGATGGCGATGCGCTGCTGCTGCCCGCCGGAGAGGGAGTCGACGGCGCGCTTCTCATAGCCCTCCATCTTCACCAGCTTGAGCATACGGCCCACGCGGCGGGCGATCTCGTCCTTGGGCATCTTCTTGAGGGTGAGGCCGAAGGCGATGTTGTCGTACACGTTCAGATGGGTGAACAGGGCGTACTTCTGGAACACGGTGTTGATGCGGCGCTTGTAGGGCGGCACGTTGGCGATGTCCTTGCCCTCGAAGAGCACCTGGCCCTCGTCGGCG
>CADARO010000032.1 GCA_902790345.1 uncultured Eubacteriales bacterium | reverse complement strand
CTCCAGGCCGATGCCCTCCACGTCCGCTCCCAGATCCTCCAGGAACCTGGCGAAGAAGCCGCCCGCGCCGTTGCCGGCGTCCACCACCACGTAGAGCCCCAGCAGCGGCTTGAGGGCGTCGTCCTCCAGGCGCTCGCGCACCATCTTCGCCAGGCGCTCGGTGTACAGCGACATCAGATCCAGCGGCTTGACCAGGCGCTGCGGGATGGTGACCTCCATGGCGGCTCTGAGCACCTCGGCGATTTCCTCGCCGTCCAGGCCGCCGTCCCGGGCGATGAGCTCGAAGCCGTTGCGATACCAGGGATGATGGCTGGCGGTGATCATCACCGCGCCGTCGCAGTTCGTCTCGGGCAGGATGGTGGTCATGAACAGCGCCGGCGTGGCGCACAGGCCGCAGTCCAGCACGTCGCAGTCGGCGGCGGTGAGGCCCCGGATGAGGCCGGCCTTCAGCGCCGGGCCGGAGAGCCGCGAATCCAGGCCCACGGCGATGGTCAGCTTGTCGGCGGTGGTGTCCATGCGGCGCGCCAGCCACAGGGCGAAGGCGTAGCCCACGCACTCGGCGGTCTCCGCGGTGAGCAGCGGATCGCGGCTGTCGTGCCTCATGGCGTCGCCGCAGATGTCCGATCCGCTCTTGAGTTTCATCCATTCACTTCGCATAAAATCCCCCAAATATTGGTTCGGTTAAGGCATGTCGGCGTCGTCGATCGGTTCGATTTCCAGAATGTAGCGGTAGAGGGGCGTCATGAGCGCGATGCCCCGGGCGATCTCGTCCACCAGCGCGGGGGTGGAAATGTCCGTCCGGGAGAGGTCCTTCTCGATCCAGAACCCACGCAGCGGATACCAGGGCTTCGCCTCCTCCGGCACGCTGGGCGGCACCTTCATGCGCTTGAACGCGCTGCCGAAGAGGGTGAATTCCCTCATCGCGGGCCGGGCGGCGGCGAGAAATGGTTCGGCGTCGGCGGCCAGCAGGCGCCTGAGCCCGTTCATCAGCGGGCGGTTTTCGTTGTAGATGCCCATGCCGTAGGACGAGGAGGTGGCCGAAATGTCGAAATACAGCCCCAGGGTGCCGCTCTGCTCGGTGCGGGGCGGCCGGAAGGACAGCCACATGTAGTCGCGATAGGGCGACTTGTCGTTTGAAAAGCGGATGTCCCGGTTGATGCGGGACACCACCTTCTGCGGCCGCCGCTCCAGGCGCGGGTCCAGCAGCTCCACGGCGGGGCCCAGATCGGCGGCCAGCTCCTTGAGGGGATTGCGTATGGCCTCCTCGTACCAGTCGTGGTTCTCGTGGAAGAACTGCATGTTGTTGTTGAACCGGATGGCCATGAAGAATTCGTCCGTCCGGCTGGTAAATCCCTTGAACATTATGACGCCTCGTCTTCCCTTGCTTCCTCGCCCCGCTTCACGGGCGAGAGGATGATTTCGCCGAACACGCTCCGCTGGCGCACCCGCACGCGGTTGAGCTTCAACAGCTCCAGCATGCCCATGAACAGGCCCACGATCTCGGCCTGGCAGGGGTCGTCGTCGAATAGGTCCTCAAAGGCCACGTCCCCCTTCCGCAGGCGGGACTGGATGCGCGCCATGCAGCCCTGCACGGTGTAGCTGTCCCGGCGAATCTCCCGCTGCTGCGGGGTTTCCTCGGTTCGGCTGGCCCGGCTCAGCACCCGCAGGAACGCCCGGGTGAGGCCCTCCAGCGTGAGCCCGGTCAGCTCGTACTCCGGCGGCGGCAGGGGATATTCCTCCGGCAGCTTGTTCAGCATGAGCTTTGCAGCTTCCTCCAGCCGCTTCAGATCCTCACAGGTCTCCTTGAAGGCCTTGTATTCGGTCAGCTGGCGGATGAGCGCCTGCTCGGGGGTCTCGGCGTCCGGGTCCTCCGGCTTGGGCGGCACGGGCAGCAGCGCCCGGGATTTGATCTCTACCAGCGTGGCCGCCATCTGCAAAAACTCGCTGGCGGAGTCCATGTCCAGCTCGTCCACGCCCGCCATGTATTCCAGGTACTGCTCCGTGATCTCGGAGACGAAGATGTCGCAGATGTCGATCTTGGCCTTGGAGATGAACGTATGGCATGTTCGTCCTCCGTCAGATCAGGCCCACGAGCCGGAACAGGCCGATGATGCCGTCCAGCACGCCGTTCACGATCCAGCTCTCCACCTTGGACAGCGCCTCGCCCAGCACGCCGGTCAGCAGCAGCGCGTACATGACCATCCGGCCGATCTGGGCGGCCTGGGCCGACGCGAACAGCGGGCGGCGCAGGATCAGATCGTTCAGCACGTGATAGCCGTCCAGCGGGGGAATGGGAATCAGGTTGAACACGGCCAGGCCCAGGTTGATATAGAAGAACCGGATGATGATCTCATACAGCACGTCCCACACGCCGGCGGACTGATCCATGCCGTGATACGCGGCCACCCGCAGCAGCATGTACACCAGGATGCCCAGGAGGAACATGATGAGATTCGCCGTGATGCCGGCGATGGACACGAGGAAATCGTCCCGCCGGGGATGCTTGAAGTAGCGGGGGTTGATGGGCACGGGCTTGGCCCAGCCCAGCCCGATCAGCACCATGCTGAGGGTGCCGATGGGGTCCAGGTGCTTGCGCGGGTCCAGCGTCAGGCGGCCCATCATCTTCGCGGTGGGGTCGCCCAGCTTATAGGCCACCCAGCCGTGGGCGCACTCGTGCAGGATGAGCGCCGGCAGAATGGCGGGCAGCGTGATGAGGATGTCGCGCAGATATTCGATCGGATTGGTCAATAAAGCCTGTATGCCCATGGGGAACCTCCCAGCCAGTTTGTCTATAGTATAACGCAAAATGTGAAGCATTTCAAGAAAAGCCGTGTAATTTCCCAACCGGGAGGGGCGGAAAATGCGCCCGGCCCCGCAAAAAACGGGAAAATTTGCCACCGGGCGCAACAAAAGGAAGGCGGCGCGCGTCAAAAAGGACGAAAAAAGATGAAATGACGGAGGCGGTCTGTTATGTTCAGAAAATGCTGCGCGCTGGCGCTGTGCCTGACGCTGGCGCTCATGCCCCTGGCTCTGGCGGAGAACATCCCCTCCGATCAGTATTTCCTGCGGGCCAAGGACGCGCTGGTGCTGCTGGCCCAGGGGCAGAATCAGCAGGCGCTGGAAAAGCTGGCCTTTGCCTACGCCCTGCCGGAGGCCAACGACGAGGCGTTTTTGAAGTTCGTGAAGGATTACCTGCCCGCCCTGAGCGAGGAGACCGTTCAGCGGGACGTGGCGGTGTGCTACTGGGAGGCGCTGAGCAATCAGTATCTCCTGGCCATTCCCATCAGCGAGCCCAAGAGCGACGACGTGATGGCACTGGTGCTCATGAGCCCGGATTTTGAGACCTTCACCGGCTACGCGGCGCTGAGCTGGGCCGAGGTGAGCGAGGGCACGGCCACCTCCGAGTATGTGTGGTGGAACCTGGAATACGAGCCCGGCACCCGGGCGCTGTACGCGGACTGACAGAAAGATAAAAAACAGGCGGGCGGCTTCACGATCGGAGCCGCCCGCCCTGTGTGTCAGGGCTTCCACTCGAAGGGGTAGTCCTTTAAGTATTCATCCAGCAGGCCGCACTCGTCCAGGGTCTTGAACAGGGTGTAGCGGGTGCGGTAGTCCTTGGCGCAGTGCATGGACAGGTTCACCAGCTCCTGATCTACACCGCAGTCGGCGGGCTTCATCTGCGCGCCCAGCCGCTCCATGGCGCCGTAGATTGTCTCGAAGGGCGGCATGTCCGCGATGCAGGCTTTGATCTCCTCAAAGCGCTCCTGCGCCCGGCGGATGCGGCGCTCCTGCTCCTCCCAGGTGAGGAAGTCGCCCTCGTTCTCGCTCATGATGGTGTTGCCGCCTTCCTCGCCGTAGGCGTAGCGCATCCACTTCACGCGATCCTCCCGGCTGATCCGGCCGGCCTTGATCTTTTCCAGATCGAGCCTGGACAGATCCTCGTTCATGAAGCGCAGGAAGATGGGCCACACCATCAGTGTGGTCACGCCCACGGACGCGCCGTGCTGCGGGGGCTTCTTGCCCCGGGCCATCTGCATCATCTCCCAGTAGTGGGCGATGTTGTGCTCCACGGAGGCCACGGCCCGGGTGTGGCCGATGATCATGATGGTCATGCCGGAGAGCAGCAGCGCCTCGATGAGGATGCGGATGCCCTTGTCGGATTTGGAGCGGATTTCGTCCACGTTGTCCACCAGCTTGTTCACCGCGTCGGTGACGATCTGGCCGCAGGTGGGGCAGTAGTCCTCGTCGTTGATGATGTGGCCGATGATCCAGTCCGCCTTGGCGATGTACTTGCCCAGCACGTCGCCCACGCCGGAGCACACCATTTCCAGCGGCGCGGTCTTGAGCACGTCGATGTCGCAGAGGATGATGTCCGGGCAGTTGCCGGGGCGGTGAATCTTGAGGCCGCGATAGGTCAGCGGGCAGACCACGGAGGTGTAGCCGTCCATGGAGGGGGCTGTGCCCACGCACACCATGGGCAGGCCGCACCGCTTGGCGTTCACCCGGGTGGTGTCGGTGATGGAGCCGGAGCCCACGGACACCAGGAACTCCGTGTCCGGCTGCAGCGCCAGGAACACCTCGCCCACGGCGCGCTCGTCCGGCTCCATGGGGCCGTCTCGCTTGATGACGCAGGGCACCACCTTGATGCCGCCCGCCTCCAGCAGATCGCGGGTGCGCCGGCCGGCCACCTCCCAGGTGATGTTGTCCGCCACCAGCACGCAGTGGGTGCCCAGCTTCCGGCGCTCAATGTAGCGGGCGATGTTGTTCAGGATGCCGTTGCCCACGTAGATGTCCTGCTGGGGCTGGTTGTGCTCGCAGGGGCAGTCGCACTCCAGGCCGGAGATGATCAGGCGGCTGTCCTCGTCGTAGGAAAGCTGATAGCTCAAAGGGATTCCTCCTCTCGCTTGTAAACCATATTTTCACTGAATAAAGCGTAGCAGAACCCGGCGCGAAAGTCAAGAAGAAAAGACGCTTTCCCCTTTTCAATCCGCGCAAATTCTGCTACAATGGAGGCGTCGCCAGGGCGACGAAGGGGAGGCATGATTGATGGAATTTCTGTATAAGCCCGATTACGATAAAACCCTCCAGCGCTTCGAGGCCTTCTGGATGCGGGAGATCGTGGACCGGCCGCCGGTGAGCATCTGCCTGCCCAAGGAAGGGCCACACAGGCCCCATCCGGATCGGCATTACGCCAGCCTGGAGGAGAAATGGCTGGACATAGACGCCCGGGTGGAGGACATGGAGATTTCGATTGAAAACACCGATTTCCTCTATGATTCGCTGCCCATCGCCTGGCCCAACCTGGGGCCGGAGATCTTCTCGGCCTGGTGCGGCTGCGGCTACGAGTACGGCCAGACCACCACCTGGAGCCGCCCCGCCAGCCAGGACTGGGAGGAGGACTACGACAAGACCCGGCTGGACATGAACCACCCCCTGTTCAAAAAGATGGTGGCATTCACGCAAAAGCTCCTTGAACGGGGGCGGGGAAAGTACATCGTGGGCCTCACGGACTTCCACCCCGGCGGCGATCACCTGGCCGCTCTGCGGGACCCGCAAAACCTGGCCATGGACATGCTGGAGGATCGGGACTGGGTGAAGAAGGCGCTGGTGCGTTCTTCGGCGGAATTCTTCGCGGCCTACGGCGTGTTCTATCAGATGATCCACGCCGCCGGCATGCCCTCCACCAGCTGGACGCCCGTCATCCACGACGGCACCTTCTACATCCCCTCCAACGACTTCTCCTGCATGATCAGCAAGGAAATGTACGACGAGGTGTTCCTGCCCGGCATCAGTCAGGAATGCGCCTTCTATGAGCGCTCCATCTACCACCTGGACGGCCCGGGGGCCCTGCGGCATCTGGATTCCATCCTGTCGATCCCCGATCTGGACGCGGTGCAGTGGGTGTGCGGCGCGGGCAACGAGGGCTATCACCGCTGGGTTCAGGTGTATCAGAAGATTCAGAAGGCGGGCAAGGCCATCCAGCTCATGTGCGACGTGAAGGAGCTGGACGAGGTGTTCGAAACCCTGCGCCCCGAGGGCGTGTGGTTCTCCTCCATCTCCGGCATCGCCGACCGGGAAACCGCCGAATACGCCGTGAAGCGCATCGAAAAGTGGGCGTAAGATCAATACAGACACGCAAAAGGGCCGCCATCCGCGCTGGATGACGGCCCGCGTTTTGTTTTGGCGGCTCAGCCTTCGCCGCCCAGATCGGAGTCGTAGACGATGCCTTCCACCGTGCCGTTTTCCACATTGACCAGCACATGGTAGATGCCGCGGCCGGCGGGGCCTTCATAGCCGTCCTCCTTGTAGCCAAGGGAGAAGTAAAAGCCGCAGCAGGGCGCCTCGTCGTCGCCATAGATCAGATAGCGGCGGTTTTCCTCCCACTCCAGCATGCACTTGACGGCCTCCTCGTCGAAGGCGTAGCGCAGGGCCACGGCCTCCCGGGCGATGGCCTCCATTTCCTCCTCGGAGAGCGTCGCGGCGGCCTTCGCGATTTCCGCCTCGCGGGCTTCCTTTTCCGCCAGCGCCTTGTACTCGGCCTCGTTGAAGGGAACGGGATCGGCGATGACCACGTTGTGCTCCCAGGCGATCCGCTTGGCCAGGTTGGCGTAACTGGACAGCCCCAGGCCGTTCTGATTTTCGCGGCACATCGTTGCCAGCTGCTCCGCGCCCCAGGCCGCGCCGTCGAAGCCCTTGCTCGTGTCGGTTCCATCCCAGCTCCAGACGGCGTCCGCCTGGCTGCCCTTCACGGTCACGGTGTAGCGGCCCAGCACGAAGGAGAAGGCGTACCGGCCCTCGTAGCGCACCACGATGGCGCCGTCCTCCTGGGCGCTGGTGCGGTTGAAGAAGGTCATCATCTCGGGGGCAATGCCGTATTCGCTATGGAGCACCTCGTCGGCCAGCTTTTCCGCGTCCACCCTGGGCGAGAACACCAGCCCCGCCGCCAGGGCGCTGACAGTCAGGCAGAGAATCGCCGCAACCAGCACGAATGTCAAGGAAATCTTTCTCACAGGTCTTTCCTCCTCACTGACGGCGAGAAGCACCTGCTGGCGCTTCCGCTCGTCCCACACGAGCCCGGAAAGGTTCTGGTCAACGAGCTCCTGAAAATCATGATTCTTCATCGTAATACCACTCCTTCAGCCTGTCCCGCAAAAGATCGTTGGCCTTGTTCAGCCGTGACCGGACCTTGCCCTCGGAGAGCCGCAGCGCGCCGGCGACCTCCTTCAGCTTGAGCCCCTCGTAATACCGGAGCAGGATGATCTCCCGGTATTTGGCGGGCAGGCGCGTGACCTCGGTCAGCACGGTGTCGTCCGGGAAGGAAAAATCGGCGGGTCTTTCGGGCAGCGAATCCACGTCGATCCGGCTATGATGGCGAAACCAGGCGGTCCTCAGCATGTCCCGGCAGGTATTCAAGCAGATGCTCGTCAGCCAGGTTTTCTCCGAGCTCTCCCCGCGATAATCGTTCAGATGCCGGTATGCCTTGATGAATGTCTCCTGCACAGCGTCCTGCGCCAGGTCCGCGTCCTTCAAATAGAGGGCGCTCATTCTCAAAAGGCCGCTGCCGTACTGCTCCATGAGCCGATCCAGCCGGGATCGGCTGTCCGATTGACTTCCCTGAGGCACTGTACCAACCCCTTTCACCCTATTAGACGGAGGGAAAGGGAAAAAACGCTGAATAAGGAAAAGAAAAAAAGCCCCTTCGCCGCGACGCGAAAGGGCCTGATGAGTTGTCGGATTTGTGTTTTCATTCGCGGGCCGCGCCGCCGTGGGCGCTGAGTAGCGCCTCGGCCACGCGCATGCCGTCCACCGCGGCGGAGAGGATGCCGCCGGCGTAGCCCGCGCCTTCGCCGCAGGGATAGAGGCCCGTCAGGCTGACGCTCTGGCAGTCCTCGCCCCGCTGGATGCGCAGAGGAGAGGAGGAGCGGGTCTCCACGCCGGTGAGCAGCGCGCCGGGCGAGGCGAAGCCGCTGAGCTGCCGGTCCATCCTCTGAAGCGCCAGTCGCATGGTCTCCGTCACGAAGCCGGGCAGGCATGCTGAAAGGTCGGTATAGGTGACGCCGGGGCGGTAGGTGGGCCGCACGTCGCCGCAGCCGGCGGACTTCACGCCCTTCAAAAAATCGTCCACAAGCTGAGCCGGTGCCCTGTAATCGCCGCCGCCCAGCTGGAAGGCGGCCTGCTCCCAGCGCCGCTGGAAGCGCACGCCGGCCAGCGGATCGTCGCCGCCGAAATCCTCCGGCTCCACGCCCACCAGCAGCGCGCTGTTGGCGTTTTCCCCATCCCGGGCGAAGACGGACATGCCGTTTGTGACCACGCCGCCCACCTCGCTGGCCGCGGCCACCACGCTGCCGCCGGGGCACATGCAGAAGGTGTAGGCCGAACGGCCGTTGGGCAGGCGCACGCTCAGCTTGTAGTCCGCCGCGCCCAGGGCCGGGTGCGCCGCCGCCGGGCCGTACTGACTGCGGTCGATCATCTTCTGGCTGTGCTCGATGCGCGCGCCGATGGAGAAGGGCTTGCGGATCATGGTCACGCCCAGGCTGTGGAGCATCTCGAAGGTGTCCCGGGCGCTGTGGCCGATGGCCAGCACCACGCTGTCGGTGGGCAGGGTCTCCTGCGTGCCGTCCGCCTTTTCCAGCAGCGCCGCCGCCACGCGCCCGTCCTCGATCTCCAGCCCAATGAGCCGCGTCTCGAATCGCGCCTCGCCGCCCAGGGCGACGATCTTCTCCCGCAGCGTTTTGACCACGCCGGGCAATCTGTCGGTGCCGATGTGGGGCTTGGCCAGGTAGAGGATCTCCTCCGGCGCGCCGCACTCATACAGCACGCGCAGCGCCTGGGCGCAGCGGGGATCGCTGATGCCGGTGGTGAGCTTGCCGTCGGAGAACGCCCCCGCGCCGCCCTCGCCGAACTGCACGTTAGAGCGCGGGTTGAACGCGCCGCCTGCCCAGAAGGATTCCACCGCCGCCGCCCGCCGGGCCACGTCCTGCCCCCGCTCGATGACGATGGGCTTTGCGTCGCTCAGCGCCAGCGTGTACGCCGCGAAAAGCCCGGCGGGACCGAGGCCCACCACCAGCGGTCGCCGCTCAAACCGGGCGCCGGATAAGGATCGCGCCTTCGGCTCTGGTTTCGCCAAAGTGGCCTGCACGCCCCGGGGCAGCCGGGAGAGAATCTTCTGCTCGTCGCCCCGCAGAATCACGTCCAGCGCCATGACGAAGTGGACGTCGCCCTTGTCCCGGGCGTCCACCGACTTCTTCGCCACCCGCGTGGTAAGCACCTGCCCCCGGGCGTTCAGCTTCGTCTCCGCCAGCCGAAGGAGCGTCTTTTCATCGTAATCCAGGGGAACCTTGATATTGTTGAGGCGAATCATCTGTAAAAAACCTCCGGTTTTTTCAATGGGGAATTGGGAATGGGGAATGGGGAATGACCGGCTGCGGCCGGGAGACCTCATCTGTCAACCATTCGGGCTGCCACCTTCCCCAGAGAGGAAGGCTCTTTCTATTGCTTCGCTACGGCTCAAAGCCTTCCCCTATGGGGAAGGTGGCGCGCAGCGTCGGATGAGGTACGCGGCCTCAGCCGCGTTGTCAATCAAACTGGAATTCCCCATTCCCCATTCCCCATTGGCCTCCGGCCTGGCTGCCGCTTCGCCGGCGGCCAGGCCGGACGCCCACGCCCACTGCAGGTTGAAGCCGCCGCAGTCGCCGTCGATGTCGTAAAGCTCGCCGGTGACGTAGACGCCGGGGGCCAGGCGGGAGGCCATGGTGTCCGGGTTGAAATCGGCGGTTTTGACGCCGCCGGCGGTCACCTGAGCCTGTTCGAAGCCCTGGGTGCCGATGATGGGCAGCGTCCATCCGGCCAGCAGCGCGGCCAGGGCGGACAGATGCCCGTCCGTCAGCGCGGAGGCGGGGGTCGAAAGGGGCAGGGGGCAGGCCAGCTTTATGAGCGTCTGGCCCAGGCGCTTGTTCACCAGGCCGGTGAGGAAGTTCTCCAGCGGGCGGGCGGGAAGCTGAGATCGGCGCTCTGTCAGCAGCGCGACGGTCTCCGCCTCCGACAGGGGCAGGATGTGCAGCCGGGCGGTCACCTCCGGCTTATCCCGCCGGGCCAGCGCGGCGCTGGCGACGCGGGAGAGCTGCATCACCGCGATACCGCTGAGGCCGTATTCAGTGAAGAGCACCTCGCCCGTCTCGCTGCGTATGAGGCGGCCGTCCACCAGCATGTCGATCTGCCCGTCGTATCGGATGCCCTTGAGGGGGCGCACAGCGGCGGGATCGGTCTTTAATTGCACCAGCGCGGGCAGGCGGGGCGTGACCTTATGCCCCAGCGCCTCCAGCAGCCGATAGCCCGATGCGCTGCCCCCCAGGCTGGGGGCGGTCATGCCGCCGACGGCCACGATCACGCGCTTCGCCAGCGCCTCCCGGCCGTCCTTCGCCCTGACGCGCCAGTCCTTCCCGGCCCTTTCCAGCGACGCCGCCTCGAATTCGCAGATTTCCGCCACGCCGCGCTCCGCAAGCGACAGCCGCAGCGCGTCCAGCACGGAGGAAGCCTGTCCGCTCAGGGGATACACCCGGCCGTCGTCCTCCACGGTCGGGTACACGCCGTAGGTCTGAAACCGCTCCATCACAACCCGGGGCGGGAAGCGGCGCATGGCGCTCTCCATGAAGGCTATGTCGCCATGGTAATCGGCGGCGGAGGCGTTCACGTTGGTGAGGTTGCAGCGGCCGTTGCCCGTGGCCATGAGCTTTTTGCCCACCCGGGGCAGCCGTTCCAGCACGCCGATTTTCAGCGCGGGGTTCTTGTCGTGCGCCGCCAGCGCGGCCATGAGGCCCGAGGCCCCGCCGCCGATGACGGCGATGTCGAAGAAAAGATCGTTCATAAAACGCTCCAATCAGGTGAAATGGCTCCCCTTTCAGGGGAGCGAGGGCGTCACAGGGGAAATCTGAAAATGCACTTGCGCGTCTCGCCGTCCCTGCGCATGTCGTTATCTTCGGGCAGCTCGGCGATTTCGATCAGCTCGCCACCCAGCCGCTCGCAGGTGCGGCGGGAGGGGAGGTTGTCCGGGTTGCAGGTGATGATGACATACGGCATGTCGTGCCTTTTCGCCAGCTCAAACAGCAGGCGGCAGGCTTTTTCCGCGTAGTGATGCCCCCGATAGGGTTCCTCCACCCGATAGCCGATGTGCCCGCCGAAGTAGAGCTTGTCGTTGTAGCCCACCCGCAGGTCGCACTGGCCCATCTTCTGCCCCGCACTGTCGCAAATGTAGAAATGATACGCGGGCACCCAGCCCCGGGCGGGGTCGTCGGGGGCCGTGTGGTTCAGCGCGAGGGTGATTTCATCGCTTTTCAGGAAGGATGTGTCAAGGAAGATCATGCGTCTTCCTCCTCCGAGCAGTCATACACCGCCAGCTTGTGAAGGGCGCGGGTGCAGGCGGTGTAGAGGCGGCGGCCTTCGTCCGGCGTGCGCTCCGCCTTCATGGGCCACACCACCGCCACTGCGTCGAACTCCAGCCCTTTCACCAGGTTCAGGCAGGCCACGGTGACGCCCGCGTCCTCCAGCTCGTTTTCATCGCCGGTGAGCAGGAACGAGCCCTTGATCTGATTCGCCAGCGCCTCGGCCTCCTTCTGCGTTCGGCAGATGACCGCGGCGCGCTTCACGCCGCCGGATAGCCAGCTGTTCAGCCGCGAGCGCAGGCGGTCGATCTCGAAGCGTTCCTCAATGGGCTGATCTCCGCTTCTGCCTACGCTCTGGGGCACAGCGGCGTCCTCGGGCAGGAACGCGGCACAGTAGGCGGCGATCTCCTGAGTGGAGCGATAGCCCCGGGTGAGGGTGAGGTGCGGCGCGTCCGGCTGGCCCAGCAGCGCGCCCCAGTCCTCGGGGCGGCAGTCCGGAAGGCCGGGCAGGGTGCGCTGGTTCGGGTCGCCCAGCAGCGTCATGCTGGCCTTGGGGAAATACAGCGCCAGCAGCCGCAGGGCGATGTCCGAGTAGTCCTGGGCCTCGTCCACCAGCAGGGTGAGGATGTCCGTGTCGGGCTTGGCGCAGCCCAGCCGCAGCGCCAGATAGGCGATGCCCGGGGCGTCCTCCTGCCAGATGAGCCCGGCCTGGGCGTTTTCCCGGGCGGCGTCCCGCAGGGCCTTGGGGGCGGTTCTCAGGGCGTCGGCGTACAGCGCGGCGGGGTTGATGGTGAGCATTTTCTTGAGCTGCGCGCGCACGGGATGCAGCCGCTGGGCCACCGCCATGCGCGTGGCGAATTCCAGGTCTTTGTTCTTGTAGGAGTCGATCAGCTGCTTCTCGTAAGCGCCGTAGAGGGATTTTTCAATGTCCTCCAGCTTCAAATCAAGCCGCACGCGGATGCGGTTCACCCGCTGGGCGGGGGTGAGGATGGACAGCTCGGTCTGGTACATGCGGGTGAGCTCCGCCTTGGAGAACAGCAGCCGCTTGCCCAGATACACGTCCGAGAACACGGGCCCGCGGTCGCGGAAGCGGTCGGCGGCGGTGTCCAGCAGGCTGATGAGCCGGCCGCCGGCCTTCCAGGCCACGCTCTGGCGGCGCAGGTCGCCCAGCGGGTCCAGAAGCGCGTCGTACTGCCTGAGGGGCGATTCCACCTTGCGGCCCAATATGCCCGATATGACCTTGCTCAGCGTCATGGCCCGGGTGTTTTCCTCGCCCAGGTCGGGCAGCACGGTGGACACGTATTCGATGAACGCGTTGGTGGGCGAGAGCACGCAGATGTGCTTGGCGTCCAGGCTGTCGCGATGCCGGTAGAGCAGGTAGGCCGCCCGGTGCATGGCCACGCTGGTCTTGCCGGAGCCCGCGCCGCCGGTGACGGAGAGCACCTTTGCCTGCTCGTAGCGGATGGCCTGGTTCTGCTCGGACTGGATGGTGGACACGATCTGCCGCATGTGCAGGCTGGTGGCGTCGGAGAGGATGTCCAGCAGCATGCTGTCGTCGATGTTGTAGTCGGTGTTGACAAAGTATTTCAGGTGCCCGTTCTCCATGGCGTACTGGCGCTTCAGGAGCAGCTCGCCCTCGATGGGGCCGGAGGGGCTTTCAAAGGAAGCCGGGCCGGGCATGGCGTCGTAATACAGCGCACAGATGGGCGCCCGCCAGTCATGTACCAGCAGGCCGTTCGTGGCCGGATCCCGCAGGCTGTACAGCCCGATGACGATCTTTTCCGGCCCCGCCTCACCCTTTTCAAAAAAGTCGATGCGGGCGAAGAAGGGGCTTTTTACCATCTTTTCATACTGGGCCATGCGCCGCTCCAGGAACTCCCGCTGGGCGGCGAAGCGGCTCACCTCGATGTCCAGCTGCTCCAGCTCCCGGGGGGACAGGGCGGTGGGCTTCATGCGCAGCTCGTCCCAGGCGTCGGCGAGGATCATGTGGATTGTCTCGCTCTTGAAATCCGCGTGGCTGCGGGCGCTCTCAATCACGGCGCACAGAATCTGCTGTACGCGGGCGGTGTACTCCTTTTCGCGCATGAGTTCGGCTTCGTAATCCATATCTGATCCCTCCCTGTCGCCGGGCCGGCATAATTAGATTATATTATACACTATCTTGCCCCGAAAGGCAAATGCTTCGCGGAGAAAAATAGTTGCGGGAAAGTCCACCTTTTTGGAAGGAATTGAAACGCCGGCGTCGAATAGACCAATATCGGCTTATCAATTTACCCGGCGGGAGGAATGGGACAATGAGCAGACTGCCTGTGCAATGGCTGGACAACAACGGGAAGAACAGGATTCCGGACAGGATCTTCACGCCGCTCTACGGCGTTGAGCTCACCGGCGGCCTGTTCGAGCGGGTGTTTCACCGCAATGTGGAATTTCTGAAGAAGATCAGCGTGGACGCCGCGCTGTACTGGTTTCGCCGCCGCGCCGGGAAGAACGCCCCCGGCCAGCCCTATCGGGGCCACTTCGAGGACAACATCAAGGGCCAGACGGCGGGCCTGCTGCTGATGGGGGCGGGCAACGTGCTCCGCTGGGAGGACAACGCCGCCATGAGGAAGCTGGTGGACACCATCGTGTCGGAGATCAGGGCGTGCAGCCTGCCGGACGGCTATCTCATGGCTGTGCCGGAGGAGCAGTTCGGCACGCTGGAATACCCGCATTACGTGCGCATCTGGCTGACCTACGGCCTGTGGGCGGCGGCGCTGGGCGGCAACGAGGAAGCCGCCGGTATGCTGCGCCGCTGGCAGGACTGGTTCAACACCTGCGACGACCTGCCCATCATCCGCTATCTCACGCTGGCCTTTCAGGGCGTGGTGTGCAGCCCCTTCGTGTTCAACACGCCGCTGGGCAAATGGGAGGACATCGAAAACACCGTCAAATATTACGAGGAAGACTGGCGGCTGGGCCAGTTCATCATGCGGGAGCAGAACGCGGTGGGCACCCGCCGTCAGCCGGGCTACGAGCCCCATCCCCACGGCACCGAGCTGGAGGCGCTGGAAGGCTATCTGGATTTGTACCGCGCCACCGGCAAGCACTACTACCTGCGGGCCGTGATGGAGGCCTACGAGATGTATCGCCGGGACTGGCAGCATGTGGGCGGCGGCATCGTGCTGTGCGAGTATCAGGATTCCTATCCGGGCTGCAACTGGCTGGAGCCCAGACGGGCTTACAACGAGCTGTGCTGCTCCTCCTTCTGGATTTTCCTGAATCAGCGGCTGCACCGGCTGTATCCGGACGAGGAAAAATACGTGGCCGAAATGGAAAAATCCCTCTACAACGTGGCCATCGCCAACCAGCAGGGAGAGACGGGCATCCGATATCACGCCTGGATCGACGGCCACAAGCAGCGGGGAGGGCTGGTTCACTGCTGCTGCGGCGTGGGCACGCGGCTGTTCGGCATGCTGCCGGAATTCCTGTACAGCGTGGCTCCGGACGCGCTCTATGTGGACATGTACGCCGCGTCCCGCTTCACCTGGCGGCGCGGGGCGGGCGAGGTGCGGGTGACCATGGACACCGACATGCCCTATGACGGCGCGGTGAGGCTGACCATAGCCACGGACGCGCCGCAAGCCTTCGCGCTGAAGCTGCGCATGCCCGGCTGGACGGCGGGCGATGTGACTGTGTCCGTCGGCGGCGAGACCTATCGCGGCGCGCCGGGGAGCTATCTGGCCATCGACCGCGAGTGGACGGGGGAGACCGTGTTGTCCTTCCGCCTGCCCTTCGCCTGGCGGCAGACCCGCTACACCGGAGCGGAGGAGAAGCGGGACACGCGGGCCGAGCCGCCGGTGGCCTACAGCCGGTGGGCGCTGGAATACGGCCCGCTGCTCATGGCCGTGACGGGGGAGGAAGACAATCCCTTCGCGCCCGGCGGCGTCACGCTGGACATCGACCCGGCGGAGTATATCAGGCGGCTTCGCCCCATGGAGAACCCGCTGCGCTTCGACATCGAGGGCTGCGCGCCTCACAGGCTGATGCCCTATTTTGAAATAGACGAGGAGCGCTTCACCTGCTATCCGCTGTTTCCGGAGAAGCGCTGACTACCCGGGGGGAGATGATGAGATGAAGATTTCCACAAAGGGCCGCTACGCGCTGCGCATGATGATCGACACCGCCCAGAACCAGGCGGAGGGGTACGTGGCGCTGAAGGACATCGCCCAGCGGCAGAATATTTCCAAGAAATACCTGGAGCAGATCGTGCTCCAGCTGACTCAGGCGGGCATGCTGCGGGCCAGCCGGGGCCATCAGGGGGGCTACAAGCTGGCCGAGCCGCCGGAGAACTACACCGTGGGGGCGATCCTCCGGGCGGTGGAGGGCCCGCTCAGCCCGGTGGCCTGTCTGGATCAGCAGCCCAACCAGTGCGCTCGCCGCGACTTCTGCCTCACCCTGCCCCTGTGGGAGGGGCTGCAGGCGGTGGTGGAGGCGTATCTGGACGGCGTCACGCTGCGGGACGTGATCGAGGGGAAGGTGCCTCGTCCATAGACAGATTGAACGCAAAGCGCCCGTCCGGCGATGAAACCGGACGGGCGCTTTCACGCGCTTATTGCGGCGGCTCTTATTTCCCCAGCATGGCGGCGCCGATGATGCCGGCGTCGTTGCCCAGGGTGGCCAGCTCCACGCGGGCGTAGGGCATGGTCTTGTAGAAGATCTTCTTGGCCAGCTTCTCGCGCACCGGCTTCACCAGGAACTCGCCCGCCGCGGACACGCCGCCGCCGATGGCGATGACCTCCGGGTCGATGAAGTTGATGATGTTCACCAGGCCCACGGCCAGATGCTCGGTGTACTCGTCGAACACCTCCAGCGCGGCCTTGTCGCCGGCCTTGGCCGCGTCGATGACCGTCTTGGCGGAGATGTTCTTCGCCTCGTTCAGCACGGATTCGGGGTGCTTCTTCGCGGCCTCGGTGCCCATGCGGATCAGCGCGGTGGCGCTGGCGTAGCGCTCCCAGCAGCCGCGGTTGCCGCAGGTGCACTGCTCGCCGCCGGCCACGGTGATCATGTGGCCCAGCTCGCTGCCCACGCCGTGAGCGCCGGAATAAACCTTGCCGTCGATGACCACGCCGCCGCCCACGCCGGTGCCCAGGGTGAGGAACACACTGCTCTTCGCGCCGGCGCTGACGCCCGCCACGTTCTCGGCCAGGGTGGCCACGGTGGCGTCGTTGTCCACGTAGACGGGCTTGTCGATGACCTTCTGCATCAGCTGGATGACGGGCACGTCGTGCCAGCCCAGGTTGGTGCAGAAGGGCACGCGGCCGGTGCGGGGATCCAGCACGCCGGGAATGCCGATGCCGATGGACTTGACCTCGTCCATGGACACGCCGGCCTTCTCGATGGCCTTCAGCGCCAGATGCGCCATGTTCTCCACCACGGCCTCATGGCCGCGCTCCACCTGAGTGGGGCAGTCCACTTTGCTGATGATCTTGCCCTGTTCGTCCACCACGCCCGCCTTCAGATTGGTGCCGCCCACGTCGATGCCTACATAATACATGTTGATATGCCTCCCTCGTGTATTTTCACGCGTTTATTTCTGTTCGTCGCCCGCGTCCCGCGCGGCCTTGTCCATGCGCGCCATCATGCGCTTCTCCAGCTCCTTGGCGGCGCTGTAGCCCTGCTGCTTGAGCATGAGGTTGCGGGCCGCCACCTCCAGCACCACCGCCACGTTGCGGCCGGGCCGGATGGGCAGCAGCAGCCAGGGAATCTGCACGCCGAGAATTTCATGGGTCTTGTCGTCCAGCCCCACCCGGTCGTATTCCTTGCCCTTCACCCAGTGCTCCAGGTGCACGATCATGTCGATGGATTTCGAGCGCATCACCGAGCCGATGCCGAACATGGTGGCGATGTCGATGATGCCGATGCCGCGAATCTCCATCAGATTTCGCACCATCTCGGGGGCCTCGCCGATGAGCCGGTTGTCGCTGACGCGGCGCATGTCCACCACGTCGTCGGCCACCAGCCGGTGCCCGCGCTTCACCAGCTCCAGCGCCGCCTCGCTCTTGCCCACGCCGCTCTCGCCGGTGAGCAGCACGCCCACGCCGTAGACCTCCACCAGCACGCCGTGCATGGTCTGGCGCGGGGCCAGGTGGTTGTTGAGGAAGTAGATCATGTCCGTCACCAGCTTGGTGGTGTCCACGTCGCTGCGATAGACGGGAATCTTCCTCGCCGCCGCCATCTGAATGAGATCGTCCATGCCCTCCAGCCGGCGGCAGATGATGATGCAGGGCAGATCATACCCCACGAATTTTTCCAGCCGCGCCCGGCGGGTCTCCGGGTCCAGCGAGTTCAGGTAGCTGGTCTCCACCAGGCCCAGGATCTGCGGGCGCTCATGGGCGAAGTGCTCCCAGAACCCCGCGAAGGGCAGGCCGGGCCGGTTCACGTCGCTGGCGTCGATGGGCAGGATGCCCGTCTCCGAGGGCACGAGCTCCGTCAGCTTCAGCGCCCTGATCATCTGCGCCGCGTTTACCATGCCGCACCGCCTCCGAGCTGGCCGTCCCTCAGCAGCGCCTCCACCGCCTGGGCCACGCCGTCCTCCGCGTTGGAGGGCACCACCCGGGTGGACCGGGCCTTGACCTCCGGCGCGCCGTTTTCCATGGCGCAGCTGGTGCCGGCCCATTCCAGCATATCCAGGTCGTTCAGCCCGTCACCAAAGGCGATGATCTCATCCCTCGGCACGCCGGTGATCTCGCTCACCCGGGCCAGCGCCGCGGCCTTGCCTGCCTTCGGACTCACGAATTCGATGAATTTCGGGTTGGAGGTGGCGATTTTTACCCGCCCGGCGAAGCGCTCCTTCAGCCGGGGCAGACATTCCTGCACCCGCTGGGCGGTGTCGATGGCCAGCATTTTCGGCGTGTCGAAGGCAAGCCAGGTCGACAGCTTCTCGCCCACGGCCTCCAGCCGAACCGGGCAGTTCAGGAAGGTCTGATAGTCCTTCGCGAATTGGTTTGCCGTTTCGCACCAGAAGGCGTCGCCCTCGTAGGCCTGGATGTGCAGGCCCAGCGCCTCGCAGGCTTCGGCGATTTCCCGGCCCAGCGCCGCCTCGATGGGAAAGCTGCCCAGGGTCTCCTCCGTGCGGGGGTCGGCGATGAGCGCGCCGTTGTAGGCGATGAGGGGGGCGGTGATGTTCAGCGTCTCCACGAAATACCGGAGGGCGCAGGGCATCCGCCCGGAGGCCAGCACGACGCCGGCGCCCGCTTCCTCCGCGGCCCGCAGCGCTTTGATGGTGCGCTCCGTCAGGCGGCTGGAGGGGTCCAGCAGCGTTCCGTCCATATCAGCGGCGATCAGCCGGTAGGGCATGAGTATCATCTCCTTTTCATCCATTTTCATTATAATACAAAAAGCGCGGCTCGGCAAGCCGTATTTGAGGAAAGCCAGGCGCGCCCGCGTCTGCTGGCCCAAAATTTGCATTTTAGGCCAGCCTGTGATACAATAGGCGGTACAGGGAAGGAGTGATCCCGTGAAAAAGCTCTTGAGCGCGATGATCGCGATAATTCTTTTATGCGCTTCGGCGGCGCTGGCGGAGGATACGGCCGTGCGCTATTCGTTGACCACCGGCATGCCCACCGACCAGACCAGCCAGAAGCTGATCGCCGTGCAGTTTGACAACGACGAAATGGCCCGCCCGCTGACCCACATGACCGAGGCGGACATCATCTACGAGGCGGAGATCACCGGCGAGGGCCACACGGCCTACACCGCCATCTACAACGGCACCGTGCCGGAGCTGGTGGAAGCCGTGGGCCAGGCCCGCATCCTGCACGTGGACATCGCCCTGGACTGGGGCGCCACGCTGGTGCACGTGGGCGGGCAGAAGCTGGCCGGCTCCAGCGTGTACGACTACATCAACACCATCGGCTGCCTGTACAGCCGGTTCGACGGCCTCACCGACTCCATGTTCTTCTATCGGGACACCGCCCGCGTGGCCCCGCACAACGCGGTCTGCCTGCTGGGCCAGCTGGCCGACCGGCTGCCGGAGGACGCCATGACCGCCCGCTCGCCCCTCAGCTTTAGCGCCAGCGACTACACCCAGAAGGGGGAGACCGCCG
>CADARO010000031.1 GCA_902790345.1 uncultured Eubacteriales bacterium | reverse complement strand
CGCCCACGACGCCGTGGTGGCCGGCCAGATCAATCCGGGCGAGATCCTGGTCATCCGCTACGAAGGCCCCCGGGGCAGCGGCATGCCCGAAATGCTCATGACCACCGAGGCCATCGTGTGCGACAAAAAACTGAACGGCAAGGTGTCCCTGGTCACCGACGGGCGCTTCTCCGGCGCCACCCGAGGCGCGGCCATCGGCCACGTGAGCCCTGAAGCCGCGGCGGGCGGGCCGCTGGCCTACATCCGCACCGGCGACATCATCGAATACGACATTGCCGCCCGCGCGCTGAACGTGGTGGGCATCGACGGGAAGGAGCTGGACGAAGCGGCCGTGGCCGCCGCGCTGGAAGAGCGCAAGGCCGCCTGGCCCCTGAAGACGCCGCCCCGCCGCAAGGGCATTCTCAAGCGCTACACCGAATCCGCCGCCTCCGCCATGAAGGGCGCGGGCTACTGAGGGAGGCAAACGCCATGGCAAAATACATCACCCCGGCCATCACCCCGTTCACGGAAGCGGGCCAAATCGACCAGCGCGGCGTCGAGGCGCTGTATGAACACCTGATTTCCGGCGGCGTGGACGGCATCCTCGCCCTGGGCAGCATCGGCGAGTTCTTCGCCGTCCCCATGGAGGAAAAGAAAAAGCTCATTTCCCTGGCCGTGAAGTGCGCCGCCGGCCGCGTGCCCGTCATCGCGGGCACGTCGGATATGCTGTTCGACAACGTGATCGATCTGTCCGAATACGCCCTGTCCGAGGGCGCGGACTCGGTGATCGTGGTCTCGCCCTATTACTTCAGGCTGGAGCCGGAGCAGATCGAGGCCTATTACGACGAGCTGGCCCGGCGCGTGCCCGGCCGAATCTACCTCTACAATTTCCCGGACCGCACCGGCTATTCCATCCCCGCCGACGTGGTGCGCCGCCTGGCGGAGCGCCACGAAAACATCGTGGGCTGCAAGGACACCATATCCGGCCTGGACCACACCCGGGAGCTCATCAAGGCGGTGAAGCCCATTCGGCCGGACTTTGAAATCTACTCCGGCTTCGACGACAACTTCGCCCACAACGTGCTCTGCGGGGGCGACGGCTGCATCGCCGGGCTGTCCAACGTGGCCCCGGAGATCACCAGCCGCTGGGCCCGGGCCGTGAACGAAGGCGACTGGGCCGAGGCCGCCGCCGTTCAGCGGATCATCGACCGGATGATGGACATCTATTCCGTGGGCGCGCCCTTCATCCCCTTCATCAAAGCCGCCGTCGCGCTGCGGGGCGTGCCGGTGGACCCGCGGGTGAGCTTCCCCTTCCCCGCCGTCACCCCGGAGCAGACGGAGGCCATTCGCCGCGTCCTGGCGCGGGAAAACCTCGTCTGACACAGTGCGAAGGGAGGAAAGCGCATGAACAGGCCAAATATTATCTTCTATTTCACCGATCAGCAGCGCTGGGACACCATGGGCTGCTATGGCCAGCGGCTGAACATCACGCCCAATCTTGACAGGATCGCCGCGGAGGGCTGCCGGTTCGACGCCGCCTTCACCTGTCAGCCTGTGTGCGGCCCCGCCCGGGCCTGCCTGCAGACCGGCCTGTGGCCCACGGAGAGCGGCTGCTTCCGAAACGACATCGAGCTGCCCCGGAACGTGCCCACCCTGGCGGGGGCACTGAACGAGGCGGGCTACAAGACCGCCTATGTGGGCAAGTGGCATCTGGCCTCCAACCGCCAGCAGGGGCTCAACAACCGCACCGGTCCCATCCCGGAGGCGCTGCGGGGCGGTTACCGGGACGAGTGGATGGCGGCGGACGCCCTGGAATTCACCTCCCACGGCTACAACGGCTATGTATTCGACAAGGAAAACCGCCGCGTGGACTTCACCGGCTATCGGGTGGACGCCATCAACAACTTCGCCGTGGATTACATCCACCGCCAGGATGGCAGTCAGCCCTTCTTCCTGTTCGTCTCCCAGCTGGACCCCCACCACCAGAACGACCACAACCGCTACGAGGGGCCGGACGGCAGCAAGCGCCGCTTCGCCGACTACGACGTGCCCGGCGACCTCGTCGGCCACGAGGGCGACTGGCGCCAGAATTTCCCGGATTACCTGGGCCAGTGCCAGCGCATCGACGAAAACGTGGGCCGGATGGTGGACGCGCTGAAGGATCAGGGGCTGTGGGAGAACACCATCTTCATCTACACCGCCGACCACGGCTCCCACTTCCGCACCCGCAACAGCGAGTACAAGCGCTCCTGTCACGACGGCTGCACCCACATTCCCCTAATCATCCACGGCCCCGGCTTCAACCGCCGGGCGGTGATCAAGGAGCTGGTCAGCCTCATGGACATGCCCGCCACCATACTGGATCTGGCCGGCGCGACCCGGCCCGAGAGCTTCCACGGGCGCTCCCTGCGGCCCCTGGCGGCCGGGGAGACGGCGGGCTGGGAGAACAGCGTGTTCATGCAGATCAGCGAGAGCCAGGTGGGCCGGGCCGTGCGCACCGAAAAATGGAAGTATTCCGTGCGCGCGCCGGGCAAGGACGGCTGTCGCGAGATGGACTCGGACGTCTACGCCGAGGATTTCCTCTATGATCTGGAGGCCGATCCTCACGAGCAGAACAACCTGGTTGCCGCGCCGGAATACGCCGCCGTCCGGGCGTCGCTGAAGGAGCTGCTCATTCAAAAGATGGAAGAAGCCGGCGAGCGCAGGCCGGAGATCCTGCCCGCTCAGCAGGCGTAATAAATCAGCGAAAGGAAGCGCAACATCCATGCTCACCAAAACCTTTCAGAAGGACAAGCTGACCGTCAAAATCTACGACACCCGGGCCGCCATGGGCCGGGACGCCGCCAGGGAAGCCGCCGCCTGCATGCGGGCGCTGCTCGGCAAAAAGGACGAGATCAACATGATTTTCGCCGCCGCGCCCTCGCAGAACGAGTTTCTCGCCGCGCTGGCCGAGGAGCCGGACATCGACTGGGGCCGGATCAACGCCTATCACATGGACGAATACGTGGGGCTGGACTGCGACGCAGCGCCGCAGAGCTTTGCCCGGTTCCTGAAGGACGCCCTGTTCGACCGGGTGCCCTTCCGTACGGTGAACCTGCTGAACGGCAAGGGCGACGCCCAGGCCGAGGCCGCGCGCTACAGCGAGCTGCTACGGGCGCATCCGGTGGACATCGTGTGCATGGGCATCGGCGAAAACGGCCACATCGCCTTCAACGATCCCGGCGTGGCGGATTTCAACGACGACAAGCTGGTGAAGGTGGTGCCGCTGGATCTCACCTGCCGCACTCAGCAGGTGCACGACGGCTGCTTCGCGAAGCTGGAGGACGTGCCCACTCACGCCTTCACCCTCACCATCCCCGCGCTGATGGCCGCCGCCCATCACTTCTGCATGGTGCCCGCCGCCACCAAGGCCGAGGCCGTGCGCGCCACGCTCACCGGCCCCATCGCGGAGACCTGCCCCGCCACAATCCTGCGCACCGCGCCTCACGCCACCCTCTACTGCGACGGCGACAGCGCGTCCCTGCTGTGAGACAAGGAGGAAAAACACATGGATAAAACCCTGAACGTGGCCATCATCGGCCAGGGCCGCAGCGGCCGCGACATCCACGGCGCGTACTTCAGGAGCGACGCCAACACCCGCTACAAGGTGGTGGCTGTGGTCGATGAAATCGAGTATCGCCGGGAGCGGGCGAAGGAGGAATACGGCTGCGACGTGTACGCCGACTATCGCGAGCTCTTCGGCCGGACGGACATCGACCTGGTGGTCAACTCCACCTTCTCCTATCAGCATGTGCCGGTGAGCATCGACCTGCTGGAGCACGGGTTCAACGTGATCTCCGAGAAGCCCTTCGCCAAGTCCTATGAGGACGGCTGCCGGGCCATCCTGGCCGCCCGGAAGGCCGGGAAGATGCTGGACGTGTTCCAGCAGTCCCGCTTCGCGCCGTACTACACCCGCATCCGCCAGGTGCTGGCCAGCGGTGTGCTGGGCGACATCATCCAGATCAACATCTGCTTCAACGGCTTCGCCCGCCGGTGGGACTGGCAGACCAGCATGAAATACGGCGGCGGCAACGTGCGCAACACCGGCCCCCATCCTCTGGATCAGGCCATGGATCTTTTGGGCTTCCCGGAGGACGTGTGCGTCTTCTCCAAGCTGGCCACCGTGAACACGGCCGGCGACGCGGAGGACTACGCCAAGATCATCCTCACCGTGCCCGGCAAGCCGCTGATCGACGTGGAGATCTCCAGCTGCGACTGCTACACCCCCTGGCTCTATCGGATCTCCGGCAGCCGGGGCTGCCTGCGCGCCAACATGAATCACCTGGAAATGCGCTACTTCAACCCCGAAACCGCGAAGCCCCTCACGCAGATCATGGAGCCCCTGCGGGACGAGAACGGCTATCCCAAGTACTGCTCTGAAAAGCTGGACTGGACGGAGCTCAGCGAGGACATCCAGGGCACCTCCTTCAACACGGCGGTGGAAAAGTACTACGACATGATCTATCGCCATCTGACTGACGGCGCGCCCCTGGAAATCACCCCCGAGCAGGTGCTCACCCAGCTGAAGGTGATCGACAAGATCCACGCCCAGAACCCGCTCCCCATCTTTGAATGAATCAATAACAAACCGGAGGCGTATTCAAATGAACGCGACTGAGAAGCGCAAGGAACTCTATGGCATGCTGGGCGATCTGCCTGACAGAAACCTGCCCGTGACGGTGAAGACGGTGGCGGTGGAGCCGCGGGACGGCTACGTGCTGGAAAAGCTGGTGCTGGACGTTTGCGCCGGCACGGCCGACAACCCGGACGGCGAGAGGATTCCCGCCTATTTCGCCAAGCCCCAGGGCGAGGGCCCCTTCCCCGCCATTCTGTTCAGCCATTCCCATGGCGGCTTCTATCAGGTGGGCAAGGACGAGCTGCTGAGCCCGGCCCCGTACATGTATCGGGTGCCCTACGCCGAGGCCCTCACCCGGCAGGGCTACGCGGTGCTGGCCATCGACGCCTGGTGCTTCGGCGAGCGCAGCGGCCGGCCCGAGCAGGACACCTTCAAGGAGATGCTCTGGCGGGGCCAGGTGCTGTTCGGCAAGATGATCTACGACAGCCTGAAGGCGCTGGATTACCTCTGTGCCCGGGAAGACGTGATGGCGGACCGAATCGGCGCGCTGGGCATGTCCATGGGCAGCACCATGTCCTGGTGGCTCACCGCGCTGGACGAACGCATCAAGGTGTGCGCGGACATCTGCTGTATGACCGACTACGACGCCCTCATCGCCGACCACGGCATCGGACGGCATGGGTTCTACTACTACGTGCCCGGCCTGTTGAAGCGCTTCACCTCTCCCGAGATCAACGCGCTGATCGCGCCTCGCGCCCGCCTGGCCACCATAGGCAAATACGACGGCCTGACGCCCCAGGACGGCGTGGACCGAATCGAGGCCTACGTCTCCGATGTGTACCGGCAGCTGAACGCGCCGGAGGGCTCCTTCCGGGTGCTGCGCTATCCGGTGGGCCACAGGGAGACCGCCGAAATGCGGCAGGATATTCTGGATTTCCTGGCCGAGCACCTGTAAAAGCCTCCACATCGCCGACCTGCCCTCAAGAGGAGGTTTTCGGATGAAACGATTGGTCTCTTTCCTGATTGTCCTGCTGCTCGTGCCCGGCCTGGCGCTGGCTGAGTTTTCCGAATCCAGCGCCGTCTACGACCCGGCCCTGGCCCAGTGGGCGCTGCAAATCGCCGAGCTGTGCTCCACCCCCTTCATGCAGGAGGGCGTGCTGAAGCTGGACGACTATCAGAAGATCGGCGAATACAACTATGTTCGCGACGCCGGCGACACGCGCCACATCGCGGCCTACACCCTCTACGACAAGCCCCTGGAGGACGGCGGCACGGCGGTGATCATCGCCGTGCGCGGCACGGGGGACGGTGAGTGGCCGCTGAACCTGGAGCTGATGCCCTCCGGCAATTATGAGCTGGACTACGCCGAGAACTTCTTTCTGGCGGCGGAGGACATCCTGACCACCCACGCGGAATATCTGGACGGGCTGACCGAGCCTCAGTTCCTCCTCACCGGGCACAGCCGGGGCGCGGCGGTGGCCAACATCCTGGGGGCGAAGCTGTCTGATCGGTTCGGCCCGGAGAACGTGTTCTGCTACACCTTCGCCACCCCCCGCACCGTGCGGGGCGAGTATCCTGCCTACGACAACATCTTCAACGTCATCAACCCCACCGACGTGGTCACCTATCTGCCCTTCCCCCAGTGGGGCTTTGAGCGCTACGGCGTGGACCTGGTTCTGCCCATTGACACGGCGGACGAGGCCCTGATCGACGAGGCGAAGCGCGCCTACGACGCCCGCTCCGATAAATACGGCCCCTTCGCCGTGCCGGAGGACGGCAGCGCCTCCACTCTGGCCATCGTGCAGGCCATGGCCGATCTGGTGCCCGACCTGTCCGTGGACTTTTCCATGCGCCACGCCCTGGCTCATCCCGGCCCAGCCCAGGAGGACGAGGACGGCATGACCGCCGTGGAATTCCTGGATCTGCTGCTGGAGGGCGGCCTGTACGCAAACGGCCAGCCCACCGACATCATGGTTCGCCTCAGCCAGGCTGAAAACGACTTCACGCCGCTGCTCAGCGGGCTGCAAACCCTGCCCGAAATGACCGACGCCCGGGCCGCCCTGATGGCCGCCCACATGCCCGGCATCTACGGCGCGTGGATGACCGCCGCGCTGGAGTGAGATTCCGCGCTTTGCTCCGAATCTTTTTCCCTGACAGACAAACGCCCGCCCCTCACAGCGATGTGACAGGCGGGCGGTTTCTTTATTTCATGAGGGAGTCGATCAGCGCCGCACAGCCTTCGGTGATGTCCGCGCAGGCGGTGTCGAAATCGTCGGTGTACCAGGGATCGGCGATGTCCCCGGGCCGGGCCGAGTAGTCCAGCAGGCGGCGCATCTTCCCCTCCGGGTCGCCGCCGCAGATGCGCTTCATGGCGGCCACGTTCCGCGCCTCCATGCCGATCAGCAGGTCGTAGCGGCCGTAGTCCGACTTCACCATGGGCACGGCGCGCTTGCCGGAGGCGTCCAGGCCCAGGCTGCGCAGCTTGGCCCGGGCGGGCGGATACACTCCGTTGCCCGCCTCCTCGTTGCTGGTGGCGGCGGACGCGCATTCCACGCCGGTCAGGCCACGCTTTTTCGCCATGTCGCGGAAAATGAATTCCGCCATGGGGCTGCGGCAGATGTTTCCCAGGCACACAAAAAGAATCTTCATCTCTTTCCTCCTCTGCCGGCGGCGAGGCGCGGTCGGCGTATTTCATTTTACAGGAAAGAGCCGCGCTTTGTCCAGCGAAACGCCCTTGTTTTCGGTAAATTCCACCTTGCCCTCCACGCTATTGTGTGATAGAATGGTTAAGTGAGACACAATTTCGACATCAATCATCCTGAGGAGGCAGATTCCCATGAACAACGTCAAGAAACTCACCACCGGGAAGGTCTGGTGCTTCGCCGTGGGTCAGTTTGGCTGGTCCGTGCTGGCGGCGCTCATCTCCAGCTGGCTCGTGAACTACTATCAGCCAGACCAGGCCACCCAGGCCGCCGGGCAACCCATCTTCATCCCCCAGGGCCTGGCCATCCTGGGCATCCTCACCGTGCTGGGCGCCATCACCGCCTTCGGCCGCATCTTCGACGCCGTGACCGACCCGCTCATCGCCTCCCTCTCCGACCGCTGCAAGTCGAAGGCCGGGCGGCGCATCCCCTTCATGCGGGCGGCGGCGATTCCCTTCGCGCTGGCCTGCGTGCTCACCTTCTGGTCTCCAGTGAACGGCGAGAGCTGGCTCAACGCCGGATTCCTCTTCCTCATGCTGATGATGTTCTACTTCTTCATGACCATGTACTGCACGCCCTATAACGCCCTCATTCCGGAGCTGGGCGCGGATCAGAAGACCCGCATGAGCATCTCCACCGCCATCTCCTTCACCTACATCGCTGGCATGGCCGTGGCCTACGTGGCCCCGGTGATCTGGGGCACGCTGCAGGGCATGGGCATGGCCCGCGTCACCGCCATCCGCACCACCTTCACGGTCATCTCCCTCATCGGCCTTGTCTGCATGTTCGTGCCGGTGTTCACCATCTGTGAGAAGGACTACGTTCAGGCCGTGCCCAGCGAATCCACCGCCTTCAAGTCGCTGGCAGCCACCTTCCGCAACCACGACTTCCGCGTGTTCGTGGCCTCCGACATTGCCTACTTCCTGGGCATCACCATGTTCCAGACGGCGCTGCCCTTCTTCGTCACCTCGCTTCTGAAGCTGGACGAGAGCTACTCCACCATCTACTTCGTGCTCATGACGGCGCTGTCCGTGCTGTTCTACGTGCCGGTGAACAAGCTGACTCCCAAGTTCGGCAAGAAGAAGATCATCCTGTTCGCGTTCTGCGTGTTCACGCTGAGCTTCGTGTTCACCGCCTTCTTCGGCGACATGCTGCCCATCCCCGCCGCCGTGCAGGGCTTCATCCTGTGCGCGCTGGCCTCCCCTGCCCAGGCCATCTTCGGCATCCTGCCCCAGGCCGTGGTGGCTGACATCGCCGAGTACGACGCGCTGGAAACCAACGAAAACCGCAGCGGCATGTTCTACGCCGCGCGCACCTTCGCCTTCAAGCTGGGCCAGTCCATCGCCATGCTGCTGGTGACGGCCTTCGCCACCATCGGCCCGGAGACCGGCCTGGGCTACCGCATCACCGCCATCGCGGCGGCGGCGGTGTGCGTGCTGGGCGGTGTGCTGTTCCTGCTGTATGACGAGAAAAAGGTCTACGCCCGCATCATGAAGTAATGAAGCCCTGCAAGGAGACAGATTCACATGACCAGTCAGTTCAATCCGGATTACCTCGTTCTATCCGATCACTATGAGGAAACCATGGAGTCAGTCGTGCTGCCCTATCTGGCTGAGCGGCGCGTGAGCGCCACCGTGAAGGGCTTCGAGGACAGGCCCATCGCCTGCTTCCAATTCGCGGCGGAGCAGCCCCGGGGCACCGTGATGATCCTGCACGGCTTCACCGAAAACGCCTACAAGTTCTCCGAGCTCACCTACTCCCTGTCGAAGAATCACTACAGCGTGCTGGCCTACGACCAGCGGGGCCACGGCAATTCCTGGCGCAAGGAGGGCCTGCCGGACACCTCCCTCACCCACGTGGATCATTTCGAGGACTACGTGAAGGACATGGAAATCGTGTGCCGCCAGCTTCTTTCCGGCATGCCGAAGCCCTGGTTCGTCTTCTGCNNNCATGCCGAAGCCCTGGTTCGTCTTCTGCCATTCCATGGGCGGCGCGGTGACGGGCCTGTTTCTGGAGCGGCACGCGGACGTGTTCAAAAAGGCCGTGCTCTGCGCGCCCATGATCGCCCCGAACACCGGCATCTCCGCCGGCCCGGTGGCGTGCCTCTGCGCCGTGGCCTGCGCCTTCGGCAAGAGCACGAAGCGGCCCTTCGTCTCCAAGCCCTACAGCGGGCCGGAGGACTTCGACACCTCCTGCGCCACCGGCCGCGCGCGGTTCGACTGGTATGACAAGGTCAAGGCCACCCATCCCGAGTATCAGAACAGCAATCCCACCTACGGATGGACCCGGGAGGCCATCGGCGTGACGAAGAAGCTGCTGGCGCCGGGCGAACCGGAGAAGATCGCCTGCCCGGTGTACCTGTTCACCGCGGACAAGGACTTTTCCGTAATGCCCGAGCCGCAAAAGGTCTTCATTTCCCGCGTGAAGCAGGGCAGGCACAAATTCGTGTCCGGCTCCAGGCACGAAATCTACCGCTCCACCGACGAGGTGCTCTTCCCCTGGTGGCATGAAATCCTCGCGTTTCTGGCGGAATAACCTCAAACGCATAAAGCAGCCGCCCCGCGCCTTTCATCAGCGCGGGGCGGCTGCTTATCTTTCTGTGTCGTTTATTTCAGGGAATCAGTCCAGGATCTTCAGCGTCACGTCGATGTCCACCATCTCGTAGCCGCCACTGACCTCGAACATCTCGTAGGTCTGAGTACGACCGCCGAAGAAGTAAGAGTAGTAATCGTTGCCGCCGCCAGTGGTCACCAGGTCGATGTTGGCATAGCGGGCCACCTGGATGGTCACGGTGTCGCCATCGGCGTACTTGTCCAGCTCGGTGGTCAGCTCGGTCATGCTGGTCACGCGGACGCCGTTCACCGAGTAGATGTAGTCGTACTGCTTCATACCGGCCTGCTCGGCGGGCGCGCCCTCGAACAGCTTGCCAACATACACGCCGGCGGGGGCGTTCTTGCTCATGGGCTCGTCCGGGCCGTAGGCGTATTCATAGCCGCCGATGCCCATCTGGGCGCGCTGCACCTTGCCGTACTCGATCAGATCGCCGGCGTTCTTGGCCACGGTCTCGATCGGGATGGCGAAGCCCAGGCCCTCGAAGGACACGCTGGAGTAGCTGCTTCCGGCGTACTTCAGGGTGTTGATGCCCACCAGCTGGCCCTTGTAGTTGAACAGGCCGCCGCCGGAGTTGCCATTGTTGATAGCCGCGTCGTGCTGGATGTAGTTGATGGCGCGGCTGGTGTTGCGGGCCTTGACGCTGCTGCGCTCCAGCGCGGAGACGATGCCCTGGGTGACGGTGTTGGAGAGCACCTCGCCGCCGGGGTTGCCGATGGCGACCACGGTGGAGCCGATCAGCAGATCAGCGGTGGAGCCGATGTCGGCGGGCACCAGCTGAGACGCGGCGTCCGCGTCCACCTTCAGCACGGCGATGTCCGTGGAGGAATCCGTGCCAACCAGCTCGGCGTCAACCTTCTCGCCGCTGGGCATCAGGATCTGATAGGAATCGCCGTCCGCGATGACGTGGTTGTTGGTGACGATGTAGCCGCCTTCCAGGTCTGGGTGGAGGTGATCACGCCCACCACGGAGTTGGCCGTCTTCTGAGCCACGTAGATGGCCGGGGACGGATCAGCCGCCGGTTCAGCGCTCTCCGCGCCCACTGTCAGATTCATCAGGCCCACGATCAGCATGACGCTGAGGACGAGGGCAAACACTTTCGCGAAATTCTTTTTCATAACTCATGCCTCCCTTTGGTTTATGGCCTTATTATATCCGCCCATTTTGGACAAATTGTGAACGAAATAAAAACAAGTGCGGGCCAGTCGAAAAAACTTTTGCCCATCAAAAAGCCTTCCCCGCTTTGGAGGAAGGCTTGCGCGATTTGTTCCTTTTTCAGATGATTTCCAGCTCGTCCTTGGAGGGCAGGGGCTTTCGGGCTTTGCAGGGCTTATCCTGATACCAGTAGGCCACGGAGGCGATGTCGTCCTGTAGAGGCAGGTAGCGGCCGCCGGAGCGCCAGCCCAGGGCCTGAATGGTCACCCGCAGGCTCTTTTGAAAGCGGATCGGGTCGGTGATGTGCCAGCGATACAGGCCGAAGCGGGTCTGGGAGCGATAGGCTCCGTCCGGCCGGATGACCTGGGCCAGCCCGCTGTAGGGCGTTGAAAAGGCGGTGTACTGGCCGCCCACGTCGAAATTGTAGGAGCCGCAGAAGTAGTCCTCCGTGCCCGTGCCGCAGATGGTGGGATACTCGCCGTCGCCATCCATGAAGAACTTGATCTCTCCCTCGCCCCACCAGCCGGTGTTGTTCACGCCCCAGGCCATGTAGGTGCCCACGTACTGGCCCTGCCCCTGGACGCCCTCCAGCAGCACGTAATCCTGCTTGTAGGGCAGCGGATTCACCCGGTTGAACTGGGCGTGGAAGTACCCGGCGTTCTCCGGCACATCGCCCAGCTCGTAAGTGATCTGATAGTAGAGGGGCACGTCGCCGCCCGTGCGGTTCTCCATGGTCACCCGTGCGCGGCTGCGGAAGGGCATGGTCCAGTAGCAGTTGAAGGCGCGGCCCGGGTTCAGGCACACCGCCAGCGAGCTGATTTGGGCGTACTCGCCCCATCCGCAGGCAAAGAAATCCCCCACCGGGCATTCGATGGAGGGCACCGGGCTGTCGTCCCAGTAGACCCGCAGGATGAGGTTGCGCCAGTCGCCGGTGCCGGGCGTCATCCAGATATGGCGGATGGAACCCTGGCCGCGGATGTCCGCCAGCAGGCGATCCTCCCCGGAAGCGAGGATGAGATAGGGATTCACCTTCCAGCCCGTGCCCAGATCCCGGGCGGCCTGGCGCGCCGAGCCCTCCTCCAGCGGCGTTCTGGCTCCCTGGCCGGGCTTGCCGGTGAGGTTTTCGGGCGATATGGAGCGGGTTATATTGGAAGAAACGCAGGCGAGCCGGTCAAAATCGCGAAGGAACATGGCGAAGACCTCCTCTGTGCTTTTTCCATAATATAACACAAAGGCCCGCGCCCGTCAATTCACCTCGCCCGGTTTTTCCGTCTCCCGCAGGGCCTCCTGGGCCGCGGTCATGCAGCTCTCCAGCCGGCCCAGCCGATCGGTGAGCTGATCGCAGAAGGCGTCCAGCTTCTCCACCCGCTGCTGACGGGAGCACACCAGGTAGTCCTTCACCGTGGCGGAGAACTCGTCCGCCGTCTCGCAGAACTGGCGCATCAGGCGGGTGCGGTCGGTGAGGGCCAGGCGGTAGAGGTCCAGCCGCACGTTCATGCGGTCCAGTTGGGTGTTGGGCGCGCCCTCCGCGCGGCCGTTGCGGATGAGGCGGGCGAACACGTCGCAGGCCTGAATGAGCTCCGAATCGCCGGTCCGCCGGGCGCTCACCGCCATCTGGCCCAGGGCGTCCTCCGGCGAGAGCCGCTGCCTGATCCGCACCTGCGGCTGGGCGCACTCGATGCCCTCCGCCTTCAGCTTCTCCATGGCCTGGCGGATGATCTCCGGGTGGGAGCGCAGCACCGCCCGGTATTTGTTCTGATAGCGCAGCATGAGCGAGTGATTGCCGCCCGACAGCTCCTGCAGGCACGCCCGCACCGACTGGCCCGCCGCCTTGCGCCGCAGCACGGTCTCCACCAGCTGGCGCACCTCGCTCTCCTGGAAGGGCACAAACCGGGCCGCCCGGGCTTTGCCGCCCTCCCGCTGGCGAACCTGGGCGTAGTAATAATTTCGGATGCTGTTGGGCCGGCGGCCCGTCTGCTCCGCGATGCGCTCAAACACCTGCTTCAGCGGCAGACCGTGCTCCTGGGCCTCGTCCGCCGTCTTCCAGAGCAGGCTGGATTCCTCTTCGCTCCAGCCGCTGTGCCGGTTTGAAAGATGGATGATTGACTGTTCCATGTCGCTTTCCTCCAAACAAACTGTTATGGTACAGAGTATGCGCGCGCGCCGCAAACAATATACGCCGATGACACATTTTTTCCGCCGGGTTCGCAAACGCCCGGTTCCGGTTAATCTTCGGAAAAGGTGTAAATTTAATGACGAAAATAATCCACATGTACTTGAAACCGAAATAATTTTGTAATATAATACAGACATGTAACCTATGAAAGGACGTGAAAACGGTGAATACAGGCAAAAAACTGCGCCGAACCGTGGCGATTTGCGTCATGGCGGCCCTGATCGGACCGGCCGGCGCGCTGGCGGATGCGGTCACCGTGACGGCGGAACGCCTGAACGTCCGCACCGAGGCCTCGGCGCAAAGCAAATCCGTGGCCGTGGTGAGCAAGGACGAAAAGCTTCAATTTGTCAGCGCGTCGGGCGACTGGATTCGCGTGATGGCCAGCGGAAAGGCCGGCTACGTGATGAAGAGCTTCGTGTCGCTGGATCAGGCCTCCATCGCCTCCGACGTGGCGGCCTCGCAGACCACCTGGAGCCAGGCGAAAAGCGCCTCGACGGCGGTGCGGGTCAACCTGCGGGCGCTGCCCATGACAAACGCCGAAATCGTGAAGGTCATCGACCGGGGCGAAACCATCTCCCTCACCGGCGAGTGCGGCGACTGGTATCTGGCCCAGTACGGCGGCAAATCCGGCTATGTGATGAAGGATTACGTCCAGACCGGCGCGTCCTCCGTCACCCCGACCCCCGGCTCCTCCGACGGCTCGGGCTATGCCACCCCTACCACCGGCGTCACAAACACCCGCGTGAACCTGCGGGCTGACGCCACCACCGGCTCGAAGGTCATCAAGATCCTCGAAAAGGGCACCACCGTCAGCCTGAGCGGGCTGAATGGCAGCTGGTACAAGGCCACCGCCGGCGGCGTGACGGGCTACATCGCCCGCCAGTTCGTGAACACGAACAGCGCCGTGCCCACCCCCACCCAGACCGACGAAGCCGAGACCGCCTACGCGACCCCCGTTTCCGGCACCACCAACTCCCGCGTCAACCTGCGGGCCAAGGCGGACACCAAGTCCGACATCGTGAAGGTGATCGACAAGAACAGCGTCGTCACCCTGACCGGCGAGAAGGGCGCCTGGTACAAGGCCTCCTCCGACGGCAAGACAGGCTACCTCTACAAGCAGTACGTGACGGCCGGCGGCGCCGTGACTCCCACCGCCACGCCCGCCCCCACCGCCACACCCGTGCCTCAGCCCACCGACAACACCGCCGCCGCCGAGACCACCTACGCCAGCCCGGTTTCTGCGAAAGCCAATGTGCGCGTGAACATGCGCGCCAACGCCTCCCCCACCGCCGCGCTGGTGAAGGTCATCGCGCTGAACGAGACCGTGAGCGTGCTGGGCGAAAAGGGCGACTGGTACCGGATCACCTCCGATGGCAAGACCGGCTACGCGGCCAAGCCCTACCTGACGCTGCAGGGCGCCGCGGCCACCGCCACCCCCGCGCCCACCGCGTCCAACTATCAGTCCTGGGCGGGCGTGGCCAGCGTTGAGGTCAACATGCGCAAGGCCCCCGAGGGCGACGTGATCTACGTGCTGCAGGCCGGCGCCGAAGTGACCGTCACCGGCGTGAACGGCAGCTGGTACATGGTGGACTATCGGGGCAGCAGCGGCTATGTGGCCTCCAGCTACATCGTCCGCAAGGAAGACGCCACCCCGGTGGTCTCGCCCACCGACGTTCCCGTCACCGCCCCCGGCCAGGGCACCACGGCTTACGTGACCGGCGCGTTTGTCAACATCCGCTCCGGCGCGGGCACGGGCTACGGCGTGGTGACCACGGTGCGCATGGGCGATCAGGTGACCCTCTATGAGCAGACAGGCGACTGGTACCGCGTCAGCGCCAGCGGCCTGACGGGCTATATCTCCGCCAAGTACGTGAGCCCCAACAAGCCCAGCGAGACCGCTACCCCCGTCTCCTCCGATACCATCGGCAAGGTCATCAACAGCGACTGGTGGACGGGCAGCATCTCAACGATCTTCAAGCGGGGCTCCATCGCCACCGTGACCGACGTGGACACCGGCCTGAGCTTCCAGGTGAAGCGCACCGGCGGCACCAATCACGCCGACGTTCAGCCCCTGACCTCCGCCGATACCGCCATTATGTATCGCATCTACGGCAACAAGTGGCAGTGGACGCGCCGCGCCATCTGGGTGACCGTGGGCGGCTCCACCTACGCCGCCTCCATGAACGGCATGCCCCACGGAGACAGCGACTCCATGCCGGACAACAACTTCGACGGATGCTTCTGCATCCACTTCCTGAACAGCCGCACGCACACCGGCAACCGGCTGGACGCCGCCCATCAGGCCGCCGTCGCCAAGGCGCTGAGAGAGGGCAACAAGTAATCAACCGCATCACCGGACGCATGCGCCGCCTGGCCCGCACAGTCAGACGGCGCGCTTTTTTATGCCTCTGTTCCCCGCAGCACCGGCTGCAGCTGACGCCCGGCCAGCGCGGCGGCGGCCGCCTCGGGGATCAGCGACATTGCCGCCACCAGCGAGGTGGGCTTTTTCACCGGGTCGTCCTGGCTGAAGGGCACGAAGTACACGTTTTTCCAGGCCAGCAGCGTGCCGATGCTGCGGGCGCTCATGGCCAGGCCGTCGTTTGTGGAAACGGCCAGCAGCAGCGGCCGGTCGTTGCGCAGGTGGGACTTGGCCGCCATGGTAGCGGGTGTGTCGAATATGCCGCCAGCCAGCTTGCCCAGGGTGTTGCCGGTGCAGGGCGCGACGATCAAAAGGTCCAGCAGCTTTTTCGGCCCGATGGGCTCAACCTGGGGCAGCGTGTGCCAGATTTCCCGGCCGCAGATCCCCGCCAGCCGCTCCCGCACCGCCGCCGCGCTGAAAAACCGCGTGTCCAGCGACCAGGCGTTGTCCGACAGGATGGGAAACAAGTCCGCCCCCGCCGCCGCCAGCGCCTCCGCCGCCTCGAATACCCGGGAAAACGTGCAGAACGAACCGGTCATGGCGAAGCCGATCCGCTTGCCCGCCAATATGTCATTCATGTGCTCTCCTCTCCCTTCTTCATCGCCTTCAGCGCGGCGTCCAGCAGGAGTCGCCCCGCGCTCTCCGGGCAGTAACGCCCCGGCAGGCCGTTTTCCCGGGCGGCGTTCAGGCCCAGCGCCTTCGCCCGCTCCAGCGAAAAGCCAAAGGGCGAGCTGGCCACATCCATGAGCAGCGCGTCGGGGTCGATCTCCCGCAGCAGCTCATCCGGCAGCACCGTGGCCGGCGGGGTTGAAATAATCAGCCGCCAGCGGCCCAGCCGCCCCGCCAGTTCGTCCAGCCGGCAGCTGGCCGCCCCCGCCGCCTCCGCCTGATCCCGGGATTCGCCTCGCCGGGCCGCCACGGTGACGCTGGCTCCCAGCGCCGTGAGCAGCCGCGCCGTCTGCCGGCCGATGCGGCCATATCCGATCACCAGGGCGCGAATGTCCCGAATGGCGCAGGGCAGCGCCCGCATGGCCGCGTGCACCGCGCCTTCCGCCGTGAGCAGCGCGTTGGCTTGGGTGTAGTTTTCATCTGCGTCCAGGCAGAGGCGCGCGGGGGCGTTCTCCGGCGCGCCGATGTCGTCCGGCAGGATCAGCGCCGCGCCCGTCCTCATCATGGCCATGATCTCATCCGCCCGGGGCCAGCCTTCGCCAAGCGGGCCTGGAAAGCTGGACCGCCAGGGATTGGCCATGAGTATCGCGTCCGCTGAGCGGATAAAGTCCTCGTCCGCCTGGCGCAGCGGAAAGCCGCTTTTCTCCAGACCCACCGTGGCCGTGTCGATGCCTTGCCGCGCCGCCAGCCGGGCCGCCCAGGCAAAGCGCATGTCCCCGCCGGCCAGTAAAAGCTTCATTGTCTCATTCACCTCCTGATCGCTCCTGCCGCAGACTATGCGCCGCCGCGCGCTTCGGTGCGCCTTCAACTTTTTCTGAGGAAATATGTCGATTTTAACACCTATTTAACATATATGGGTTATAATTTCTCCATACTACTTATGAGGGGGCTTTCACATGGGTGCCAAGGAAAAAACCGGTGGTCTGCTCAAGGAGTTTAAGGAATTTGCCGTTAAGGGCAATGTCATCGACATGGCCATTGGCGTCGTGATCGGCGCCGCGTTCGGCAAAGTCGTCACTGCTGTTATCGATCTCGTCATCACGCCCATTCTGGACGCGCTGCCCAAGATGGAAGGCGGCGGAACCGGCTTCGTGGGCGCTCTGGTCAGCCTGTTGGGCGTTGTGATCGAGTTCCTGCTCACCGCGCTTGTGCTGTTCGCCATCGTCAAGGCCGTGAACAAGTTCAAGAAGAAGGAAGAGCCCAAGCCGGCGGAGAAGCCGCGCCTGTGCCCGTACTGCAAGGGCGAGATCGCGAAGGACGCGACCCGCTGCCCGCACTGCACCAGCGTTTTCGACCCCAAGTAATAATTCACGGATAAAAAAAGCGGCGGATGCGCAACCATCCGCCGCTCTTTTGCGTCTAATATATATTGTGTTATATCTCTATTCCATTGACTTTTTCGCGGAATCATTGATTCGACGCTTCATCATTTTTTCAATTCTCCCAGGAGGTGAGCGGGGTGCAGGACGCACAGACCGAGCGCAAGCTGATTGAGCGCGCCGGGCGAGGCGACCAATCCGCCTTTGAAGAGCTTTTATCTGCCCAGGAGGGGCGCATGTACGCCGTGGCGCTGCGCATGTGCGGCAATCGAGAGGACGCGCAGGACTGCATGCAGGAGGCCATGATCCGCATTTTCCGCGCCATCGGCACCTTTAAGGGCCAGTCCTCCTTCGCCACGTGGGTGTATCGCATCACCATGAACAGCTGTCTGGACGAGCTGCGCCGCCGCAAGGCCCGCACCTCCACCTCGCTGGACGCCATGATCGAAAACGGCTTCGCCCCCACCGACGAAAACGACACGCCCGAGCGGCACTCCCTGCAATCTGAACAGCGCCGCATGCTGGAAAAGGCCATTGCCGGCCTGCCCGAGGACATGCGCGCCGCCATCGTGCTGCGCGACATCCAGGGCTGCAGCTACGACGAGATCGCCCAGGTGCTGGAGACCAACGTGGGCACCATCAAGTCTCGCATCAGCCGGGGCCGCGAGCGGCTCCGCGCCGTTCTTTCACAACAGCCGGAACTTTTTGGCCGCCATATGGTCTAAGGATACAGCAGGAGGAAAATGAGAATGAACATGAATTGCACAACCTTCCGCGCGAATCTGGACGCATACATTGACTCCGAGCTGGACAAGAAGACCCGGCGGGCCATGGAGGAGCACGCGACCGCGTGTCCCGAGTGCGGCGCGCTGCTCAACGAAGCTATGGATGTGGTCACGCGCTGCGCCGAGCTGAACGAGGGTCTCACCGTCCCGCTGGAATGTCAGGCGGCCTGGCGTCGCGCCGTTCGCGAGGAGGCCGAGGCGAAGGACAAGGCCCGCGCCAGGCGGCGGTCGAAGCATCGCGCCAGCCGGAACGCCTGGGTGCGCGCGCTGTCCGCGGCGGCCGCGGTGCTGGTGCTCGTCTTTGCGGTGGGCACGCAGCTGGGGCCAAACGGGCTCAGCGGCCTCACGCCGGCGCTGAAGAACCGCGGTGTGGACGGCGGCTACAGCGCGCCCGGCGCCGCGATGTATGAAGACCACGCCACGCCGACCTATGAATCGGCGGACTACGACATGATGTACGCCAGCAACGCGGTGACGCCCATCAGCGGCGCGGCTACCAGCGGCGTGCTGCTCCAGAGCGACGGCGCGGCCGACCAGACCTTGAGCACCGCCGCGAAGAGCGACTCCGGGGTCGTGGTGCTCAGATCCGCCAATCGCGCCATCAGCACTAAGGAATTTGACGCCGACCAGATGTACATCGACGACCTGGTGGCGGAATACGAGGCCTACTTCGAGTCCCGCCGCGTCACCGGCAACGCCGAGGACGCCAACCGCCTCCTGAAGGCTACCATCCGCGTGCCCAGCGATTCGCTGGACGACTTCCTCACCGCGCTGGATCTGCGGGGCGTGGTGACCCTGCGGGAGGAATCCGCCGAGGACATCACCGCCAACTACAACGACGTGGCCGCCCGGCTGGAGGTGCTGCGCACCCAGCTGGCGCCAACGAGGTGACCGCCGAGATCGAGGCCTATGAGAGCCGCATCCGCGACTGGAATAGCCGCCGCAGCTACTCCACCGTCAGCCTGACCCTCACCGAGCTGGGCGAAGACGAGCCGCTGCCCGTGGAGAAGACGCTGTCCGAGCGCATGAAGGAAGCCTTTGACAACTCCATCCAGTGGCTGAAGGACTTCGGCCAGAACGCCGCCGTGTTCGGCGCGGCGCTGCTGCCCCGGCTCATCATCTGGGTGCCGGTGCTCATCATCGTGATCGTGCTGCTGCGCGTCGCCTTCGGACGTCGCAGCAAAAAGACCAAGTAAACAATCACTCAAACGAGCGGTTAGAAGGAGATGAAAATCATGAAGAAGCTGCTGATCCTCATCCTGACGCTGTGCGTCGTTCTCTGCCCCGCCGCGCTGGCGGATACTGAAATCACCGTGCAGGGCACGGGCACCATCCGCACCACGCCGGATGTGGTTTACATTTCCCTGGGCGCGGAGGAATCCGGCGAAGACGTGGCCGCCATTCAGGCCCAGCTGAACACCCGCATCAACGCCATCATCGACGTGCTGACCGGCGAAGAGTGCGCCGTCGCGGACAAGGACATCCGGACCGGCAACTACTCCATCTACCGCCGCTATTACGACGATTACGGCAATCCCACCAAGGACTACGTGGCCTCCTGCATGCTGAACGTGACCGTGCGAGACATCGAGAAAGCCGGCAAGGTCATCGACGCCGCCTTCGCCGCCGGCGCCAACACCCTGGGCAACGTCGCCTTCAGCGTGGACGACGACGGCACCCTGTCCGATCAGGCGCTGGAGCTGGCCGTTCAGGACGGCATGCACCGCGCGCAGGTCATCGCCGCCGCGGCGGGCATTCAGCTTCCCGCCGTCCCCACCCGCGTGAGCGAGGGCACGCAGGTCTCCTATTTCTCCGCCAATAACGCCCCCCTGGCCCGGGCAGCGGCCACCGACGGCGTCGCCACGAAGCTCATGGCCGGCAGCGTGGAGATCAGCGCCACCGTGACCGTGACCTACGTCATCGACGACTGACAAAGCCCCAATACGCAAAACGACCCGCCCATCCAGGCGGGCCGTTTTTTTGTATCCCCTCAGGGCTTTTCGATGATGACCCCGTTTTGCCTCAGCGCGGCCTGCAGGCGATTAACGCTCAGCTCGTTCAGCCCGATCCCCTGCCGGGCGGCCAGCGCCGCGCCCAGCCCGGCTGCCTGCCCCGTGACCGCGGCGGTGGGAATCACGCGGGTGATGTCCCACATGTCCGTCGTCACGGAAATGCAGCGCCCGGAGGCGGCGATGTTGTCGTTCTCCGTGCCTACCAGCGTGCGCCAGGGCAGCGCGAACACCGGGCCGGGCCTGCGCCAGTCGCCTGTCATGCCCACGCTGTCCTCGAAATCCACGAAGGCCTCGCTCTCGTCCAGCTCATACGCGCCGGACAGCCGCCGGGTCATGCGCATGCCGTCGTAGGTGGGAATCATCAGGGGATACAGCCCCTCGTCCCCCGCCGCGCGGCGCTTCATCACGTCCTCCATGATCATGCGCCGCCCGTCGATGGCGTGGGCCGTCACGTCGTCGTGCCGGTCTCCCGCGTAATAGCGATGGCCCGCGGGGATCTCGCCGTGAATCGAGTCGCTGACGATGCGCAGCTGCACGCCGTCCTTTCCCTGGGAGAAATACCACCCGGTGCAAACGTTCGCCGGGCTGGACACGGTCTTCTCTCCCGCCGCGAAGCACACATCCGCGTCACCGCTGGCGTCCACCACCATGCGCGCGCCCACGCCCACCCGGCCGGATTTGTTCTCCAGAATCACGCCGTCGATGTGCCGCCCTGTGCGACGCACGCCGCAGAAGCGGCTGTCGTACATAAGGGTCACGCCCGCGTCCCGCAGCAGCTCCTCCAGCGCGATCATGAAGGGCGCGGCCTCGAAGTTGGTGCGGTAGCGGGCGTTTTTGCGGGCCTCCGGGTCGCCGTCGGGGTTTGCCCAGCAGGCGGGCAGGTTTCCCGGCGCGTATTTCAGGGAGGTTTTCAGCAGCTCCTCGCTGATGCCGGAGATGACCTGTCGGCCCCGGCCGTCGCACAGGGGCAGGTAGATCACCACCAGGCCCAGCGTCGCCAGGCCGCCCAGGGCGTATTCCTTCTCGATCAGGCAGGTCTTCGCGCCCTCCCGGGCCGAGGCCAGCGCCGCCGCCACGCCGGCCACGCCGCCGCCCACCACGCACACATCGTATTCCGCGATCACCGGAATCGACAGGCTTTCCGTCCAAATCGCGCTGCTCATCGCGCCTTACCTCCCTCGTCAAATATCGCCCGGATTGTGAACAGGCCGTGGGGCCGAGCGTCGAAGCAAATGGCGCCGTCCGACACGGTCAGGGGCTGAACGGGCCGCTCGTGGGTGTCGCACAGCGCCGCGCCGCGCACGCCCTCCAACTCGATGACCACGCCCTGTCCGTCGCCGGTCAGCTCCACGCCCCGCAGGATGAGGCCCTTGCCGTCCTCCGCCCGCTTCACGCTCATCAACTCCACCGAACCGGCCGCCAGTCGGGCGAAGCCGTGGGAAAGGGGCATGTCGCCGGGGTGAGCGGTGTTGGTGACGGTGACGATGTGGCTCTGGAAGCGCTGCGCCATGCGGATCAGATCCTCCGGCTTCTCCGATTCGGCCAGGCCCACGGCAAGCCGGAAGCTATGCACCCCCAGCTCAGGGTATTCATCCGGGTTGTAGCTGCTGCGGATGAGCGTGACGCCCATGAAGCCCACGTCGCCGCGATAGCCGTACTTGCTGTCGGTCATCAGCGCCAGACGGCCCCCCGCGATGAAGCGCAGGCCGGGCAGCTCCTGTGTGCTGGCGGGGCGGGTCAGCACGCCGCCGGGAATGTCGTAGAGGTATTTTGATGCCTCCACCTCATCCGCCATGACCCGGAAGCTCAGCTGCGGGATGAGCTGTTCCTTCGGGTCGCCCGGCTCCAGCCAGCGCACCCTGGCCCCGATGTCCACCCAATCCGCGCCATTCCTCAGGCCGATGGTGTAGATGATCTCCGAGTTCCGGCCGAATTGCGCGGTGGCTTCCAATTCGTTGTACAGCGGGCCGCGCACAGTGCGCCGCATCCGGATGTCCTCGACGCGCCGGTTGTTCACGTCGTCGCCCGTCACCCAGGCCGTCATGCCCCGGGCCCCGTCCTCGATGGCGAAGCGGAAGCCGTCGATGATGTGAATATCGCCGCTGGCCTTCTCGGTGAGCACGATGGCGCCCATGTTGGCGTTGGGGTCGCACTGGACGGTGAAGCGGTCGTTTTCGATGGTCCAGTCCTCGTCACGCTCCACCCGCCAGTCATGGGTGAAGGGAATGGGCTCCTCCACGTCCTCCTTTGGCCCCACCACGCAGGTGGCGTAGCCCATGGCGGGCACAGAAGCCGTCACCATCACCCGGGTGAAATCATGGCCCCAATAGTCGTTGCGGCCGCTCCCGATCACCTGGAAGGGCAGCGGGCTGCCCTTTTCGTCCGTCACGGCGATGTCGGCGGCGCTGGCCTTCAGATCCCACACGGTGAGCTCCACGGTCTCGCGCCGGTCGAAGGCGCAGCTGTTGAACAGGTGGAACAGCCGGGTTTTGCCGCCGCCCACCTCCACCGGGGCCGGGTCAAGGGTCTCCTCCACGCCATAGCCCACGCCCGCACCCGTGCCGGTGTCCTCCGGGCCGGGCGCGGCCGCAAAGGCGCTGGTGTCGATCCGGTCCGCGATGGCCTTCATGGCTTGCCGCCGGGCGCTGTTGGCCACGGCGTAGGCCTGCTGATACAGGCCCATGGCGTATTCCCGGGTGTCGGTGACGCCGGAGCCGGGCAGGATGTCGTGGAACTGGTTGAAGAGCACATTGCGCCAGCCCTCCCGGAACTTTTCGGCGCGATAGGGCGCGCCCACCGCCCGCCAGGCGAAGGCGTTCAGCTGCTCGGCCTCGGCCAGCAGGCGCTCGGCGTAGCGGTTGCCCTTCTTCACCCGGGTCTGGGTGGTGTAGCAGCCCAGAAACAGCGGGTTCAGTTCCCGATCCACCACCGGGATCTCCTTCGTCGCCCGGGCAGCGCTTTCAAAGAAGCGATGGAACGTGCCAAATTCCACGGTGGCGTAGATGGGCCAGGACTGCATGTCGATGGCCCGCTGAATGTCCCGCCGGGTAGGCCCGCCGCCGTGATCTCCCACGCCGTACACCCGCAGGGCGTACTCCACGCCGAACTGCTCGCAGAAGGCGGGGGCGTATTCGGCGAAATCGCCGTCGATGGAGCCGTTGTACCAGAAGGGCTCACAGTAGGCCAGCACCTCCGCCCCGGAAGGCGCGCGCCAGCGATAAAGGGTCTGATCGTCCAGGCCGCGGCAGTGGTAGTAGTACTTCACCCCGGCCTGGCTGAGCAGCTCCGGCGTGTTCTGATGATGGCCGAAGGTGTCCGGCTCGAAGTCCACCCGGGAGGGCGTCAGGCCCAGAGAGCGCAGGTAGTCCGCCGTGTAGAGGTGATGCCGGGCAGTGGATTCGGCGTTGGGCATGTTGCGGTCGGCCTCCACCCAGGTGGAGGCAGTCACCTCCCAGCGGCCCTCCCGCGCCCGCTGGCGAATCTCATCCAGCATCTCCGGCGCGAACTCCTCCGCGATGCGATACACCGACGCCTGGGACTGGGAGAAGGTGAACTGGGGGAACTCCTTCATCAGCGTCAGCACCGTGCGGAAGGTGTCCAGGGTGATCTGCACGGTTTCGTCGTAGCGCCACATCCAGTTCATGTCGATGTGGGCGTGGCCGCAGATCATCAGCTTGTATTTTTTGCAGTCCGCCTGCATGGGCAGAAGCGTGTTTTCGATTTCCAGCGCCCGCTGGTCCGTGACGACGCCCTCCCGGGCCGCCGACGCCCGAGCCTGCTCCACGGCGGTCAGAATCAGCGCCTCGTGCTTCCCAGTCAGCGCCTGAGACACCCGCCGCGCGTAGCGCAGCTCATGCCTGAGTCTTTCCCACATTTTGCCGCCTTTTATGTCCTTCAGCCCCGCGAGGGCGCTGTCCAGTCTGCTCATCTCCATGCCTCCCCATTCTTTTTTGCCCACAAAAAAGCGCTGCGGCGCGCACAGGCGCACACAGCGCGGTTCCGTCATTCCATCGCGTCCAGCGACGCCTCCAGCTGTTCCAGGCGAGACGCGCCCACCAGCGCGAAACCGTTCAGCTTCGGATGCTTCGTCACGTATTCCAGCACAACCCGGGAGGGCGTCATGCCGCTCTCCGTATCGCATCGGGCCAGCAGCGCCCCGTAGCGGCGCTTGTTCTCCGCTGACGCGAAGGCCGCGTGCCTGGGGGATACGTCCGACAGATCGGGCTTATAGCCCCGGGAGAACAATCCGCCCGCCTGAGAGGAATAGGCCATCACCGCCAGGTCCATGTGCTCGTAGGCCGCCATTTCGGCCTCATCCATGGTCACCAGCGTGTCGTCGCCGCCGGTGCCGGTGAAATCCACATAGCTCCAGCGCACCTCGCTGGCCGTGAAGGGGGCCGCGCCGTGGACCGATGCCCAGGCATTGGCCTCCCCCAGCCGGGCCGCGCGCCAGTTTGAGCCGCCGATGGCCCGCGCGAAGCCCTCCCGCACCAGGCCGTCCATGGTCTCCATGATGCCGGAAACGGGCAGGCGCTCGTCGTCGCGGTGCAGATAATACATATCCACGTGATCCAGCCCCAGCGCGTCCAGGCGCTTCGCCATGTCGCCCCGGATGTCCTCCGGCGACAGGCGGGAGGTGTGCATGTCGTTCAGGCGCGGATGGCCGCCCTTGGTCATGAGGAACACGTCCTTCTCCACACCCCGGGAGCGAATCCACTTGCCCACGGTGCGCTCGCTGGCCCCGTAGCCCCCTGGCAGCCACTCGCAGTACACCCGCGCGGTGTCGATGGCGTTGCCGCCCCGCTCGAAGAAGCGATCCATCAGCCGGAACGCCGTGTCCTCCGGCGTGGTGCCGCCGAACACGGAGCTGCCCAGAATCAGCCGGGACACGCGCCGTTTCGCGCCGTCCGCCATGGTCACAAAGCCGTATTGCATGGTCATTCCTCCGTCAACGCGCCGCTTTCCATTCGTTCGCGGCCAGGAGCATATTTCGGGCGTGGGACACGCCGCTCTGCTGGTCTCCCGCGCCGCCCACCATGCGGGCCAGCTCCTGCACGCGGCCCTCCTCGTCCAGCAGGCGCACGCTGGAGCCGGTGCGGCCGTCCTCAACCCGCTTCTCCACCAGATAGTGGGCGTCGCCCAGGGCGGCGATCTGAGGCAGGTGGCTCACGGCGATCACCTGCCGGTGCCGGGCGATGCCGCTCATCTTCTCGCCCACCACCTGGGCCATGCGGCCGCTGACGCCGGTGTCGATTTCGTCGAAGATCATGGTGCCCACCCGCTCGCGCTCCGCCATGACCGCCTTGATGGCCAGCATCACGCGGGACAGCTCGCCGCCGGAAGCGGTGGTGCTCAGGGGCTTTAAGGGCTCGCCGGGGTTGGGCGAAATGAGGAATTCAACCTGATCCGCCCCCTGGGGGCTGAGCCGCCGCTTGTCCTGCTCGGGAATCAGGAAATGAGTCTGAAAGCGCACCTTGGCCATGCCCAGCTCGGCCAGCTGGGTGGTCACGTTTTTCTCGAAGGCCGCCGCCAGCACCCGCCTCGAGGCGGTCAGCTCCACGCAGGCCGCCATCATGCGCCGGTCCGCGTCGGCCAGGGCGTCCTTCAGCTCCGCCAGCCGCTCGTCTCCCTGCCGGAGGGTAGCAAGCCGCGCCTCCGCCCCGTCCCGGAAGGCAATCACGTCTTTCAGCGTCGGGCCGAACTTGTCCTTCAGCTTTTCCAGCGCGTCCAGCCGGGCGCCGATCCGGTCGAATTCCGCCGGGTCGAAATCCAGCCCCTCCATCATGTCCTGCAGCTCGTAGCCGGCGTCCTGGGCGGCGTAGTACATCTCGTCCAGCCGGCGGCTCATCTCGGCGAAGCGCTCGTCGATGTCCGCGATGCCCTGCATGGCCGCCGCCGCCCGCCTCAGCGCCTCCTGCACGCTGGGGGCGCGCTCGCTGCCGGCGTAGACCAGGTGATAGGCCTTCTCCACGCCTGTGGATATCTTCTCGGCGTTTTCCATCAGGCGGAACTGCTTCTCCAGCTTCTCGTCCTCGCCCTCCTTGATTTTCAGCGCCCGGATCTCTTCCAGCTGGCGCTCCAGCACGTCCATGGTAAACGCCCGCTCCCGCAGCTCCGCGGTGAGGGCGTCCAATTCGCCCTTCACGCCCATGTATTCGGCGTAGAGCGCCTGCACCCGGCGCATCAGCTCGCGGTGGCGATCATCGCCGAAGGCGTCCAGTATGGCCATGTGGCGGGAGGCGCTCATCAGCTCCTGATGCTCGTGCTGGCCGTGCAGCTCCACCAGCAGCCCGGTGAGCTGCCTCAGCTGGGCCAGTGTGGCCACCTCGCCGCCCACGCGGCAGAGATTGCGGCCGCCGGCTGAGAGCTCCCGGCCCACGGTGAGGTAGCCGTCCTCCGCCTCCATGCCCCATTCGTCCAGCAGGGCGAGCACGCGGTCGTTGCCGCGCACGTCAAATACGGCCTGAACGGAGGCCTTGTCCGCGCCGGTGCGAATCAGCTCCCGATCCGCCCGGCCGCCCAGCGCCAGGTTCACCGAGTCGATCACGATGGACTTGCCCGCGCCGGTCTCGCCGGTGAGCACGTTCAGGCCCGCGTGAAACTCGATGCGCAGCCGCTCGATCAGCGCGATATTGCGTATATTCAGCTCCAACAGCATAATTACACCCGTCCGGTTATCTGTAATAGAAAAGGGAATGCGCGAAAGGAGCGCGTCACTTCATCATGGCATGGAAGCGGGTCAGCACGGTGGACACCATGTCCTTGGACTTGACGGCCACGAAGATGCTGTTCTCCCCCGCCAGGGTGCCGGCGATCTCGCTCCAGTTCAGCCCGTCGATGGCTTCGGCGGCCACGTTGGCACTGGCCGGCAACGTCTTGATGACGATCAGGTTCTCCGCCTCGGTCATGGACACGACGGATTCGGCGAAAATGCGGATCATGCGGTCCGAGATGTTCTTCTCAGCCCGCTCAGCCGTCGCATATTTATAAGTTCCATGGTCGGAGAGAACCTTGATGAGTCTCAGTTCCTTGATGTCGCGGGAAATGGTCGCCTGGGTCACCTTGATGCCCCTCGACAGGAGCTGCTCGGCCAGCATCTCCTGGGTGTCGATCTCCATGGTATCGATGAGCTGCAAAATCATCGCATGCCGCATTGCCTTCACGTCAATCATCCTCCGCTTCGTATCTCAAACGGCCCCGCGCCGCCTGCCCGGTTCAAAGCCGATATACCTTCATTTGCATTATACCACATGGATTCATTCCCGCAAGTGGTTTTCATAAATTTTGTTAAATATACATACATTAAGCAAGAAAACTCACTGATTCCAGCGGGCCGCCACGGCGTCCGCCACAGCCATGGGCGTGAGGCCGCACTCGGAGAGCTGCTCCTCCAGCCTGCCCTGCTCGATGAACCGATCCGGCACGCCCAGATTCAGCGCCTCATGGGCCATGCCCCACTGGGCCAGCTTTTCGTTCACCGCCGAGCCGAAGCCGCCCGCCACCACGTTGTCCTCCAGCGTCACGATCAGCCGGTGCTTTCCGGCCAGCTCGCGCAGCATGGTTTCGTCCATCGGCTTCACGAACCGGGCGTCCACCACGCCGCAGGCGCTGCCCCGCTGGGCCAGCTCCACCGAGGCGTTCAGCGCCACCCGCACCATGCGGCCCACGGCCAGGATCTCCACGCCGTCTCCCGCGATGAGCTCCTCCCATGTGCCCAGGCACAGGGGCTCCCGATCACGCAGGTTCTGGCCCATGTCGTCGCCCTCCCGGGCGTAGCGGATGGCCATGGGCGCGTCCACTGTGGCGCTCAGCTGAATCAGCCGCTTGAGCTGGCGCACGTCCCGGGGGGAGGCCACGATCATGTTCGGCATCTGCCTGAGATAGCTCAGGTCGAACACGCCCTGATGGGTCGCCCCGTCCGGGCCCACCAGCCCAGCCCGGTCGATCAGCAGCGTCACCGGCAGCGCCTCCAGGCACACGTCGTGGATCAGCTGGTCATAGCCCCGCTGCAGGAAGGTGGAATACACGCCCACGTAGGGCCGCAGCCCCGCCGCCGCCATGCCCGCCGCCATGGTAATCATGTGTTCCTCGGCGATGCCGGCGTCGAAAAAGCGCTCCGGAAAGCGCCGCTCGAAGTCGCTGAGGCAGGTGCCCGTGGGCATGGCCGCCGTGAGCGCCGTCACGCGGATGTCCTTCTCCGCCAGGGCGATGAGCTCCGCCACGGCGATCTTGCCGTTGGATATGCCCTGCGTCCCCGCCGCGTCCTGGGGCGATACGCCGTGATAGCGATCCGGAGCTTCCTCGGCCGGCTCGTAGCCCCGCCCCTTCTGGGTGGCCACGTGGATGAGCACCGGCTCCTCGCTGGACGCCGCCTTTTTCAGCACGGCGATGAGTGTTTTCAGGTCGTGGCCGTCGATGGGCCCCAGATAGCGCACGCCCAGGCCCTCGAAGAAATGCTCTCCCAGCAGCAGGCGCCTCACCGAGCCCACCATGTTGCTCACGCCCCGCAGCACCGGCTCTCCCACCCAGGGCAGGTTTCTCAGGCCTCGCTTCACCGCCCGTCGGGCGCCGCCGTACAGCCGGCCCTGGCGCATCTTGGTCAGGTAGGTGGACACCGCGCCCACGTTGCGGGAGATGGACATCTCGTTGTCGTTCAGGATCACGATCAGCGGCGTGCGGGTGCTGCCGGCGTCGTTCAGCGCCTCGTAGCACATGCCGCCGGTCAGCGCGCCGTCGCCCACCACGGCCACCACCGCGTGGCGGTCGCCCATCAGGTCCCGGGCCCGGGCCATGCCCAGGGCGGCGGAAATCGCCGTGGAGGCGTGGCCGGTGGAGAAGGCGTCGAACTCGCTCTCCCCAACGCGCGGAAAGCCGGACAGCCCGTCCCGCTCGCGCAGCCGCGCGAACGCCTCACGCCGTCCGGTCAGGATTTTATGAACATAAGCCTGATGACCCACGTCGAACACGATCTTGTCCTCAGGCGGGTTGAACACATAGTCCAGCGCCAGCGTCAGCTCCACCGCGCCCAGATTGGAGGCCAGATGACCTCCCTGGCGCAGCACGGTTTCCACCAGCAGCGTCCGTATCTCCGCCGCCAGATCCTGCATCTGCTCGATGGACAGGCCCTTCAGATCCTGCGGCGTATTGATTGTCTCCAGCATTCTTTTCTTCCCCATCGTGCTTTTTTATCCGTCAGCCCCGGGCCGCGATGAGCGCGATCACCAGGCCCAGCAGCGCCCCCACGAACACCTGCAGGGGCGAATGGCCCAGCAGCTCCTTGAGGGTCTCCTCGGGCAGGTCGCCGCCGTTTTCCACCAGCTCCTGCACCACCCGGTTGAGCACCGCGGCCTGCTTGCCGGCCTGCCGGCGCACGCCCACGGCGTCCGTCATGGTGATGAGCGCCAGCGCCGCGCTGATGGCGAAGGTGGCGCTGTTGAAGCCCATGCGAATGCCCACGGCCACCGTCACGCTCACCACAACTGAGCTGTGGGAGCTGGGCATGCCCCCCAGACCGAACATGCGGGCCCAGTCCAGCCGCTTCTCAACGATCAGCGTCAGCACGACTTTCAGCGCCTGAGCCACAAACCAGCTCAGTACGCCCACCCACAGGATCCTGTTTTCCATCAGCTGCCTGATTACCGTCATCGTATCACTCCCGCGCCCGGTTTGATCTCTTTCGTGTCTGTCAACTTACGCGGTTTTCCATGCTGGCGAGCAGATCGCGGAAAAACGCGGCCTTTTCGCCGAACACGTCCAGGCTGTTTTCCGCCTGGCGGGCCAGCGCCGCCGCCTTCTCCCTCGCGCCTTCCAGCCCATAGAGCGTCACGTAGGTCAGCTTGCCCTCCGCCGCGTCCTTGCCGGTGCTCTTGCCCAGGGTCTTCTCGTCGCCCGTCACGTCCAGGATGTCGTCCACCGCCTGGAACAGCAGGCCGAAGTTCACGCCGTAGGCCGTGAGGGCCCGCCACTGGGGGGAATCCTCCCCATAGCCCGCCAGCGCCGCCGCCGCCAGCAGGGGCGATGTCAGCATCCGCGCGGTCTTGTTCATGTGGATGTAGGAGAGCATGTCCTCGTCCATCACCCGCTCCCGCTCGCAGTACAGATCCATGCACTGGCCGCCCACCATGCCGAGGACGCCCGCGCCGCGAATGATCTCGTTCATCGCCCGCGTCTCGCCCGCCTGGTTGCCGGGATGCGCCAGGGCGTTTTCGATCAGCAGCTGCATGGCCAGGCTCAGCAGCCCGTCGCCCGCCAAAATGGCCTGGCCCTCGCCGAACACCACGTGATTGGTGGGCCGGCCCCGACGCAGGGTGTCGTTGTCCATGCCGGGCAGGTCGTCGTGGATGAGAGAATAGGTGTGGATCATCTCCAGCGCGCAGGCCGGCAGCATGGCCTCCTTCCGGGGCACGCCCAGCATGTCCGCGCAGGCCAGCAGCATGGCCGGGCGCAGCCGCTTGCCCCCCGCCATGAGGCTGTAGCGCATGGCGTTTTGCAGCAGCCAGGGCATTTCGCCGATCGCGGGCGTCTTTTTCTCCGCTTCCGGCAGCAGCGCCTCCAGCTTTTCCTCAACCAGGGCCGCGTAATCCTTTAGTGTCATTCCGGCGTCACCTCGTCTGTTATGTCGGTCTTGGAAAGGCTCTCCGTCAGTGCCATGATGCGCTGATCTCCCTGATCCAGCACGGCCTTGAGCTGAGACGCCAGCTTCACGCCCTTTTCATAGGCCTTGAACGATTCCTCCAGGCTCAATTCGCCCTTCTCCAGCGCCTCAACCAGCGCCTCCAGCTCGTTCATGCCCGATTCAAATGAAAACGCCTTCGCCATGTTATTCTGTCTCCTTATCCGCGTCCAGCACCCGCGCCCTCGCGCCGCCGTCGCGCAGCCTGATGTCGATGAGATCGTTTGCCTTCAGCGCCGCCGCCGAGGCGATGGCCTCGCCGCCCCGCCGAATCACCGCGTAGCCCCGGTTCAGCACCGCGTCCGGGTTGACGGCCTCCAGCGCCCGCGAGAGCATTTGCAGCCTCGCGCCGGGCCGCAGGGTCAGCTGACCGCCGGCGCGAATCAGCCGCGCCATGAGCGCCGTCTGCCGCTCCCTTCGCCCGCTCACCAGCCGCGCCGGCATGGCTTGCAGCCGGTCGGTCGTCCGCTCCAGCGTCCGCCGCTTCTCAGCCGTGAGCCGCAGCGCCGCCCGGGAAAGCCACTCCGCCTGCGCATCCAGCGCGTTACGGCGGGCCTCAATCAGGGATCTTTGCGGCATGGCCAGGGCCGGGGAGGCGGTGAGCCGGTTCAGCCGCGCCCGCATGAGCGCCAGCCGCCCAGCCAGAGAGCGAACGCCCCGGGCCGTGAGGCCGTCGATCCGCGCCCGCAGCGCCCCCGTGTCCGGCACGGCCAGCTCGGCCGCCGCCGACGGGGTGGGCGCCCTCAGGTCCGCCGCGAAATCCGCGATGGTGAAGTCGGTCTCGTGGCCCACGCAGGACACCACCGGTATGCGAGAAGCGCGGATGGCCCGGGCCACGATTTCCTCGTTGAAGGGCCACAGGTCCTCCAGGGAGCCGCCGCCGCGCCCGCACAGGATCACGTCCGCCTCCCCCTGCCGGTTCAGCAGGGCGATGGCCCGGGCGATCTCCTCCGCCGCGCCCGCTCCCTGCACGGAGGCCGGGGCCAGCAGGATGCGCACGTTGGGATCCCGCCGCCGGGCTACGCGCACGATGTCCCGCAGCACCGCGCCGGTTCGGGAGGTGACCACGCCGATGGTCCGGGGCAGGGTGGGCAGCTCCCGCTTCAGCGACGGGTCGAACAGGCCCTCCTCGCTCAGCCGCCGCTTGAGGGCCTCGAAGCGCAGGTACAACTCCCCCACGCCCTGCCGCTCGATGGCGTCGGCGTAGATCTGGAAGGAGCCGGTGGCCGCGTAGAGCGACGCCGAACCCCGCACTACCACGCGCATGCCGTCCTCCGGCTGGAAGGACAGGCCCATGGCGGCGGAGCGGAACATGACGCACTGCACCCGGGCAGACTCGTCCTTCAGGGTGAAGTAGATATGTCCGCTGAAATGGCGCTTCACGCCGGACAGCTCGCCGCTCACCCGAATGCCCTGCAGCATCGGGTCGCCCGCCAGGGACTTGCGCACATATTCGTTGAGCTGGCTGACGCTCAGTGTCCACTCACCGCGCATGGTTTTCAGCGGCCGCCACCGCGTTCATCATCAGCATGGCGATGGTCATGGGCCCCACGCCGCCGGGCACGGGGGTGATCCAGCCTGCCTTCTCCGACACCGCGTCGAAATCCACATCGCCGCAGAGGGTGCCGTCCGGCAGGCGATTGATGCCCACGTCGATCACCGCCGCGCCTTCCTTCACCATGTCGGCGGTGATGAACCGGGGCTTGCCGATGGCGGACACGATGACATCCGCCCGCCGAAGCACCTCGGCCAGATTCTTCGTGTGGGAATGGCACATGGTCACGGTGCAGTTGGCCCGCAGGAGCAGCAGCGCCATGGGCTTGCCCACGATGTTCGAGCGCCCCACCACCGCCGCCTCCGCGCCGTCCAGCCTGACCCCCGCCCGGGAGAGCAGCTCCATGCAGCCCGCCGGCGTGCAGGGCAGAACCCCCGGTGTGCCGTTCAGCAGCGCGCCCGCGTTCATGCGGTGAAAGCCGTCCACGTCCTTTTTCCAGTCCACGGCGGCCAGCGCCTCTTCCTCGTTCAGATGCCGGGGCAGGGGCAGTTGGATGAGCAGGCCATGAATGGCGTCGTCGTTGTTGACGCGCTCAATTTCGGCCATGAGCTCGGCCTGGGTGGTGGTCTCGGGCAGGCGAATCACTTCGCTCCTGATGCCGCATTCCCTGCAGGCCCGGGCCTTGTTGCGCACATATACCTTCGATGCGGGATCCTCGCCCACCAGGATCACCGCCAGCGCGGGCTCAACGCCCTTTTCCTTCAGCGCCGCGGCCCTCTGCGCCGCCAGCGCGCGCACCTCGGCGGCGATGGCCTTTCCGTCTATCAGCTGCGCCATATCAGTTTCCTCCCGTCAGCATTTCGTATCCGATCAGCGCCACGCCCGCCGCGTTGTCTCCGGACAGCTCGGGCCGGCCCCAGTTCAGCTCAACATCCGCGCCCAGCCGGCGCATTCTGTCCGGCAGGATCTCACGCAGCAGCGTGGAGCTGGCCACGCCGCCCGCCAGCAGCAGCCTTCTCTCGCCCGTGGCCTGGGCCGCGTTCCACAGCGTCTTGGCGATGGAACGGGCCACGCATGAAAACACCTCCGCCGCCATGTCCTCGGGCGACAGGTTCCCCGCGTCGATCAGCCGCTGAGCCGCCGACTCGCTGCCGGAAAAGCTGCATTCGCAGCCCCGCACCCAGATGGGCAGTCTGGCCTTCGCCTCGCCCCGCCGGGCCAGCTTTTCCAGCTCCGGCCCCGCCGGGAACGGCAGGCCCAGCCGTACGCCCACCCGGTCGAGGAACTGGCCGGCGTGCAGGTCGTTGGAGCCGCCGATCAGCTGGATGACCCCGCCGGACACCCGAACGATCTCCGTGGTGCCGCCGGACAGGTGCAGCGCCAGAAAGCTGTCCTTCGGCGAGAGGGCCGTGTCCACCAGCGCGGCCCGGATGTGGCCCTGCTGGTGGCTGGTGGGGATGAAGGGCACGTTCAGCGCGGCGGCCATGCTGCGGGCAAAGCCCTCGCCCACCGTGAACACCGGCATGTAGGAGCCCTCCACCGGCCGGGGCCGGGTGCTGGCGCACACGGCGGCGATGGCGGGATGGTTTGCCTCCTCCAGCAGCGCCTCCACCAGCGCGGGCAGCCGGCCCACGTGCTGAAAGACGCCCTCGCTCTGCATCAGCCCCCGCCCGCCCAGCTCCACGGTGAGCAGACGCCGCCGCTGGCCGAGAAGGCCGTTTTCGCCCGCCAGCGCGCAGGAGGTGGTGTAGCAGCTGGTGTCGATGCCCAGCACCGCGCCCATCACAGCCCCCTGACCAGGCTGCCCAGCACGCCGTTGATGAACGACACGGCCTCGGGCGTGGAATAGGTGCGGGCCAGCTCCAGCGCCTCGTTGACCGCCACCGCCGGGGCGATCTGGCCGATGGTGATCTCGTAGATCGCCACCCGCAGGATGCTCAGATCCACGCGGTTGATGCGCTCCAGACGCCAGCCCACGGCGTACTTCGACACCTGCGCGTCCAGCTCGTCCTTATGCGCCTGAACGCCGGCCACCAGCGCGTCCATGTAGTCCGCCTCGTTCTCGTTCGGCTGGATCTCCAGCATGCCCAGGGTCGTATCCTCGCCGCCGTCGCCGCCCATTTCCCACTCGTAGAGCAGCTTCATCGCCGCCGCGCGGGCTCCTGTTCTGTCCATAGTCGTATCCTCCCCCGGCGGAAACCGCCGAATTGATCAGTTTTTCGCTTCGCTCTCTTCTTCAGGCCGCATGTAAAGCAGCATTTTGTCGTCCTCCGGATCCGTTTGAATGAACAGATACGGCTCGAACAGCATAAATTGCACCGACTCGCTTTCATCATTTCCGAACCGGGCAGTCAGAAATGGGGCGCTCCCGTCCCAAAAGCCGGTTTCCGGCTCTTCCGCTTCGCCATCTGTTGCCCCACTCACGGAGCGAATGACACCGGTTCTCTCGAAGATATAGCGGTGTCCCATCTGTTCGGTCGCCCAAATCGCATCGGTCGACATGTCGTAGAGACCCACGCACTCCCACACCCCCAGCACGTTATCGTCCAGCGTGTCCTCGCCGGGCAGCGCCTGGGTGAAGTAAAGCATCATATTCCCATCATAGGTCTCCAGATAGGGCACGCTCAGCTCAGTGCGCAGGACGAAGTCCATTGGACCGTAGTTGTTCCATGTCATGTGTATCACCATTTCCCATTCGGGGTCGAGCCGCCACGTGCCCACCAGGGCCTCCCGATTGGGCGCTTCGTAGCGGGCGGCGCCGTCCTCCTCCATGGTCAGTGAAACAACGAAATCCGGCTCCGTATGCACGCGCATGCCGGGCATGTCCAGGACGGAGAGATACCAGGTGCCGACGATTGTCTCCTCCGCGCTGGCCGGCGCTTCCTCAGCCCAGGCCGGAAGCAGGGCGCACAGGCAGGTCAGGGCGATCAGACAGGAAAGCGCGCGCCGCGCGAGATGATTCCATCCGTGTTTCATCGCGTTTCAACTCCTTTGTACAGGTCGCTTCACAAATACAAAACGCCGGCGCGGTTCAACGCCGCACCGGCATGTTTTCCGCGCTGTGTTTCCCGAATCGGGATTGTCAAATCTGTCGCCGCCGGCCTTTACTGCTTCTCGTCGGAGGAAGCCGGGGCGTCCGTGGAAATGTCGGAGACCAGCAGGGTGACGTTTTCCACCTTCACGCCGGTCATGCCCTCCAGCGCCTCGCGCACATTCTGCCGCGCCGTCTGCGCCAGCTCGGGGATCTTCACGCCCTGGCGCACGCTCATTTCCAGCGTCACGTCCAGCGCGTTCTCCCGCTTGTCCAGCTTCACGTCGAACCGGTTCACGCCGTCGATGGGGCCGGCCGAGCGGCGCACCAGCGCCTCCAGGGCGGTCTGGGAAATCTGCACGCTGCCGCCTTCGTCCTCGTTGATGGACACGGGCGGAACGTCGTCCTTTTTCTCGCGGCCCCGCAGCAGCGTCCACACGCCGCCGCACACCAGCGCCGCCAGCGCCAGGCACACCAGGATCACCAGCACCCGCAGCAGGGGATAATTCAGCATCCCCGCATGGAAGGCCGCGCCCATTGACTCGGCCATATCCGGCGCGATGGCGCACACAAACAGCAGGATCAGCGCCAGAACGATCAGCGCCGCCATGAGCAGCAGCGCCGCGCGATCAAGTCGTTTCAGCTTCATATTGGCTCAGTCCTTCGTCTCGGTCTGTCAGTTTTCCTCTTTTTCCGGCTCATCGGGCTGGGGCTCGGCTTCGGGCTGAGCCGCTTCCTCGGCCTCGGGCGCGGGCTCCTCGTCCTCCGGCTCGTCGCCCAGATCCAGCACGTATTCGCCCTCGTCTTCTTCCTCCGCGGCCGTTTCTTCCGGCGCGGGTTCGGGCTGCGGCTCGGGCTTCGTCTCCGCTTCGGGCTGGGCGGGCGTTTCGGGCTCGTCCTGCTTCTGCAGCATCAGGCGCTGCTTCTGCTCGATTTCGGCGGCAGTGCGCTGCTCGCGCTCGAAGCTCACGCCGGACACGTGCACGTTCACGCTGGTCACGGTGAGGCCGCTCATGGTCTCGATGGCCTTTTTCACATTCTCCTGAATGTTGCCCGCCACCTCGGGAATGGGCGTGCCGTAATCCACGATGATGGTCAGGCTGACGCTCACGGCGTTGTTTTCGCCCAGCTCGATGCGCACGCCGCGGGTCAGGGATTTGGTATTCTGATTTT
>CADARO010000030.1 GCA_902790345.1 uncultured Eubacteriales bacterium | reverse complement strand
AGTATTAGAAACAGGGAATGAAGCGCTTCTTTCCTTGTTTCTATTTATATTATAATACAAATTCAGATAAAAGGCAAATGATAGGGAAAGTCAAATGTTAGGCTTTTCAGTATTGAACAAAAAGAAAAGATGGAAGCCGCGCTGAGCTTCCATCTTTGGAATGTGGTTTTGTATATAAAACGAGAATGTATTTTAAGCAGAATACTCTTTATAAAGGTATTGATAAATCTCAAGGATTGTTCCAATTATTGCTGCATTAGCTGCTTCAATAGCTTCCTCTAAGGTTTCCGCATTATCAAAAGCCTGATTAATCTGTTCAGCATTATCGTCCCAATAGAGACTAATAAGTTCCTTTTTCTCGGAAGTATCTCCGTAGACCCCATACATACCGTTTTCTGTGAACCATACACCAAAGCCAAACATTTCATTTTTTAGTGCCATACAATTGACATTGAACTCTTTTTCTAGCCCTTCAATCATTTCTATATCAGTGAAAATACTAATGCCGATAGAATCGTCGTTGTTAAAAATACTTTCTGGATTAAAAGAATTATTATTATACATATGTCGCCTTTCTGTTTTTTATGCGGTTTACTCCGCAATTCATTTGTTTAGTTTAATTTCTTGATTTGTATAGAGCTGTTATATATGCCGTACCTATTTCCAATTCATGTGATAACACAATCTCCTTTCCTTCTTTCTGTAATAATTATAATATAAATTCAGAAAGAAATCAAATACTTGAAAGAGTTGGATATTTGGCTTTTTTCAAGATAATGACCTAATACTGTATCATGAGGCCTTTTCTTCCGATTCAGGCAATGCGGTCAACCTAGAATCTGTGCCTTCCTCAATCACATTTGCCGCCTCAATTACAGTCATCCCGAAATTCATAATCTCAGGATACTTATCCAGGAACCAACTCTTGATGACGGGATAGCGGAATGCTTTGCTGTGGCACGCGGCTATGATGCGCATTTCGGAATATTCCTTGAAATTCGCAAGCCGTTCTTCGTTTGTGCCGTGCGTCATGATGTACTCTTCCATGTAGTCGTAGGTCAGTCCCTTGTAGGTATTTTTGAAGCTGTTGGTGCGGATGTGGCGCTGAACAACCTGATAATTGGGGTAATCGCGGCGGACCTGTTGAAGGTGGGTGTATTCCTCGCTCATTGTGTTGACGGCGAACTTGGCGAAGGTACGGTCCATGACGATGGTGTGATTGGCGTGATTGATGGTTAGCGTGTTTTTCACAATGATAGCCCTTTCCAATTGGTCGAGTGTGTGATAAGGACAATCCTGAGGGAAGTCAGGCGGCTTTCTTCGCCGCCTGCTTCGCAGCAATGCGCTGGTTGACCTTTTCCAACAGGACTTCGCGGTCAGAGTGGAACTTTTCGATCTGGGGGAAGGTCATGAAGAACCATTCCTTGATGACAGCATACTTGGCATCGTCAGCCATGGCATCCCTACCAGCTTCGCTCTTGCCGCGCAGCATCTTGTACTCAGCCATGATGGACTGCTCTTCGTCATCATGCGCCTTGATGTATTTCTCAATGTACTCGCAGGTGAGACCCTTGTAGGCAGGCTTAGCATTCTTCTTGGCAACAGTCACAACACGATATGTGGGATAGTCGCGGCGTGTAGCCTGGAGAGCGTTGTACTCTTCGGACCCGAAGATGGAAGCAGCCTTGGCAGTGGTCTTGTTCATCTCGATGGTGTGGTTCTTGTGGTTGAGGTAGATGTTATACATAATGAAATTCCTTTCTGGTTTGTAAGTGTTTTCCTTCACTGAATTATTAAAGTATATCTTTATTGGATGACTATGGGTCCTAGATATTATGCGATACAGGAGTGAATTCTGACCTTTGCGTAGGTAACATTAGGATCAAGGACATGGGCCATATGATGGCAGAAAGTGTATTCCAGGGCTTCTGCCTGAGACATCGGCATGGTTTCGCGGGTGGAGATGATGGACAGCACAGGGATGTCCTCGCTCTGACAGACATCAGAGACAGTCAGGTCCAGACTACCAATCACATAAACAGTGCGGTCGTTGCCATTGGCTGCGATAGACTTGATTTCGATTACTTTGACATCCTTCTTCATGTTCTTTCCTTCCTTATCGGCGGTATTGTTTTAGCCCCACCGTGGCTTTTTTTGTTTCATGGTCTCGGTTGTTTCCCTCAACCTTGTGACTGTATTATACTATGTAATGGCGTTGAACGACGCGCAATAATAGCCGCAGTAATAAGATCATTGATCTGAAATGCCTTGATTTATAATGGATTTCTAGAAGACGAAAAATAAAGTATCCGGCAGTTTTTTTTACAATCAGTTAACGAATTGGGATGAGGTGTTCTTCGTACAATAAGACCTAACTAACTACTATTCTGTGTTTTTCCCATATTGACAGTGTGAAGTCATGGTGGCTACTTTGGGAAGCAGCCGAGGCAAAACTTGAATATTATAAATGCCAAAGCGCGTTATAATTCGTGGCGGCTTCATCAATTGTTCATTCGGATCATATCGAAAAATAAACGGAGCAGGATTCAAATTCCTGCCCTTACCCCCACGAAGGCTCAATAGACCAGTGATTTCAATGCCTTTATTTGATTGAAAGATGTATCAGAGTTGTTTGCGGGATGTGGTATTCTGAATTGCAACTTGTATCGAAGATGTCGTTGATTTGCCTGCTACTTCATGCTATAATGTCGTTGCGAAAGGGTCCCAACTTTTGGAGGCACAACCTTTGAGAGAAAACAGGCAGTTTTTTGCTGCTGGAAAGGGGGTAGGCACAACCAAGACACAACTGTTAGTGTCGAGAGCAAAAGAAAAAGGAGCGACGCCCTTCAGCGTCACTCCCCAAAGTCCTTGAAATATAAGGTTTCTTACTTCCCGAAATACCTCTCCAGCAGCCCCTTGAACGCCTTCCCATGTCGGGCTTCGTCCCGCGCCATCTCATGCACGGTGTCATGAATGGCGTCCAGGTTGAGCGCCTTGGCCTTCTTGGCCAGCTCGGTCTTGCCGGCGGTGGCGCCGTTCTCGGCCTCGACGCGGACTTCCAGGTTCTTCTTGGTGCTGGGATACACGACCTCGCCCAGCAGCTCGGCGAACTTGGCGGCGTGCTCGGCCTCTTCGTAGGCGGCCTTTTCCCAGTACAGGCCGATCTCCGGATAGCCCTCGCGGAACGCGACGCGCGCCATGGCCAGATACATGCCGACCTCGCTGCACTCGCCGTTGAAGTTCTCGCGCAGGCCCTGCTTGATCTCTTCCGGAACGTCCGCCGCCACGCCGACCACGTGCTCGGCCGCCCAGGTCATCTCACCACTCTGCTTCACGAACTTGCTGGCCGGAGCCTTGCACACCGGGCACTGCTCGGGAGCCTGCTCGCCCTCATACACATAACCGCAGATAGAACATACCCATTTCGCCATAATCATGTCCTCCTCATTCAGTGAAATAGTCCGTATTCTCTGCCCGTTCGGCAGCTTTACGCGGATATTATACCATGAGCCGGGCGAGTAAGACAATACTAATCTCCCGGGCCCCGGCAGAACTTAACCCGCCCGCGCCGCCATGAAATTTCCGTAAAAACACCCTTTCGCTTTTTCAGAAAGTGATATATAATATAAATGAAAAAAGCCGTTTCGGAGGGCAATTATGCGAACGCTGGTCATCTGGGGCGCGGGCCGCATCGGCCGCGGATTCGTCGCCGGGCTGTTCCGCGAGCCCGGCTGGCGCGTGGTGTTTGTGGATATCGACGGGGAGCTGGTGCGCCGGCTCAACGAGCGCGGGGCCTACACCGTGTTCCGGGCCACACGGGCGGGCGTGGAGCGCGTCCGCGTGGAGGGCGGCTTCACCGCGCTGCACACGGGCGACGCCGACGCGCTCTCGCGGGTATTCCGGGAGGAAGGCCTGCTGCTGGACATCGCCGTGCACGAGCCGAAGCTGGGCCAGGTGGCCGACATGCTGACGCCCCTCTTCACCGCCCGGGCGCAGGCCGATTGCGGGCCAATGGACGTGATGATGAACGTGAACATGACCGCGCCGGACGAGGCCTTCACGCGCCTCATGGCGGAGCGGCTCACCGGTGACGCGCTGGCGTATTTTCAGGAGCGCGTGGGCGTGACCGGCATTGCGGCCATGTGCATCTCCCCCGTGGCCACCGAGGCCATGCGGGCGGAGGATCCCCTGGCCCTGCTGAACAACGGCTGGCCCGAGCAGGCCATCGGCCTTCATCAGCTGAAGGGCGAGCCGCCCAGGCTTCCCCATGTGCGCCTGAGCCAGGACGTGCGGGCCGAGGAGACCCGAAAGCTCTACACCCTGAACATGGCCCACGCGCTGTGCTGCTATCTGGGCGTGAAGAAGGGCTATGCCACCGTGCTGGACTGCATGAGAGACGAAGGCCTGCGCGATCTGACGCGGCGGGCACTGGAGGAGGCCTCGCTGGGCCTGAGCCGCGCCTTCGGCTTTTCCGGGGCGGAGATGACCGCCTGGCGCGGGAAGATCATCGACCTGCTGGATAATCCCGCCATCAACGACGACCTGCCCCGCCTGGGCGCGGACACCCGGCGCAAGCTCTCCGCCAGCGACCGGCTGTGCGGCCCGGCCCGGCTGTGCCTGGCTGCGGGCGGACGGCCGGAGACCATCGTCCGGGCGATTCGGGCGGGCTTCGACTTCATCCATGACGACCTCGGCACGGCGTATGTGCGCGGCCTCGTGGAGGAAAAGGGTCTGCCGGAGGCCGTGGGCGCGGTGTGCGGGCTGAGTGAGGATGACGCGCTGTACCGGATGATTCTGAACAGTGAAAACGATTGAAAAATCAATTTTGCCAAGGAGGAGATTCCCATGAAAACAACCGCCGTTCGCCTGTATGGCACAAACGACCTGCGCCTGGAGACCTTCGAGCTGCCGGCCATCAAAGAGGATGAGATTCTCGTCAAGATCATTTCGGACAGCATCTGCATGTCCAGCTACAAGGCCACCATCCAGGGCCCGAACCACAAGCGCGTGCCCAAGGACATCGACAAGAACCCCATCATCATCGGCCATGAGTTCTGCGGCGAGATCCTGGAGGTGGGCGCCAAGTGGGCCGATCAGTTCAAGGCGGGCGAGAAGTTCGGCATCCAGCCGGCTATCCAGTATCACGGCACCCAGCATACCCCCGGCTACGCCTTCCCCTACACCGGCGGCGACAGCCAGTACGCGGTCATCATTCCTGAGGTCATGGAGCAGGACTGCCTGCTGCACTACAGCGGCAAGGCCTTCTTCTACGGCTCCCTGGCCGAGCCCCTGAGCTGCATCATCGGCACCTTCCACGCCCAGTACCACACCAAGCCCGGCTGCTATGTGCACGACATGGGCATCGTGGAGGGCGGCAACATGGCCATCCTGGCCGGCGCGGGCCCCATGGGCCTGGGCGCTATCGACTACGCCATCCACTGCGACCGCAAGCCCGGCCTGCTGGTGGTGACCGACATCGACCAGGCCCGCCTGGATCGCGCCGCCTCCATCTACACCGCGGAGGAAGCCGCGAAGCACGGCGTGAAGCTGGTCTACCTCAACACCGCCGGCGAAGACCCGGTGGGCCGCCTGATGGAGCTGACCGGCGGCAAGGGCTACGACGACGTGCTGGTGTTCGCGCCGGTGGCCTCCGTCATCGAGCAGGGCGACAGGATCCTGGCCTTCGACGGCTGTCTGAACTTCTTCGCCGGCCCCACCAACCAGAACCTGTCCGCTCAGTTCAACTTCTACAACGTGCACTACGCCGCCCATCACCTGGTGGGCACCAGCGGCGGCAACACCGCCGACATGATGGAGGCGCTGGACATGATCTCCGCCGGCAGCCTGACCCCCTCCGGCATGATCACCCACATCGGCGGCCTGGACGCCGCGGCGGAGACCACCCTGAACCTGCCCAAGATCCCCGGCGGCAAGAAGCTGATCTACACCCACATCAAGATGCCCCTTACCGCCATCGACGATTTCGCCGAGAAGGGCAAGACCGACCCGCTGTTCGCCAGGCTGGCCGAGCTGTGCGCCGCCAACAACGGCCTGTGGAGCCCCGAGGCGGAGCAGTATCTGCTGGCCAACGGCGAGAAGATCGACGAATAAGCGCGATCATCGACAAAGCGGACCCGGACGGCGCGCGCCGTCCGGGTCCGCTGTTCATCTTGCTGTTTTTGAAAGACGACAAAGGGATAAACTGGAAGTTGTATGATTCCGAGTTAATCGATCAAACTCTGTTTTATCTCGCTAAGAAGCTGTTAATCTTTTTTAGCAGGAGCTGTAAGGCTTAATGAATCACCGCTATGAACTCCCAATCCTTCAAAGGCCACGTCAACAACCGTTTTTCCGGCATCTACAAAACCGTCAACAGCCGGGTCAATAAAGTTTTCGTACATCCAGTTGCCAACATCTTTGAGCGCATTTTCGATCGGATTAAAAAAGCTCCAACCGCCAGTAATTTTGTTCAAATCCTCCGGGCTGAGCTGGACTCTCTCCGTTTTGAAAAAAGCCTCGACTTCTTCCATTGTTTTCAGCGTCTTCAGTTTTTCTGCCTGTTCCTGTGTCAGCTTCATTGCTCATTCCTCCTTCATCAGTTTCTGCGGTGTTCCGGGCGCGGCCCTGCTTGTTAACGCATTATACACTCAAGTGAAAAAACTGTCAAGCGCTTTTGACACAAAGCCGGGCCAGCTCTCGCAGATCAAGAAAACAAAGGATTGTGAAGGCCATTGCCAGGGGAGTGCAACCTCCTCCAGATGGATGCAGCTCCCTGCAGCACCCTGATGAGGATTGAAGCCGCCTGCACCGACAAGACTCGAACCGGGCTGCATTGTTATCATAATAAGAGCCCTTAGCCACAAACCCTTGAAAACACTACGTTTTCGATGGTTTTTCATTTTCTGTGGACGCCAATATATTCATTTTGGCGAGCCGAAATGAACGGAATCCATCCCGCCGTTCACATCAAAAATCGGATGATTACCGAACGATACATTCTTCTCCCCTGCCCGGAGGGGTGTTCAAAATCCAGGGTGTTCACCGTCCTGCATAACAAAGTGCCTGCCTCTTGAGATACACGCGTCGGTGTGGCTCAAGTGACAGGCACTTTGTGTCAAGGTGAACGATGTGATAGAAATCGGTGTGGCTTAAGGGCCGGAAATCGTGTATAACAATGAGGTGGCATCGAAAAAGCCATGCGCTTTCTTTGTGCATGGCAGTTAATGGTAGATTGGTGTTTGTACGATTAACTCCCCACATTGTCAAGTGGAAATCGTTGATTCCCAAAGACTTTATTATTCCCTGGCAGTGGGAATTCCAACAGAAGAGCCGCAGCTACAGGCATTTTCGCATTAAATGCGTCTGAAATAGCTCGGGATAGGATCAGGAAACACAACGTCATCAACATGGTCACCTTTGCCCATCCTTTGCTACGGCAGCCACTCTCCCGTGTCCAACAGGGTCAATGCCCTAACTTCCTTCGTACTGCCTGTCATAGCCTGGGCGTCAGCAATGCTTCCGATTTTGAATACCAAGGTATCCCGACAAACTGGCATTTGTCAGCCGTCCCTGCGCCATCACTGGCACCGCACCGCGTCCGCGTAGAAGGCGTTCATCTCCTCCTCCGTGGAGAACACCGCGATGTACATCTGGTTGCCCATGGCCGGGGCCAGGGCGTCCGGGATGCGTTCCTTCATGCGGATCTGATCGGCGTACTTCGCCGCGAACGCCTCGTCGGAGAGGGTGAAGGGCTTGCCGTCCCGCCGGCCGGCGAAGGGGCAGAAGAAGTGCTCGCCCGTGGGCTTGGTGGAGCGGTCGAAGGCGATCATGTCCGCCCAGATCTTGTATACGTCGGTGGAGTTGGCATAGTTCATCATGTCCGGCGAGAAGCCGCCGCAGGGGCGCATGTTGACCTCCAGCGCCACCACGTCGCCCTTCTTGCCCATGTACTGATCCTCGGTCAGCCGGAAGAACTCGAAGTGCACGAAGCGGCTCTTCACACCGAAGCTCTTCACCGCGGCCCGGCCGGCGGCGCGCACGTCCTCCGCCAGATCCTTCACGATGTAGTACAGCGAGTTGTCGCCGTTGTTCACGATGTCCATGATGGAATAGGGCGTCACGTTGCCGGTCTCGAAAAGCGGCTCGCCCTGGCTGTTTATGATGGCGTCATAGCTGTTCACCTCGGCGGTGACGAACTCCTCCATGATGAAGCGCACGGCCTGATCCCGCTCGGAAAGGAAGGCGGAAAGCTCGTTTTCGTCGTCCAGCTTGTAGGTGTGGCTGGCGCCCACGCCGTTGTCCGGCTTTACGATCACCGGGAAGCCCACATCGCCGATGAAGGCCATGCAGCCGTCGAAGTCGTCCACGATGTGCCAGCGGGCGGTGCGGATGCCGGCGCGCTGATAGTATTCCTTCATGCCGCTCTTGAACTTGATGCGGGCCAGGTCCTCCACCTGCCAGCCGCTGGTGATGTGGAAATCCACCCGCAGCATGGCGTCCCGCTCCAGCCAGTATTCGTTGTTGCTCTCCAGCCAGTCAATGCGGCCGTATTTGCTGATGAAGAAGGCCACGGCGCGGTACACCTCGTCGTAATTTTCCAGGGAGGACACCTTGTAGTATTCGTTCAGGCTGTCCTTCAGCTCCGGCATGAGCTCGTCATAGGGCTGATCGCCCACGCCCAGCACGTTGAGGCCGTTGTTTTTCAGCTCCCTGCAGAATTTCCAGTAGTTCGTGGGGAAATTCGGAGAAATAAACACGAAGTTTTTCATGATTCCATCACCTTTTGTCAGTTTGCGCGTCTTTTATTTCAATCATCCAGCAGGTGCGGGATGTGATAGGCCGTCTGCTTGTACCACCAGTCCCAGTCGTGCTTTGAATCGTAACCCCACACGTCCACCCACACGTTTATGCCCTTCTCCGCGCACAGATCCCGCACGCGGAAGGTGGTCTCGGGCAGCTCCCAGGGGCCCTGACCCACCACGATGATGCCCCGGCCGCTGTTGTACTGGGGGATGTAGGGGTGATCCGGATTCATGCCCGCCAGGTAATCCACCGGGCTGTTCAGGTAGACCCGCTCGTCCATGTAGCCGCCGAAGCCGTAGGAGGCCGAGTAGATGCCGCTCAGCGCCAGCAGGCCCCGGAATTCGTCCGGCCGGCGGAAGAACAGGTTCGCCGCGTGGGTCGCTCCCAGGGAACAGCCGAAGGCGATGACGCCGGGCTCGCCCGTCCAGCCGTTGAGCCGGTTGGTCTCCTGCCGGATGAAGGGCACGGCCTCGTTGAAGATGTAGCTCATCCATTGCTCGTGCCGCCAGGCCCGCCAGCCGGGGTCGCCGCCCTCGCTGGACCAGGTCTCCTGATCCAGCGTGTCGATGGAGAACACCATGGCCCGGCCCGCGTCGATCCAGGGCTGCCACACGTCGGTCATATGGAAGTTTTCAAAGTCGAAGAAGCGGCCGTTCTGGCAGGGCACGAACAGCACCGGCCGGCCGGCGTGTCCGTAGCGCTTCATTTCCATGTCCCGGCCCAGCGCCGGGCTGTAGAATTTGTAATACTGCGTTTCCATATCGGGTCTTCACTCCCTGTCATAGGTCAGAATGTGCATGAAGAAGGGGATCTGCTCCTGCCAGCAGGCCTCGCAGTGGTCGCCGTTGGGCACGATGCGGCTGGTGAGGCGCACGTCCTTTTCCAGCAGCGCCTCCGCCGTCTGGGTGAAGCAGCGCAGCATGCCCTTGTGGTTGCCCATCTCCCGGGAGCCGTAGTCCATGTAGACCACCGTGTCCGGCGCGATGTCGCTGTGGCGGATGAGCCCGGTCATGCGGCCCTTTACCAGCCACACGGAGGGCGACAGCGCCGCCGCCCGGCCGAACACGCCGTTGTACGCGGAAACGGCGTACAGGCTCATGAGGCCGCCCATGGAGCTGCCGGCGATCCAGGTGGTCTCCCGGCCCGGCAGGGTGGGATAGCGGGCGTCGATCACGGGCTTGAGGGTACCGACGAGCCACTCCATGAAGCGGCGGCCCTTGCCGGGCACGTGGCCGAACTCAGGATCGTCGAAGGTGAAGGGAGAGTATTCGCTCAGCCTTCCATTGGGCTGGCGGTGGTTGCAGTCCACCGCCACCACGATCAGCGCGGTGCCGGTTTCGTCCAGATAGTCGCCCATGCCCCAGGACTTTCCGTAGGTGGCGTCCTCGTCGAAGAACACGTTGTGCCCGTCGAACATATACAGCACCGGAAACCGGGCCTCGGGATTCTCCTTCGCTTCATCCGGCAGATAAACATAGACCGTGCGCGGCGCCTTGCCGGTGATGGACCGCACGGGGATGCCCCATTTTTCAATCATTCAACATGCCACCCTGAAAACATCTCTCGATGTTGCGTATTATTGTATCACAATGATCTGTGTCAAAGCAAGGGAATGCCTGTATAATATTTGCACCGTTCGTGTTATTTGAAGCATATTTATGCATGGCCCGCTCAGGCGCGCATGGCTTTCACCAGGGCGGCGGCCCGATCCAGCTGTTCTTCTTCCCCGGTGAGGGCGAAGGTGCAGCTGCCCTCCGCCCCGGCGATGCCGCCCGCCGCCGCCAGCGCGGCGCGGACGCCCGCCAGGGCCTCGAAGGCCTCGATCTCCGTCACGATGTCGCCCACCACCGGCTGCAGCCGCGGCCCGGTGGCCTCCGGCGCGTTGAGCAGCGCCGCCAGATCCGTGATGCTCCCCAGCACCCGCTTTTCCAGGCCCACCGGGATCACCAGCCGCACCCGCCGGCCCATCACCGCGGTGAGGATCGCCCCGATGGTGCCGAACTGGGGATGGCCGATCTGGATGCCGGCCACCTTGCGGTCCGGCTGCACGGCGTTGGCGCCCTTCACCACCACGTCGCCCGGGCCCAGCTCACCCGCCACGTCGAAGATGGTCTTGCCCCGGATCCATTGGCCCTGTCGGATGACCACGTCCGTGTTGGCGAAGGGGCCGGTCTCCGCCTTGGCGCCGGGGGCCATGTTGGCGCCGCGCCGGAAGCCCACCCGGGTGAAGTCGCCCGCCTCGCCCAGCTGAGACAGCATCGTCTCCGCCAGGTATCCGTTCGTCGTGCCGGCCACGATGACCAGCGTGTGCTCCCGCGCGGCCCTCTGAACCGCGTCGCTTGCCGCCACCGCCCGGCAAATCAGCTGTTTTCCTTCCTCAACCGTCAGCAGATACTGTCTCGTTTCACTCATGGCGCGCACCGTCCTTCTGTCAGAATGATTTGCCTATATTATATGCTTTTTCGGGCCTGTTGGCAAGGATAACGCGGCTCTGGCGCGATCCGCTGTTCTGTGCTATAATAGCGGGCAAGAAGATGGAAAGAGTGTTGCCGAAGAGGATCGACCGACAGAGGAGGAAGCATTGATGGACGCGACAGTAATTGTCATTTTGGTTGTGGTTGCTTTGGTCGTATTGAATGTCATATCTTTTGGACTCATGGCGTATGACAAGCGCTGTGCCCGCCAGGGGAAATGGCGGGTGCCGGAGCGGCGGCTGTTTCTGGCCACGGCCTGCTTCGGCGGCCTGGGCGGCGTGCTGGGCATGAAGCTGCTGCGCCACAAGACGCACCACTGGTATTTCAAGGCGTTTTTCCCCACCCTGCTGATCATCCAGATTGCGCTGCTGGTGGTGGGCGGGTATTATCTGTTCCGGTGAGGGCGAAGGGTTGACGGAAAGGCCGCTTAGGCGTATACTATAGAATCATTTGAGCGATTGCTTTCCGTCTGTCCGGTCCGGCCGGGCGGCGCGTACTGGAGGAATAAGACGATATGAATATCATCGTTGTCAGCGACGGCCAGGTGGGCTACACGCTGGCGGAATATCTCTCGCGGGACGGCCACGACATCACCCTCGTGGACAAGGACCGCCACGCCCTGCAAAAGGCCAGCGAGACGCTGGACGTGCTGTGCGTGATGGGCAGCGGCGCGAACCTGCGCACGCTCATCGAGGCGGGGGCGGAGGCGGCGGACATCATCATCGCCGCCACCACCAACGACGAACTGAACATGGTCAGCTGCCTGGCCGCCAAGCAGCTGGGCGCGAAATACGCCATCGCCCGCATCCGCGACCCGGAATACACAGAGAGCCTCACGCTCCTTCAGGACAAGCTGGACATCGACCAGGTCATCAACCCCGAGCGGGCCACCGCCCAGGAAATTTCCCGGCTCATGCGCTTCCCCTTCGCCATCAACGTGGAGAGCTTCGCCCACGGCCGGGTGGAGATGGTGGAATTCCGGGTTGAGAAATCCGACCACATCGACGGCGTGCCCCTGAGTCAGCTGCATGGCCGCTATCCCCACGTGCAGTTCAACGCCGTGCTGCGGGACGGCGAGGCGAAGATCCCCGGCGGCGGCTTCGTGATCCACGTGGGCGACCGGCTGTACGTGACCGGCGACCGCATCTCCGTGACCGCGTTCTTCAAGCAGTTGGGCAAGGATACCCAGCGGGCCCGGAACGCCATCCTGATCGGCGGCGGCCACGTGTCCTACTACTTCGCCAAGACCATGGCGGGCATGGGCATCCACCTGAAGATCGTTGAGGTGAACGAGGATAAGTGCAAGTCCCTCTCCGAGACGCTGGACAACGCCATCCTCATCAACGGCGACGGCACCGACCGGGAGCTGCTGGAGAGCGAGCACATCCGGGATCACGACGTGCTCATCTGCCTCACCGACCGGGACGAGGAAAACCTGGTCACCGGCCTGTACGGCGTGAAGCTGGGCATGAGGAAGGTGATCGTGAAGATCAACCGCCTGGAGACCATGGATATCATCGGCGACATGGGCATCGACAGCATCGTCAGCCCCAAGCTGGCCACGGCCAACGTCATCATGCGGGCCGTGCGCGCCCGCTCCCATTCCCAGAATTCCGTCATCGAAAAGGTCTATCCGCTGCTGGCCGAACAGGCGGAAGCCTATGAATTCGTGGCGCTGCCCGGCGGCAGCTACCTGAACATTCCCCTGAACAAACTCGGCCGGAAGCATGGCGTGCTGGTGTCCATGATCGTGCGCGGACGCCAGATCATCATTCCCTTCGGCTCGGACCACATCGAGGCGGGCGACACGGTCATCCTGACCGCGCTGGCCGGCACCATCGCCGATCTGAAGGACGCCTTTGACACAACGGAGAAATAACGGCCATGAACAAAAGACTCATCGTAAAGCTGGCGGGCTCCGTCCTGCTGGTGGAGGCGGCGCTGCTGTTCGCGCCGCTGATCATTTCCCTCATCATGCGGGACGGCGACTGGAGCGCCTTCGCGCTGTCCATCGCCATCTCGCTGGCCATTGGCAGCGCCCTGTCCATGGTGCGCCCGGGCGACGACACCCTCAGCGCCCGGGAGGGCTTCGCCGTGGTGACCCTCAGCTGGCTGTTCGTGTCGGTGTGCGGCGCCATGCCCTTCTTCCTGTCCGGCGCCATTCCCTCGTTTATCGACAGCCTGTTCGAGACGGTGTCCGGCTTCACCACCACCGGCGCCACCATCCTCACCAACGTGGAGCGCCTGCCCCGGGGCCTTCTGTTCTGGCGCAGCCTGACCCACTGGGCGGGGGGCATGGGCGTGCTGGTGCTCTCGCTGGCGATTCTGCCCAAGATGGGCGGCCGCTCCATCTACCTCATGCGGGCGGAATCCTCCGGCCCTTCCACCGAAAAGCTGGTGCCCCGGGTGGGCAAAACGGCCAAGATCCTGTATCAGCTCTATATCGGCATGTCGCTGATCCTGCTGATCGCGCTGCTGCTGTGCGGCGTGAACTGGTATGATTCCCTGATCCACACCTTCGGCGCGGCGGGCACCGGCGGCTTTTCCAACTACAACGCCAGCGTGGCTCATCTGAACAACCCGGCGGCGGAGATCATCCTGGGCGTGTTCATGGTGCTGTTCGGCATCAACTTCGCGGTGTACTATCACGTGATTCATCGCAACTGGACGACGCTGAAGCAGGGCAGCGAGTGGAAGCTGTTCCTGGGCATCGTGGCGGCCTCGTCGCTGGCCATCGCCGTCAACATCCTGCCCCGTCCCGAGTTTGCCGGGCACTTTGGCCACGCGCTGCGGGCGGCGTTCTTCCAGGTATCCTCCATCATCACCACCACCGGCTACGCCACGGAGGACTTCAACCTCTGGCCCCAGTTCAGCCGCGTGCTGCTGCTGGTGCTGATGGTGATCGGCGGCTGCGCGGGCTCCACCGCCGGCGGCCTGAAGGTGATTCGCGTGCAGGTGCTGTTCAAGAGCATGGCGCGGGACATCCGCAAGACCGTGCATCCCCGCTCGGTCAACGTGATCAAGCTGGACGGCCGGGCCCTGGACGAGAAGCTCATCTCCGGCGTGCAGGGCTATTTCTTCGCCGCGATGATGATTATCATCCTGTCCACCCTGGCGGTGTCGCTGGATAATTTCGACTTCGAGACCTCCTTCACCGCTGTGGTGGCCACCTTCTTCAACATCGGCCCGGGCCTGGGCATGGTGGGCCCCACGGGCAACTTCGCGGCCTTCTCGGTGGGAAGCAAGTGTGTGCTCACCCTGTGCATGCTGATGGGCCGCCTGGAGATCTTCCCCATCCTGATGATGGCCGCGCCCAGCGCATGGGAGAAATAAGCCATCGGCAGACAAACAAACGCCCCGCGTCCGTTTCCTTTCGGACGCGGGGCGATTTGTGTGATCGCTCATTCTTTTCCGCAATAAACCTCAATGGCCCGGCTGGCGAACACCGCCGTGCCCTCGCCGCCATAGTCGTCGATGTTCTTCGTGAAATCGCCGCCGGCGGCGTACATCCGGCCCAGGCTGTTCAGCACCGGCTTCGAGCAGGTGTACATGTGCTCCGTGATGTAGTCCTGCAGCCGCTTCGCCAGCGCCTGAGCGGGTTCGGCGGCGGGGTCGGTCTCTTTGATTTCGCCGAACGCGCGGAAGATGTCCATCATCCCCGCGGCGATCAACCGCTCCTGGGCCTTCGTGCGGCCCTTGCTCTTCTGCTCGTACTCCCTGTATTCGGGCGTCGCGCCCCAGGAGGCCTTGGCCTGCGCGGCGTATTCGTCGATCTTGCTTGTGTCAAACGCGGTAAAATCCAATGTATTCACCCCCATTGCCTTAATGCCGGTGGCGAGGTCGATCAGGTTTTCGATGTGCTGCTTCTTGAGCGTGAGCAGCTGAATCTGCTGCGCCAGCGCCTTGCTCCGGTCGAAATCCGGCCGCGAGACGATCTCTTTGATGTCCTTCAGCGGGAATTCCAGCGCCCGGAACAGCAGAATCTGCTGCAGACGCTCCAGCGCCGCGTCGTCGTACAGCCTGTAGCCCGCCTCAGTATGAGTTGTCGGGCAGAGCAGGCCGATGCGGTCGTAATAGCGCAGCGTTCTGATACTCACGCCCGTCAGCGCGCTCACCTCGTGTACGGTTTTCATCCCGGCCTCACCTCCTTACGCCCTCATGATAAACCATGACGCGGCGTCGGGGTCAAGGGGGTATTTGCTTAAAATCTGTCCTTGATGCCGCTCTGCTTCAATATTTCATTGGCTGTGAAGCGGGATTATATCTTTCCGTCGACCGTCACGTTCGTATTGGTGATTGGGCTGTACCAGATGTCGTGATCGCCTCGGCCATGACGGACAAAGCGGCACCCGTTGGCTTTCGGGATTTCGCGAACCTTTTTCTCATATTCAGCCATACGTCGCCACCTGATCGTGCCGTTCCGACAGGAAGGTCAGCTGGTATACCGGCGTTTTCTGATGGTTCAGCTCAATGAGCTCCGGAATCGCGTAGCGGACCCGCTCGAGCAGCGCGTCAAAAGAGCCCGATTCAAGCACAAGGCCGGGAACATCCTTGCTGGTCGCGACCCACACGGACGCTTCGGAATCCCAAACGATGTTGACTTTATACTCCATAGCTGCCTCCTTATTCCCTCGGCGCGGCGCGGTTCATCATCTGTCTGTATTCTACCATATTTCCCGCTTTTTATCAACGAACCTTTGCGTTGGCGCTTTTTATCTCCGCGGTTCAACCTTGTGCAGCAGGTTGAAGTCCTTCGGCAGGTCCGCGTCCACCCAGAACAGCGCCCAGCTCTCGCCGAAGCCCACAGTGTCCCCCGCGGCGTTGCGAATGGGATAGCGGATCTCCGACCCCGGCACCACCTCGCGCACGTGGTCCCGCACCTTCTCACTGGCGCTCTCGGCCACGGAGTCCATGGCCAGCAGCTGGCGGCGTCCGCCTGTCTCCCGGGCGGCCAGCAGCGCCACGATGTGGCCTACGCGCAGGTTGCACAGCGCCGCGTTGCCGGCGGTCATGTGCCGCCAGAGGAGCTCGTGGTCGTTCAGCAAGCCGTCGTCGTCATAGCGAAAGCCGCATTCCGCCGCGAAGCCGCAGGCCATCATGCCGTGCAGCATGGCGGGGCGGTCAGTGCCGTCGTCGCCGCGCCCGCCCACGGCCACGGAGATCTCCGCCACCTGATCCGGGTCCAGCCGGATGCCGTGCATCCACTCCACCGCGTGAACCAGCGCGAAGACGCCGCAGCCCGCGTTGGAGAGGGTGCTGCCGTTGTGCTCGTACTCATAAGGGTGCGTCCAGTCGCGGCTCTTCTGGTTGCAGAAGCGCAGCGCGCGGCCCAGGCAGGTCATCTCTTTTGTCTTTCCGGTCATTTCCATGGGTGCTTCTCCTTTTCTCTCAGCCTTTGTCGATCTTCACAACGGTCTCATAGCGGCTGTCCAGCCCCTTGGCGGCGTAGCTGGCGGCCTGGGCCAGCGCCTCGTCGGACACAGCCAGGTCGTAGGGGGCCACCAGGTCGAACAGCAGCAGCGTTCGTCCGCCGATGTCCATGACGCGGAAATCGTGCAGCGTGATGCGGTCATCCACGCCCTCCCGCAGCCGCGCCGTCATGGCCTCCTGAAGCGGCGCCACGCGCTTGTCGTCCGTGGCCACGGGGTCCATGTGGATCACCGCCTCGCAGTGCAGCTCCTCGCTGAGCTGCCGCTCGATGCGGTCGATTTCGTCGTGCATGGCGGGAAAACTGCCGTCGGCGGGCACTTCGGCGTGCAGCGAGATCATGCGCCGGCCCGGCCCGTAGTCGTGCACGACGAGATCGTGCACCCCCAGCACGTGTTCGCCCCGCAGCACGTCGTCCTCGATCTTCTTCACCAGCTCATCGGAGGGCGCTTCGCCCAGCAGGGGGCTGATGGTCTCCCGGGCCGCCGACAGGCCGCTGTAGGTGATGAACAGCGACACGCCCAGGCCGGCCCAGCCGTCGATATGCAGCCCGGTGAGCGAAGCCGCGATCAGCGCCGCCAGCACCGCCGCGGTGGAGAGCATGTCGCCCAGGCTGTCCAGGGCGGCGGCGCGCATCACGGGCGAGTTGATGCGCTGCCCCAGCGCCCGGTTATACAGGCACATGTACAGCTTCACGCCGGCGGAGGCGACGAGGATGGCGGCGTGGCCACCACCAGCCCGGCGACGTACTCCAGCCGCCCATGGCCGAAGGGATGATGCGGGTCTGGCTTCTTGGCGGACAGGCGAAAGCCGATCAGCGCCACCAGCGAGGAGGAGGCGTCCGACAGGCTATTGAAGGCGTCCGCGATGATGGCGATGGAGCCGCTCAGAAGCCCCGCCGCCAGCTTGATGACAAACAGCAGCGCGTTCAAAGCGATGCCCAGCGCCGCGGCCACCATGCCGCACCTCAGCCGCGCGGCCGGGGAATCGGCGCTGTCCATGTCCGGCGCGAAGCGCCTGAGGAGAAATGTGAGCATGACGATGTCCTTTCCGATTGATGGATGATCCCGACGACCAGTGTATGCGCCGGAAGGCCGGGTCAGTCGAACTCGCGGGCGTGATCCCGGAAGAATTCGTAATAGGCGCGCACCGACTCCAGCTCCGTCCATTTGCGCACGGCGGCGGGGTTCTCGTCCAGGTTGTAGATTTTCGCCTCCCGCATGGCCAGCACAAAGGGCGAATGGGTGGCGATGACAAACTGACAGTGGAAGAAGCGGGCCGAGTCCTCCATGAAGCGCACCAGCTCCCGCTGCTTCCCGGGCGAGAGGCTGTTTTCCGGCTCGTCCAGCAGGTACAGCCCGTCCTCCCGAATCTTCTCGGTGAAGTAGCAGAAGGCGCTCTCGCCGTTGGACTGCTCCCGCACGTTGTCCTTCAGCATGGCCCGCACATAGCGGGACTGGGTCTTGCTCCGGGCCAGGTTGATCTCCCGCAGGCGGTCGTAGTCCGCCAGGGATTTCAGGCGGAAGTCCCGCTCGTTTTTGTTTTCGATGTACTCCTCGAACAGCTCCTCCCGCCGCCGGTCGATGCCGCCGTTGAGGGCGCGCAGGTTCAGCATGAAGTCGAACACGTCGTCGCTGGTGATCACACGGCTGTCCGCCGGGATGGGGGCCCGGGTGGTGAAATGGCACAGGGCGGTGTAATCCTCGAAGAAGTTGGAGCGGTTGTACAGCGTGTCCCGCTTGAGGCCCAGCTTCTCGCCCATGACGTTCAGCGCCGTGGTCTTGCCGGAGCCGTTGCCGCCGTAGAGGATGGTCACCGGCGCGAATTCCAGCCGCTGCAGCCCCCGGGCGGAGAGCACATGGAAGGGGTACACGGTGTCATAGCAGGTGCGCTTGAGGGTCAGGCGGAAGTCGAACTCCCGATCCGCGTCCGGGAAAAAGAACTCGGAGAGATAGATCACGGGCCCCGCCTCCTTCAGCGATGTTGATTATTCTATTATCACGCTTCGCGGGGCGTTTGTAAAGGGGGAAAGAGTGGTTTTTTGCCGTTCATGCCCCTGCCTTGACGAATCGCCCGTTTTGCACTATGATGAGCGTGACACAGTGGAGGAGGTATGACGCCATGCCGTTTGAACAGGAGCTGCTCGCCCGGGCCGAGGCGCTGGCCCCGTGGCTGTCGGAGACGTATCGCGCGCTGCATCGCCGGCCGGAGCTGGCCCATCAGGAGCGGGAGACGAACGCCTATCTGCGGGCCAGGCTGGATGAGCTGGGCATCCCCTACCACGCCCCGGCGGACAATATCACCGTGGCGCTGATCGAGGGCGGCGGCGAAGGCCCCTGCGTGGGCCTGCGCTGCGACACGGACGCCCTGCCCGTGCGGGAGGAGACCGGCCTGCCCTTCGCCTCGGAGCGCGAGGGCGTGATGCACGCCTGCGGTCACGACGCCCACATGACCATCGGCCTGGGCGCGGCGCGGCTGCTCCGCGAAAACAGGGATCGGTGGCGGGGCCGGGCGAAGCTCATCTTCCAGCCCGCCGAGGAGGGCGAGCGGGGCGCGGACGAGGTGATCCGCACCGGGCTGGTGGACGACGTGGACGTGTTCTTCGCCATTCACGTGTGGAGCCCCTATGAGAGCGGCACCCTGCACGCCGCGCCGGTGAAGGTGAGCGCAGCGGTGGATATGTTCACCATTCGCGTCAGCGGCCGGGGCGGGCACGGGGCTACGCCGGAGCAATGCGCCGACGCGGTGGTGGCGGCCTCGGCGCTGGTGGGCGCGCTGCAGACGGCGGTGTCCCGGGGCGTGTCCCCCATGGAGCCGGCGGTGATCACCATCGGCAGCTTCCACGCGGGCAGCGTGGGCAACGTCATCGCCCAGGAGGCGGAGCTGAAGGGCACGCTGCGGGCGCTGGACGAAGCCACACGATGCCGCCTGGAGGCCCAGTTGGAGCGGATCGCCCATGCCACGGCGGAGGCCCACGGCTGCGCGGCGACGGTGGAGAACATCCGGGTGAGCGACGTGGTGGAGAACGACGAGAAGGCCGCCGCCATCGCCCGGGCCTGCGCCCTGCGTCTGGCCCCGGCGGAGAAGGTGGGCGGCCAGTCCGCCATGATGCTGGGCGACGACTTCGCCAACTACACCCGCATCGCGCCGGGTTGCTACGCCCAGGTGGGCATCGCGGACGAAGCGGCGGGCACCTGCGCCGCGCACCACAACGGCCGCTTCCGGGTGGACGAGCGGGTGCTGCCCCTCTCCGCCGCCTGGATGGCCTCCTTCGTGCGCGCTTGCGGCGAGGAATGGCGCTGAGCGGACGCACAAAAAACAGCCCCTTCCACATGGGAGAGGCTGCTTTTCATTTGCTTTTGAAGCGGAATTACTTGATCTCGACGGTCGCGCCGACCTCGGCCAGCTTTTCCTTGATCTTCTCGGCTTCTTCCTTGGAGACGGCTTCCTTCAGGGTCTTGGGAGCGCCTTCGACGGCGTCCTTGGCTTCCTTCAGGCCCAGGCCGGTGATCTCGCGGACGACCTTGATGACCTTGATCTTCTCGGAGCCGATCTCCTTCAGGACCACGTCGAACTCGGTCTTCTCTTCCTCAGCGGCAGCGGCGGGGGCGCCAGCGGCACCGGCGACAGCCACGGGAGCGGCGGCGGACACGCCAAACTTCTCTTCCATTTCCTTGACCAGGTCGGCCAGCTCAAGGATCGTCATGGACTCAATAGCGGAAATGATCTCTTCGCGATTCATGATATATACCTCCATTTTAATGTTAAAAACTCAGTTGAATCTGTCAGGCGGCGATTATTCCTCGCCGGCCTTCTGCTTGCGGATGGCCTCCACCACATACACGAACTTGGACACAGCGCTCATCATGCTGCCCATGACCTTCGCGATGAGGACCTCGCGGGACGGGATGCTGGCCAGAGCCTCCACACCCTTGACATCCAGCTTCTGACCATCGACGAAGCCGCACTTGATGACGCCCTTCTTGGCCTTCTCCAGGAACTCCTTCACGACCTTGGCGGGAGACACGGCGTCTTCCATGCCGAAAGCCACGGCGGTGGGGCCGTTCAGCTCGGCGTCGAAGCCTTCGATACCGGCTTCCTTCAGGGCCAGCTTCACCAGGGTGTTCTTCAGAACGGCGTATTCGCAGCCCGTCTTGCGGAACTGGTTGCGCAGCTCGGTCACCTCGGCGACCGTCATGCCGCGGTAGTCGATCATGACGAAGGAATGAGCCTTCTCGATCTTCTCCTTGATCTCGGCGACGGCAGCCTGCTTGATTTCAAAATTTTTGGACATTGTAACACACCTCCATATCCGTCCAGGAATCGACGGCATATGAAACGCCCCTGCGCACACGACGCAAGGGCGACAAAAGCATTTCTGTCACGATCCATTGCGCCTCGGCTGGCGACACGGTCGTGTCTTTAAGCGTAAGCACCTGCTGTCTATGGCACAGCTGTTTCACAGCACTCGATTATTATAGCATCAGAGGGATGCTCTGGCAAGTTAATTTTTCAATAGGATTCCGGCGAAGGCGTAGGGCTGGATCTCGCCGGAAAGCCGCAGCGTTTTGCCCGCCAGTTCCCCCGCGCAGCCGAAGCATTCCGCCGCGCCGTAGACCCTGTCCAGGGTCAGTTCGGGCTCGATCATGCTGTCCGGCGACAGGTTCCACAGGCCGACGGCCAGGCCCTCCTCCGTGCGCTTGCAGATCATGTAGCTGTCCGGATGGCCCAGGCAGGAGGCCGGCAGCGGCTTTCGGCCCACCCATTCCAGCCCGGCGACAAGCTGGCGCTGGCGGCAGTAGGAGCGGGTGAGCCCCAGCCCGTGGGACACCGCGTCCATGTCGAACAGATACACCAGGAAGCGCTCTCCCGCTTTGTTTTCATAGCGGTAGCAGGTGGGCTGCCCGTTCAGGCTGGAGAGGATCTCCGCGCCGGGCTTGAGATCAGCGCCGTGGAGCCGGTCCGCCGTGCCGCAGAGCACGTATTCGTCCTCGCCGGGGTAATATTCCGCGCCCTGCGCCATGGCGGCCGGGCCCAGGGCTTCGAGGCCCACGTCCACGCCCCGATCTGTCAGCAGCCGGGCCGCGGGGGCGTCCAGAACCATGCCGTCCTTCACCCGGTCCAGGGGCACATGGCGGGCGCTCTCGCCGAAGACCACGTGGACGCTCCGCGCGCCATAGGCCATGGGCACTCCGCAGTCGCACAGCAGCCGCTGGGCCGCCGGGAAGAAGTAGGCGCTCTCCGCCTCCTGGGCTGTCATGTCCGGCGGCAGCTGGGCGGCGCGCAGCTTCTCATGGGGGCAGAACACGTCCGCGCCCTCGGCCGTCCCCTTCGCCAGGTGCGCCTCGATCCAGGCGTAGGCGGGGGCGTTTCTCACCATGCGGTCGATGTAGCCCCGCTCGTAGCGGGTGGAGGAGGTGTAGTCCAGCATGTACTTGAGGATGCCGTCCAGCCCGCCGTCCGCCCGCAGGGCCATGTCGTAGACCTCCAGGAAGCTGGCGGGGGTGCAGTAGCGGGGGCGGGGATAGGCGTCGCCCTCGGTGAACAGCTCGACGCCCTGCCCCTCGCACCAGTGCCGCTGGACGCGCGCCAGCTCGATGACCCGGGCCAGCTTCTTCGCCAGCACATGCTGCGCCGCCCAGTAGGGCGCGCCGATGGTGCGCAGGAAGGGCTTCGTGTGGCCGGCCAGCGCCTTGGTGAGCTCGATGGCGTTTACGCCGTCGGTGTCCCAGGTGGACATCACCGCGCACACGCCCACGCGCACGGCCGGGTTCACCGCGTCCACCCGGGCGCGGATCCGCTTCGCCAGGCCCATGAGGGCGTCGTGACCCATGTCCAGCCAGGCGTCCCGGTATTTGTTGGGCCCGCCGGTGAAGATGAGCTTCTCCATGTCCGGCCGCGCGACGTCCTCGCCCACGCGGCGGCGGTATTCGGCCATGTGGGCCTCGCAGCAGCAGCCCGGCCCGCAGGCGCGGGCGGAAAGGCGATAGTCGTCGTCGATCATGATCAGCTTCGCCCCGGTCTCGGCGATGCGGCCGATCCAGTTGGAATAATCGGTGGCGAAGGGCTCGCAGATGGGGCAGAAGCTGTCCGGGCAGGTGCCGCCGCCCAGGCCGGTGAGCTTGACATAGCGGGCTGCGCGCTCCAGGGTGCGGGCGTCGTCGTAGACCAGCGTGCCGCCGTGGCCCAGGGAGCTGAGCCAGACGCCCACCTCGACGCCCTGAGCCTCGAAGAACAGCCTGTGCTCCTTCAGCAGCGCCAGCTCCTCGCTGAGGCGCTCCTCCTGCTCGATGCCCCGGGCGGTACACAGCCACACGCGGGTGGCGCCGGCCCGCCTGAGCTCCGAGAGCACTGCCTCGCAGTCCATGCGCCGATTGGAATACCGGTTTGTCACGGGAATGGCTACTGTGTACATGACATGCGCTCCTCTCTCCTTACGGCTTCTTCATCGCCCTGAACGCGGCCTCCTCCTTCAGAAGCTCGGCCCGCAGCGCGCAGGAATTCCAGCGGCTGTTGGTCTCCGTGAGCACCGCCTTGAGCCGCACGGAGGGCAGCCCCGTCTGGCGGAAGCTGTCCAGAAAGCGCCGCATCTGCTCCTGGGTGAAAAAGGCCATCACCAGCATTTCCTCGTCGAAGTCGTTCCACAGGCCCTGAGCGCCCTCGTCCCCCTCCAGGCCGCACAGGGCGGCCAGGGGCTTTCCGTAGTCGCCCGGCGGCACCGGCCGCGTCCTGACGCCCAGGCAGGCGGCCAGCAGCTGGATCTGCTTCAGGCGCTGGCCCTGGATGTTGTATAAGAGCAGGATTGGATTCACGCGCGTTCCCTCCCCACAGCCTGTTTATGCCTCTATTATAGCGTCTTTGAGCGGCGGAATCAAGCGCGCGCGAAAAACCCGGCCAACCCATGATGGGCCGGCCGGGCTTGGAATGGATTCGGTTTTCAGGCCTCGAACAGGGGGGTGGAGAGATAGCGCTCGCCGGTATCCGGCAGCAGCGCCACGATCAGCTTGCCCTCGTTTTCGGGGCGCCTGGCCAGGGCCAGCGCCGCCTGGAACGCCGCGCCGGAGGAAATGCCCACCAGCAGGCCCTCCTGCCTGGCCAGCATGCGGCTGCCCTCGTAGGCGGCGTCGTTTTCGATGGTGACGATTTCGTCGTAGACCTTCGTGTCCAGCACCTCCGGCACGAAGCCCGCGCCAATGCCCTGGATGCCGTGGGGGCCGCTCTTGCCGGCGGAGAGCACCGGGGAGCCGGCGGGCTCCACCGCCACGATCTTCACGCCCGCCTTCTTTTCCTTCAGGAAGCGGCCCACACCGGTGATGGTGCCGCCGGTGCCCACGCCGGCCACGAACACGTCCACCGCGCCTTCGGTGTCCGCCCAGATTTCCGGGCCGGTGGTCTCATAGTGGGCCTTGGGGTTGGAGGGGTTCACGAACTGGCCGGGGATGAAGCTGCCCGGAATTTCTTTCGCCAGCTCCTCGGCCTTGGCGATGGCGCCCTTCATGCCCTTGGCGCCCTCGGTGAGTACGATTTCCGCGCCGTAGGCTGCGATCAGCTTGCGCCGCTCGATGGACATGGTCTCCGGCATGACGATGATGGTGCGATAGCCCCGGGCCGCCGCGATGGCCGCCAGGCCAATGCCCGTGTTGCCGCTGGTGGGCTCGATGATGACCGAGCCCTCCTTCAGGAGGCCCGCCGCCTCCGCGTCTTCGATCATGGCCCTGGCCACGCGGTCCTTCACGCTGCCCGCTGGATTGCTCCGCTCCAGCTTCACCGCCAGCCGCGCCTTGAGGCCTTCTTTTTTCTCAATGTTGTTCAGCTCGATGAGGGGGGTTTTTCCCACCAGGTCCGCCGCGGATTGATAGATTGCCATGCCGCGTTCCTCCTTAATACCTATTTATTTAGTAGGGATTATACGCCCCTTTGAGCGCCTTGTCAACCCTTTTGACTGAATTTTCGATTTTTAACATGTTCTTTCTGTACTCCTTGCAGGGCAAACATTCCCGCGCTGGATTTTGGGGGCGAGGCGGTATATAATGGTGCGGAAACCGAGGTGGTAAATATGATCCATGATGAAATGTATGAAAAGGCGCTGAAGCTCGCCAAGCGGGAAATGGCGCTCAGAAAAAATAAAAAGGAAGATCCCTATCTGCCCGTGCTGGACGAGGTGGTTCCGGGGGCGCTGGCACTGCCGGCGCAGCCGCTCAGGCTGGTGAACATCCCCCTGAATCAGATCGTGGGCACGGCCACCCACGGCCGCACCATGGCCTTCGCCGCGAATTTCATGCCGGTGATCGACGAGGTGGGCGAATTCGTGTCGAAGTGGGAGCGGCTTTACTGGTCCGTGGTGAACGAGGGCGTGAACTCGCCCATCAAGGCCTACGAGTACATGAACAAATTCTACGTCATCGAGGGCAACAAGCGGGTCAGCGTGATGAAATTCCTGGACGCGGCCTCCATCGAGGGCGACGTGATCCGGCTCATTCCGCCGCGAACCGACGAGCCGGAGAACAGGATCTACTACGAATTCCTCTCCTTCTATGACGACACGGAGATCAACTACATCTACTTCTCCAAGGAGGGCGGCTTTCAGCGGCTCTACGACTACACGGGCACCACGCCCGGCGAGAAGTGGAGCGTGTCGCTGCGGCGGGACTTCCACTCGGCGCTGCTGCGCTTCTCGAACGCGTATCACGCCCTGAACGGCGAACGCCTGCCCATCACCGACGGCGACGCCTTCCTCATCTTCCTGCGCATCTACGGCTTTGCCCACGCGGGCGAGGTATCCGGCGAGCAGCTGCGGGAGGACGTGCGCAAGATCTGGGATGAGATTCGCATCAGCGCCCAGGAGGAGCGGGTCGTGCTGCTGATGGAGCCCACCGCCACGGAGAATACCTCCTTCTTCTCTACCCTGCTGCGGCAGAAGAAGCTCAACGCGGCCTTCCTCTACAGCCGTGAGCCCGCGGAGTCCGGCTGGACCTACTGGCACGAGATGGGCCGAACCTACGTGAACGAGCTGCTGGAGGGCAAGGTGGACACGGTCACCCGGCTGGCGGGCAACCAGGCCGCGGCGGAGCAGGCGCTGGACGAGCTGGCGGAGGCGGGCACCGACGTGGTGTTCACCACGTCGCCCATGTTCCTGAACGCGGCCATCAAGGCCTCCGTGGCCCATCCCAACATGAAGATCCTGAACTGCTCCCTGCTGGCCTCCTTCCATCGGGTGCGCAGCTATTACCTGCGGGTGCACGAGGCGAAGTTCATCATCGGGGCCATCGCGGGGGCCATGGCGGACAACAACCGCATCGGCTACGTGGCGGACTATCCCATCTACGGCACGCCCGCCAGCATCAACGCCTTCGCGCTGGGCGCGCGGCTGGTCAATCCCCGGGCGCAGGTGTTTCTGGACTGGTCCAGCCGCCGGGATCACGATGTGTACGAGACCTTCCGCCGGAACGACATCCACATCATCTGCAACCGGGACATCAGCGCCCCGGCCCACGCCTCCCGCGCCTTCGGGCTGTATCGCGTGGAGGCGGACGGCTCGCCCCGCAACCTGGCCATGCCCGTGTGGAACTGGGGCAGCCTGTATGAGACCATCCTCCGCAGCCTCCTGAGCGGCAGCTGGAAGGAGGACAGCGACTCCGTGGACGGCCTGGCCATGGCCTATTGGCCCGGCATTTCCACCGGGGCGGTGGACGTGATCTACTCCCAGCGTCTGCCAAACGGCACCCAGCAGCTGGTGGAGATGATCAAGGGCCTGTTCGCGGGGGGCTCCTTCAATCCCTTCTCGGGCAAGATCCTGTCGCAGGACGGCGTGATTCGCTCCGAGAGCGACGCGGGCCTGTCCCCGGCGCAGGTGGTCACCATGGACTGGCTGTGCGACAACGTCATCGGCGTCATTCCGGATCTCAATCAGCTGCGTCGGGACGCGCAGCCGCTGGTGCGCCTGCAGGGACTGAACGACATCGACCGACCCGATCCCAGCTCCTTTGCCTGGACGGGCACCGACCACGAATGACACACCATTGACGCGAAGGGAGGGTCACGATGAAGATACTCGTGCTGGCGGACCACGCGGAGCCGAGGCTGTGGGAGCATCTGGACAGGCGTCGCCTGGAGGGGATCGACCTGGTCATCTCCTGCGGCGATCTGCCGCCCTCCTATCTGTCCTTCCTCACCTGCTTCACTCGCGCGCCGGTGCTCTATGTGCACGGCAACCACGACGGGCGCTACGCGAAGACGCCCCCGGAGGGCTGCGTGTGCATTGACGGCGAGATCTACGAGCACGAGGGCGTGCGTATCGTGGGGCTGGGAGGCAGCATGTGCTATATCCCCGGCGCGCCGCACCAGTACACGGAGCGGGAGATGGCCGGTCGGCTGCGGCGGCTGCGCTTCGCCCTGTTCCGCAGGCACGGCGCGGACATCCTGGTCACCCACGCGCCGGCCCTGGGGGTGGGCGACGACAAGGACCTGGCCCATCGGGGCTTCAAGACCTTCCTGGCCTTCATGGACAAATACCATCCCCGCTACATGCTGCACGGACACGTGCACATCGAATATACCCACGACTTCCAGCGGGAGCGCCGGTATGGCGACACCACCGTGGTGAACGCCTGCGGCTCCTATGTGGTAGAAATCGATCCGCCCAAGGAAGGCAAAAAGGCATGAGCGGCTGTGGATCGACCCGGCGCTGAAGCAACTGCTGCCCAAGGCGGCGCGGCGGGTTTTGCGCAATCCGTCCGAAATGATAAAATACGGCGCGTCATGCTTGCCATACATTGCATTTTCAGGTATAATAAACGTGTATACGCTGTAAAGACTGCCCTTTTGATGAAAGAGAGGATTCCCATATCATGGCTATCAAAATTACCTCCGACAGCACCTGCGACCTGTCTGCGGCGCTGGTCGAGGAATATAACATCGGCATCGTTCCGCTGATCGTGATGAAGGACGGCGATCCCTTCAGGGACGGCATCGAGATCACGCCCGCCGACATCTTCGCCTACACGGCGTCCACCGGCAAGCTGTGCTCCACCTCGGCCGTGAGTGAATTTGAGTACGCCGAGTATTTCCGCCCCCTGGCGGAGGCCAACGACGCGGTGATTCACATCAACATCAGCGCGGAGTTCTCCAGCTGCTACCAGAACGCCTGCAAGGCGGCGATGCAGTTCAAGAACGTCTACGTCGTCGATTCGCGCAACCTGTCCACCGGCCAGGGCCATGTGGTCATCGAGGCCGCCCAGCTGGCGGCGCAGGGCCTGACGGCCGAGGAAATCTGCGCAAAGCTGAACGAGCTGACGCCCCGGGTGGAGGCCAGCTTCCTGCTGGATCGGCTGGACTACATGGTCAGGGGCGGGCGCTGCTCCTCCGTGGCCGCGCTGGGCGCGAACCTGCTGCGGCTGAAGCCCTGCATCGAGGTCATCGACGGCAAGATGCGCGTGGTGAAGAAATACCGCGGCGCGTATGACCGCTGCATCCAGCAGTATGTGACCGAGCGCATCCAGAACCGCACCGACCTGCGCCGGGACCGCATGTTCATCACCCACGCCGCCGCCGAGCCGGACACCCTGTCCGTGGCGCGGCAGGCCGTGGCGGAAAACGGCCGCTTCGAGCACGTCTATGAGACCAACGCCGGCTGCACCGTGACCTGCCACTGCGGGCCCCACACGCTGGGCGTGCTGTTCATCCGCACGAAATGATGGGGAGATGAGCCGGGATGGATAAGAAAGTCATCATGATCCTGGTGGACGGCATGAGGCCGGACGCCATTCCCGCCTGCGGCAGCGATTACGCCGGAAAGCTGCTGGCCGACAGCGCCTGCGCGCTGAACGCCCGTACCGTGTTTCCCTCCGTCACGCTGCCCTGCCACATGTCGCTGTTTCACAGCGTGGATCCCGACCGCCACGGCATCCTGTCCAACACCTACACCCCGCAGGTGCGCCCCATCGAGGGCCTGGTGGAGCGGCTGGACCGGGTGGAGAAAAAGTGCGCCTTCTTCTACACCTGGGAGGAGCTGCGGGATCTCACCCGCCCGGATCATTTGGCCTGCGCCGTGATGCTGAACCAGCACAAGGCCCGAAACACCGATCAGGCCATCACCACCGCCGCCATCGACTACATCAATCGCGAATCGCCGGACTTCATGTTCCTCTATCTGGGGGAGACCGACGAGGTGGGCGGCCATGACAAGGGCTGGATGAGCGAGACCTACCTGGGCTGCGTGAAAAACGCGCTGGACTGCGTGCGCCGCGTGCGGGAGAACATCCCGGCGGAATACGACATCATCCTGTTGGCCGATCATGGCGGACACGACCGGGGCCACGGCACCGACATGCCGGAGGACATGACCATTCCGATCATCCTGAACGGCCCCTCCTTCGCGCCGGGCAGAACGCTGAAGGACGTGTCCATCAAGGATGTGGCGCCCACCATCGCCGAGATGCTGAACGCCCGGCCCGCCCGGGAGTGGGAAGGCCGCTCACTGCTGGCCGAGGCCGCCCGCTGAATTTGCAAAGCACATAAAAAAAGCCGCTGTTCTGTCGAGCAGCGGCTTTCGCGTGCGTGTTTAAGGGGGTAGGGGTTGGACTCAGGCGATCAATCAGAACTTCAGCGCGTTCAGCTTGATGCCAGGGCCCATGGTGCTGGAGATGACAGCGGAACGAATGTAGGTGCCCTTCGCGGTGGCGGGCTTGGCCTTGATGATCGCGTCCATCAGCACGCGCAGGTTCTCGTTCAGGGCCGTCTCGGTGAAGGAAGCCTTGCCGAGCGGGCAGTGGATGATAGCGGTCTTGTCGACGCGGTACTCAACCTTACCGGCTTTGATGTCGGCGATGGCCTTGGTCAGGTCCATGGTGACGGTACCGGTCTTGGGGTTGGGCATGAGGCCCTTGGGGCCCAGCACGCGGCCCAGACGGCCGACAACGCCCATCATGTCGGGCGTGGCAACGCAGACGTCGAATCCGAACCAGCCGCCCTGAATCTTGGCGACCATGTCCTCAGCGCCCACGAAATCAGCGCCGGCGGCCAGCGCCTCGTCAGCCTTGGGGCCCTTGGCGAAGACCAGAACGGTCAGCTTCTTGCCGGTGCCGTTGGGCAGGACGACGGTGCCGCGGATCTGCTGATCGGCGTGACGGGGGTCAACGCCCATGCGCAGGGAGATCTCAATCGTTTCATCGAACTTAGCCTTGGCAGTCTGCTTGACGAGGGCAACGGCCTCCTCAGGATCATACAGCTTCTGGCTATCGATCAGCTTTGCGCTGTCAGTATATTTCTTACCCATCTATATTTCCTCCTCGTGGTACAAGCGGAATGAATCCTCCCACTTGATTCTGACACCCGGCGCTGGGCCGGATGCGGTTCTCTCCGGGCGGAGAAAGCCTTAGTCGACAACGACGACGCCCATGGAGCGGGCGGTACCGGCGACCATGCTCATCGCGGCCTCGACGGACGCGGCGTTCAGATCGGGCATCTTCAGCTCGGCGATTTCCTTCACCTGAGCCTTGGTGATCTGGGCGACCTTGTCCCTGTTGGGGCGGCCGGACGCCGTCTCAATGCCGCAAGCCTTCTTGATCAGAACGGCGGCCGGAGGCGTCTTGGTGATGAACGTGAAGGTACGGTCCTGATACACGGTGATGACCACCGGGATAACCAGGCCAACCTGCTTGGCGGTGCGGTCGTTGAACTCCTTGCAGAATCCGGGAATGTTCACGCCGTGCTGACCGAGCGCAGGGCCAATGGGCGGCGCGGGCGTCGCCTTACCGGCCTGAACCTGCAGCTTGATGAGCGCAGTTACTTTCTTTGCCATAGGGATATCCTCCTCTTCGTATGTGGTGTAGCGGAACGCACGCTTCGCGCTCCTCCCACTCTCCTGAACCCCCTCGACGAGGGATATTCAAGCCGTCAAACGCGCACGACCTGATCGTAATCCAGCTCAACCGACACGTCGCGGCCGAACATGGACACCACCACAGTGATCTTCTGGCGGATGGTGTCGATATCCTGAACCTTGCCCACGTGCTCGGCCAGAGGGCCGGACAGGACGCGCACATCCTCACCCACCGCGATGTCGATGGACACGGCGGCCCGGGTGAGCATATATTCGATCTCACTGCCCGCCAGCGGGACGGGATGAGATCCCGGACCCACGAACCCGGTCACGCCGCGCGTGTTGCGCACCAGATACCAGGCTTCGTTGGTCATGAGCATTTTCACCAGCACGTAGCCGGGGAAAATCTTGCGCTGAACCGCGTGGCGCTTGCCATTGCGAATCTCAACGACTTCCTCAACAGGAATGCTGACTTCCTGAATCAGATGCTGGAGGCCGTTGTTCTCGACGGATTTCTCGAGATTGGCCTTCACCTTGTTTTCATAGCCCGAGTAGGTATGAACCACATACCACTGAGCCGTCTCAGTCGTCTTGGCCTGTTCAGCCTTGTCGACCTCTTCAGCTTTGTCGACCGCTTCAGCCTTGTCGATCGCTTCAGCCATTTCAGCCTTTTCAGACATAACGCCACTCCTTGCAGAATCAGCGGGTGATCAGCTGAACCAGCGCGCCGGCGCCAGCGTCGATGACGAAAATGACAACGCCCATAGCGACCATGAAGCCCAGAACCACCAGAGAGTAGTTGATGAGCTCGCTGCGCTGGGGCCAGGTCACCTTCTTCAGCTCGGCGTACATGTCCTTAAAGCTGCGGGCGATCCGAATGCCCAGGTTCTTGAAAAACTTGACCACCTTGCCGAAGAAGTTGTCCTTCGCGGCGGCCGTCTCATTCGTCTTAGCCATGTGATTCACATCCTTGCAGCTTTTACCGCGATTCTCATCGGGTTTCCTTATGAGCGGTATGCTTCTTGCAGAAGCGGCAGTACTTGTTCATCTCGAGACGATCGGGGTCATTCTTCTTGTTCTTGATGGTATTATAATTGCGCTGCTTGCACTCGCTGCACGCCAGCGTAACTTTAACACGCTTATCAGATGCCATCTGCGACACCTCCCTATAGAAAAGTATGCGTAATAAAGCCCCTAAACACGCCCTACTACTTTATCACACCTGCGGGCCCTTGTCAACAAATTTGCGAAAATTCCAACACAAATAACATTTCTTGGGCTGTTCATATCCCGGGAAGATGAAGGAGGCAGCTTATGAGTCTGGCGACGAAAGGCAGTGCATACCCTTTCCCCCTGGCCCCCTTCCCCGCTCTTCGCGGGGAAGGGGGAACTGGTATTGCAGGGCTGCGCCCTGCACGGCTTTTGGGGCGGCGGTATGATGTTTTGCGCCGTTGGAGCGCGGTAAGAAGCCCGGGAACAAACGCCCCCCCTTTCCCATGTGAACGGGAAAGGAGGGCGGGCTGAATGCTCGATTGGCGGTCAGATCAGCTCGAAATTGAACAGCAGCCACACGCCGTCGCGCTTGCGGAAGTACAGGCGGTAGGCCGTGGGATAGGTCTCCGGGTCCACGGTGTAGTAGATGATTTTGAAATCGTAGCGCGCCTCGACAGAGAAGCAGTCCTCCGAATAGCTCACGAAGTGGCGCACGTCCATGTTTTCAAAATCGTAAGACTTGTGCTCCGGGATCCACATCCGGTCGAAGCCGTTGATGTAGGTCTCCGCGTCGGAGCCGCCCACCACGTCCTCCAGCAGGTTGCGCCGGCCGTAGTCGTTGGACATGTAGCAGGACAGCCGCCGGACCACCTCCACGACACGCTCCTTCAGCTCGTCCGTGAGCAGGGGGTCGTCGTAGTTGTAGGCGGCGATGTAGCGGCCGTTGGTCTGGCTGACCTCGTTTTCCTGGCCGTACTGATCCACCACCCGCACCTGGCCCGGGCCAAAGTAGCGCCGGAACTCATACACGCAGCGCTGGGGCACCTTGGAGCCTGTGGGCAGCTCGACCGTCTCAAATTCCGGGATGCCCCGGCGGATGATGTCGTTTCGCGTCAGGGCGCGGTCGTCCACATACACCGTGGATTTCTCCGGCGCTTCCACCTGGTAGCCGGTGGTGCGCAGCACGTCGGTGTCCAGGGAATCCACCTGCCACTGCCAGAAGCCGAAGCGCGGGTCGTCCCCCACGTGGCGCAGCCGGAACTCGCCGATCTTCAGGTCGTCCGCCTTCACGTCGAAGCGCTTCACGTTTTCGTCGCTGGAGAACACCTCGTTGTAGGTGATTTCCCGGCCGTCCAGCAGCTCGTCCATGTAGGCGCAGTACTGGTCGATGGTCTCCGTCTCGAAGATGGCCGGGTCCTCGCATTGGGACAGCACCGCGTAGTCCCGCTCCAGGAAGGGCCGCGCCGCCGCCGCCGCCGCGTACTTGGGCTCGGCGGCCTCGCAGGCCTTCACGTAGGCGTCCACGTTGCGGGAGAGCCAGAACAGCCCGACGAACATGGCCGCGATGGTCAAGCCGTAGACGCTGTAGAAGATGGCGGTATAGACGCGGCTGCGCTTTTTGCGCCGCTTTTCCTGAATCCTCCTGGCCTCGCGCTGCCGGGCGACTGTGCTCTTCTTTTTCTTGTTCTTCATCAGCCACACCCCTCAGCGCACGACGAAGGCGGTGGGAATGCGCCGGGAGCCGGTGATCGCCACGCCGTCGTTCAGAATTTCACCATTATAATAGATGTTGGACGAGGAGCCGCCGTCCAGGTTGCAGGCGTTCACCGCGCCGTAGCGCACCATGATCTCCACCAGGTCCGCCATGCTGGCGCCGGGGCTGTTCACCTGGCGGCCGTCGATGACCAGCATCAGCACCGCGCCGTCCGAGCGCTGGCCGATGGCCGTGCGGGGGTTCAGGCCGGAGCTCACGCCGGAGAACTGGGCGGGTTCGCCGTTGACCACCAGCGCCGGGCCGAAGGACACCGCGTCCCGCAGGCCCATCCGCTCGGCCTCGTCCCGGGTCATCTTGCCCACGATGAGCACGTCGTTCATGTCGAAGCCCACGGTGGTGCTGTCGCTGCCACCCCGGGCGTTGGTCATGCGGCCCTCGGTGATGGTCACGCCGGAGGGCGTGCCGCCGTTGCCCTGGCCGTTGTGGTCGCTGAAGGCGCCGCCGTTGATGGCTGCCACCGCGTCGTATTTCTTGGCCAGCTCGGCGATGCGCAGGCCGGGCTTGTCCTCGGTGAAGTAGTCGTTGCACACGCCCACGAACACCCGGGAGGGATCCTGAACGATCATCATCCAGCCGTGATAGGTGGAGCCCTTGATCTCGTCCACGGTGATGTCCTGGGGGCTTTCCTCCAGCACGCCCGCCGGGCCGATGTCCTCGCGATTCTGGGCGCGCTTCGCCGCGGCGATGCTGATCAGGCTGGTGTCGGTGGCCTGCTCCAGCTCCACCACCTTGTTGCGCTCCTGAATGGCCGCCACTTCTTCCTTGCTGAAGTAGAGATACGGCACGAATTTGCCCGCGCTGGTCTCCAGCAGCGTGAGCGTCAGGCGGTCGCTGGTGGTCTGGGACGGCCCGTTGAACACCACGCCCAGTATGGCGTAGACGCCGCCCACCAGCACGATGAGCACCGTGAAGATGAAAAGCAGCGTGCGCCCGACGATGCGCCGGATGCGCTTCCTCTTCTCCCGGCGCTTCCGGCTCGAGGGCTTTTTGCGCTTTTTTCGGGCCTTCCGCTTCGGCTCCTCCCGGGGCTCTTCCGCCGCCTGGCGGCGCTGCCTGCGGGTCAGCTCGGGCTGGGGCTCGACCGCCTCTTCCTCATCGGCCTCTTCCGCCGGCTCCGTTGGGTCGTCGGGAAGCGGTTCTTCTTCCGCCGGCTCCGGCTGAACATCGGAAAGCGGTTCTTCTTCCGTCAGCGCCGGCTGGGCCCCGGGTGTCTGTTCTTCATCCGCGATTTCCGTCTGAGCGAGCGGCATGCCGTCCGTCCGCGCGTCTTCCATGCGTTTTCCCTCCTGTAGACTGGCGTTGCCGCATCCTTCAAGAACAATACCCGCGCGAGAAGCGCGGGTATCGCAATGCACCGATCAAGTGCGGATTATTCCATGATCTTGGTGACAACGCCGGAGCCAACGGTGCGGCCGCCCTCGCGGATAGCGAAACGCAGGCCCTCTTCGCAGGCGATGGGGGTGATC
>CADARO010000029.1 GCA_902790345.1 uncultured Eubacteriales bacterium | reverse complement strand
CAAGGTGCGCACCAAGCCCCTGCGCGTCATCCTGAACGGCCTGGGCAAGGACGCCGCCATGATCATCAGCCGCATCAACGGCTTCACCTATGTGCAGACCAAGTACGACTACCTTTCCGCCGACGTGAAGGAAGACCACGCGCTGACCATCGTGAAGGAAACCGCCTATTCCAACGGCGACCGCGCGAAGGTTCGCTGCTACGGCGCCGACGACGTGCGCGAGGGCGTGGCCATCATGTGGCATGAGAACGCCGACGTGTCCATCACCGGCAACTCCACCAACCCCACCCGCTTCCAGCACCCCGTGGCTGGCACCTACAAGAAGGAACGCTGGGAAGCCGGCAAGAAGTACTTCTCCGTGGCTTCCGGCGGCGGCACGGGCCGCACGCTGCATCCCGACAACATGGCCGCCGGCCCCGCCTCCTACGGCATGACCGACACCATGGGCCGCATGCACTCTGACGCTCAGTTCGCCGGCTCCTCCTCCGTGCCCGCGCACGTTGAGATGATGGGCTTCCTGGGCATGGGCAACAACCCCATGGTCGGCGCGACCGTGGCTGTGGCCGTGGCCGTGGAAGAGGCGCAGAAGAAGTAATTCTTCTTTAGCGGTTCAGCGAAAAGCATATGGAATGAAGCCCCTCGCGCGATGGCGCGAGGGGCTCGTTTATTGAAAAATACAAATAACAATACAACATAGAATCAGAGAATTGACCTATAGAATGTCATCGCAGTCGAACAAGACGCCGTTACGCCATTGTAATAGGTATTCAACGCCGCAATATCCGTCAAGGACGCGACATATCCATGAATCGAGCTGAGTTCATTGACAATTCGATCGGAATTACTCTTTATTTTCGATACTTCCTCATATAGATAATACTGATTCTGCCGAATTGATTCTAGGTTTGAAATAAGCTGATCTAACTGATAGATAATAGCATTCTGCCTCAATTCGCTTTCATATAAATTATAAGCACCATTTGGCCCTGTCAATTCATTGCAACGACCTGACTCTAGATATTCGCAAATACTTGTAAGCGCTGGGAGATTTCTATATTTTTGGAATATGGCATTAACAGAATAATACTCTTCAAGATCTCTCTGGATTTCTTCTTTTCTATTATTCAGGTAGTTCAATCCTAAATCAGATGCTTTTGCCCACTCGGATAATTTTCTATCGTATGATTCTTTTCTCCTGTAGTTTTCCTCAGAAACTGCTTTTGTTTCGTTTTCATATATTAGATCATAACCGTGCTGCTCATCTTGAGCTTCTTTTTCGACTTGTATTATATCTTTAGCCCGTATACGTTTTCCAATAGAAAATAATAAAATACCAATTAAAATCAAAATAAAAGATAGATACACTACTACATAATTTGACCACCAAAAGAACAATAAAACACCTGGAAGAATAAATATAATACCCATCTTATAAAAAATTGACGTTTTCTTCATTTGGGTACTACTCTGATTTGCTAAAGCTATTTGTCTCTGCGGCATCACTTTGAGCTGTGGAGGAGACGGCATATTATTCGCACAAGAGGTTCTAAACCCCTTTATAATCTGCTCTTGTGTAATAATCGATGATTCCATATCAACAGCATGTTTTATATATTCGATTGTGTCTCGCTTATTGAGTTCCTTCATAATTTCCTCTCCTTCACGCAAAAACAAATGCTTATATTAAGTATATAATGCATTTCAAAATTACGCAAGTGCGTATACGCTCCCGCGTATATTTTAATATCATCTTAACGAGGTGATATGAAATGAACGTGAAGCAGGCCGTCGTCGCGCGATTCCGGGAGATCATGAAGGAGCGCGGCATGAGACCAAACGAGCTGGCAAATCTCTCCGGCGTCACGCCGTCCACCGTTTACAGCATGCTGGACGAACGCCGCAAGGAGCTGAGCATCAACGTCATCAAAAAGCTGTGCGACGGGCTGAATATCTCGCTGGGCGAGTTCTTCAGCGCGCTGCTTTTTGATGATCTGGAGCAGGAGATCAAATGATCCCCGCCCCCTGTTTATCTTGATTTTACGCAAACTCCCCCCGATCTCCCTTTGACCCGCCCCTCCCCCTGTGCTATACTGTCAAGGCTTAGCGGCAGACAGTTCGTGACCATCCTGTCTATAAACAAAACTAGGGACGAAGACAAGATATGCTTATTTTGTCGGGCGCGCTCTGTGATGGGCGCGCTTTTATTTTTGTCCGAGGAGGTGACGTAAATGGATATGAAGAACCTGAGCAAGACGCAGAAACTCACGATTTCCGGGGCCGTCATGGCCATCTATATCGTCGTCATGTACTTCACGCAGAGCTTCGCCTTCGGCCAGTATCAGGTCCGAATCGCGACGGCGATCTATGGTGTCGCATATCTGTTTCCGTTCCTGGTTGTGCCGCTGGGCCTTTCGAATCTGCTCGCCAACATGGTCATGGGCGGGCTGGGCGTGTTCGACATCGTGGGCGGCGGGCTGGTGGGCCTGCTGACCGCCGGCTGCTGCGCGCTGCTGGGCAGGAAGAAGCTGAGCCCTTGGCTGGTAGCCCTGCCCATCACGCTGATCCCGGCGCTGGGCGTGTCCCTCTGGCTGAGCCAGCTCATCGGCGTGCCCTACTGGACGCTGGCCCTGAGCCTGCTGGTGGGTCAGGCCATCTCCGGCGTGGTCGGCGCGCTGCTGGTGAACGCCCTCAAGCGCATCTGGAAGGAGAACTGACATGAGCGGAAGAACCCATGAAGAGGCCGAGGGCCTCTCCCTGCTGGGCAATAAGAAGACGGTCTACAAGAGCGACTACGCGCCGGAGGTGCTGGAAACCTTCGTGAACAAGCATCCGGACAACGACTACTTCGTGAAGTTCAACTGCCCGGAGTTCACCAGCCTGTGCCCCATCACCGGCCAGCCGGATTTCGCCACGGTGTACATTGCCTATGTGCCTGGTGAGCGCATGGTGGAGAGCAAGTCCCTCAAGCTGTACCTGTACAGCTTCCGCAACCACGGCGACTTCCACGAGGACTGCATGAACATCATCATGAAGGACCTCATCCGCCTCATGGACCCCAAGTACATCGAGGTGTGGGGCAAGTTCACCCCCCGGGGCGGCATCTCCATCGATCCCTACTGCAACTACGGCAAACCCGGCACCCGCTGGGAGGAGGTGGCCTGGCAGCGCCTGAGCCAGCACGACCTCTACCCCGAAAAGGTAGACAACCGGTGAATCGAAAGACAGACTCGCAATCGCGGGTCTGTTTTTATCTTAACAGATAGAAAATACTGCCTTTGGACTCCCCTGAAAGGGGAGCTGCCGCCCAGAGGCGGCTGAGGGGTCGGAATAAATGCTCTGGAATTGATACTTTCGCTTGTTTTTTTCCATAGCGCAATTCCGACCCCTCAGTCAGCTGCGCTGACAGCTCCCCTTTCAGGGGAGCCTGAGCTTCCGTAGAGAGCTTTTTGCATAACGCGGACAGGCCCTGCATAGAATGATAATAATTCAGCGCCGGGCCATGGTTCGGCGCTGCGCAAGGAGGCAAGAAAATACCATGAAACGACTGCTCATTTCCCTGCTCACGGCCCTGTTCGCCCTGCTCCTGGCCACCGGCTGCCAGAGCGCCGCGCCCGTCTCCCCCACCGCCGCGCCCAGCGAAGCGCCCGCTGTGACCGACGCCCCCGCCGCCACGGACGCCCCTGCCACGGAGACGCCGGCGGCCACTGACGCCGCCACTGAAGCGCCCACCGCCACGCCGGCCGCGGCGGGCTGACCATCCTTCCAAACGACAGCGCGGCGCGCCACCCCCATCATGGGGCGGCGCGCCGCGCTTTTATTTGGTATCTAATCAATGAATGCAATGGGTCAACGACGCATGAAAGAGCAAACCTCTCCCCCCTTCCCCGCTCATCGCGGGAACGGGGGAAAGCTTTGTTGTGGGCTTCGCCCTGCACCCAAACGGCGCAAAGCGGCGGATAGGTATTTTGAGGCGTCATCGCGCCAGGCAGGCGTAGGTGATGTTCCGAATGCGGGGATGCACGTAGGGCTCCTTGTTGTTCAGCATGTGCTGGGCGTAGAACACCGACAGGCGGTTGGCCGGGTCGATCATCACATAGGCTCCCGCCGCGCCGCCCCAGCCGAATTCGCCGATCGGGCTCATCACGCCGCCGGCCGCCCGGTCGATGACCGTGCGCACCCCCAGGCCGTAGCCGTAGCCCGCCAACTGGGGCCAGTTGAAGTCCTTCATCTGGACGGGGCCCAGCTGATTCTCCCGCATCAGGTCGATGGCCGCCGGGCTGAGGATCACCTCGCCCGTGGCCCCCACGCCGCCACAGGCCATGGCGTCCACGAATCTGGCGTAATCCGCCACGCAGGAGACGACCCCCGCGCCGCCGCTGTCGTAGTCCGGCCCCAGCACGTGCTCCGCCTTCAGCGCGATCCGCTCCGCCACCCGCCTGTCATCGCTGTAGCGATACTGGGCGGCGAAATCGGCGTCGCTGTCCGCCGGGCGGTGATAGGCGCTGCGGGTCATGCCCAGGGGATCGAAGATATGCGCCTTCACGTAGTCGGCGAAGCGCTGGCCGGAGATCACCTCCACCAGCGCGGCCAGCACGTCATGGCACAGGCTGTACTGCCATCTCTCCCCCGGCTCGAAGTCCAGGGGCGCTTTCGCCAGGGCGGCCACCATCCGCCGGGTGGGGCAGCGGCCCTGTGTCTCGGCCCGCGCCGCCTCCAGGGCGGGGGTGTGCAGGTCGTAGTTCAGGCCGGCGGTCATGCTGAACAGGTGCCGCACCAGCATGGGCTTCTCCGCTTTGGAAACCGTGCCATCCGGCCGGCGCACCGTCACGTCGCGGAACTCCGGCAGATACTCGTATACCGGGTCGTCCAGCAGGAACAGGCCCCGCTCGTAGAGCTGCATGGCCGCCGTCACGGTGATGGGCTTGGAGCAGGAATACATGAAGTACAGCTCGTCCCCGGTCAGGGGCAGGCCGGCCTCCCGGTCCCGCCAGCCGGCCCGGTGGCGGCACAGGGTCTCATGGTCCCGCTGGACGATCACGTCCGCGGCGGGAATGCCGTAGTCGATCAGGGAATCGATGAAATCACACAGCGGCGTAAAGTTCATGACGAGTCCTCCTTCTGTCCGATCCGGGCCGTTTATTCCTCTCCCGTCAGGTTCAGCGGGTTCTTGAGCTTGCGCGAGTAGTATTCGATCTTCTCCAGCAGGCGCTTCTGATCCTCCTTGCTGGCGATGGGCGTGGGCTGATAGTTGTTGCGGCTGTCGTCCTCGACGGAGGTGATCTTGCAGGGGATCACGGTGTAGTCGGTGTCTATGATCTCCTTCGTCAGCGGGTCCAGGGTGAAGGTGTGCTGATAGATGAAGGTGTCCTTGTCCTTGGGGTTGGCGTTGCCGCCGAAGCAGAAGTTGCCCAGGCTGTAGACGATGTTCACCCCGTTGTATTCCTCCATGCCCTCGATCACGTGGGGATGATGGCCCACCACCAGGTCGGCGCCGCAGTCCACGGCCGTCTTGCCCCAGATCTGCTGCCGGTCCTCGGGGTAGTATTCCAGCTCCGTGCCCCAGTGGATGGACACGATCACGATGTCGGCCTTCTCCCGCATGGTCTCGATCTGCGCCTTGAAGTCGCCCTCCCGGGTGGTCCAGTAGTTGATGCCCACGAAGCCCACCTTCACGCCCTTCACGTCCATGACGCTGGAGTAGCCGTAGCCGCAGTAGAGCAGGTCGTTCTTCTCCAGCAGGGCCACAGTCTCCTCGATGCCCGCGTCGCCAAAGTCGGTCATGTGGTTGTTGGCGATGTTGCACACCTCAACGGAGGAGCCGGTGAGCATGTTCACATACTCCGGCTTGCCCCGCATGATGTATTTCTTGTCCTCCCGGCGCAGGTAGTCGTCCGAATCGGTGAGCACCACCTCCAGGTTCACCAGGGTGATATCGTCCGCGCCGAAGATGGAGGCCACGTTTTTGAAGCAATAGTCGTAGTCGATCAGGCCGTCCTCGTCCGACACTTCGTTGAAAAATCGCTCCTCCGAGCTGCCCCGCATGTCGCCGCCGATGGTGCAGTCGCCCACGGCGGTGAGCGTGATGGTGATGGGCGTGGGCGCGGGGGTGGGCGTGGGCTCCGGGGTGGCGGTGGGGATCGGGGTGGGCGCGGGCGTGGGCGTGGGCTCCGGGGTGGGCTGAAGTGTGGGCGCCGCCGTGGCCGCCGGGGCGGCGGGCCGGGCGTTGCTCACGCCGCGCCAGAGGAGAAAGCACACCAATGCCAGCAGCAGCAGACCCGCGATTTCCATCGCCCCGCGGATCATCCTCCTGCGTTGTTTGCGTCTGCGCCTCTGCGCCTTGGTGAGCTTTGCCATAGTTTGCGCCTCCATGATTGCGATTCGTATTGTGCCGACAGCCGACACGACGATATTGTAGCAGTTTTTTTTGCGATTTGCAAGAAAAAAGGTTTACTTTATGGGGGCCAATAAGATATAATAAGATTAAGTGTATCCGTCGGTTCCTCGCCCTGCTGAGCGGAAGCCGCAAGGGAAAGGAAGTGCGTGCGCCGTGAGCGCGTTCAGGCCGACTGTATTGAGTATTTCGCTGGGAACCATCGAGGCCAACTTCCGCCGGGTGAAGGCCCTCTGCGGCGACGGCGTGAGGCAGATCGCCGTGGTGAAGGCCGACGCCTACGGCCACGGCATGGTGTCCGTGGCCCGCCGCCTGCTGAACGCGGGGGCCTGGGGCGCGGCGGTGGCCACCGTGGACGAGGCGGTGACCCTGCGGGACGCGGGCATCACCGCGCCGGTGCTCATTCTGGGCGGCAGCTCCGAGGCGGGGCTTCGGGAGGCGGCCCAGGTGGACGCCAGCCAGACCGTGTTCGATCTTCACGCCCTTCAGATCCTGAGCTCGGAAGCCGCGCGGCTGGGCCGGCCCGTCCGGGCGCATTTCAAGATCGACACGGGCATGTCCCGCATCGGCGCCCGGGGGCGCGAGGAAATCGCCGGCCTGCTGGAGGCCTGGCGGGCCTGCCCCGGCGTCATGATGGAGGGGATATTCACCCACTTCGCCCTGGCCGACGCCGACCCGGCATTCACCGCCCTGCAGAAGGCGCGCTTCGACGAGGCGGTGAGCCTGGCGCGAAAGGCGGGCTTTCAGCCCCTGCGCCACGCCGCCGCCAGCACCGGCATCGCTCTGGGCCCGGATTACTGGTACGACGCCGTGCGCCCGGGCATCGTGCTCTACGGCGCGGAGGTCAACGCCTCCTTCCCGGGCATCCTGCCCGCCCAGACCCTCTCCACCCGGCCGGTGCGCGTGGCCTGGATCGAGGAGGGCGACACGGTGGGCTACGGCCGAACCTTCCGGGCGGAGCGGCCCACCCGGGTGATGACCCTGCCCGTGGGCTACGGCGACGGCTATCCCCGCATCCTGGGGGGCCGGGCGGACGCCCTCGTATGCGGACGGCGCGCGCCGCTGATCGGGCGGGTGTGCATGGATCAGCTGATGATCGACGTGACGGACATTCCGGAGGCGGATATGAACAGCGAGGCGGTGCTCCTCGGCGCGCAGGGGAGCCAGCGGATTACGCCGGACGAACTGGCGCGCCTGGCCGATACCATTCCCTACGAGATCATGCTGGGTTTCGGCGCGCGCGTAACGAAAAGGGAGACTGACTGATGACCAGGGAAGAAATTCGAAGCGAAGTCAGGAAAAAGAGACGGGCCGTGAGCGGCATCAGTGTGGCGGAGATGTCGCTGCGCATCTGCGAGAAGATCATCGCGCTGCCGGAATACCTGCGGGCCAGGCGCATCCTCTGCTACGCCGCGCTGCCCGAGGAGGTGCAGACCCGGGGCATCCTCTGGGCCATCCACCACAGCGGCCGGGAGCTGTACATGCCCGTGTGGCGGCCGGACGGCGGCATGGACGCCGTGCGCGTCACCGAGGAAACCGCCATGGAGCCGGACAGGATGGGCATCGACACGCCCGTGTCCGGGGAGACGCTGCCGCCGGAAAAGCTGGATCTGGTGCTGGTGCCCGGGGTGGCCTTCGACCAGTCGGGCAACCGGCTGGGCTTCGGCAAGGGCTATTTCGACCGGTTCCTGGCGAAATGCCGCTGTCCGGCCGTGGGCCTGGCCTACGAGCTGCAGCTGGTGGACGCCATCGAAGCCAGGCCTCACGACGTGCCCATGAACCGGATCGTCACCGAGCGCGCCGTCTACGACTGCGCGGCAATGGAATAGAGAAATACAAGACAGGGAGTGCAAAATCGCAATGAAAGTCAGTTTGTCCTACGCGGCGAGAACCTGGGGAATCTACGCGGTGCTGGTGTTTATCTGTCTGCTGTTCATGACGGGGGCCTCCGAATCCGTGGTGCTCACCATCCTGAACATCGCCGCGCTGCTGGGCTTCACGCTGGTGGCCTTCAACGAAGGCGCGTACAACGGCGAAAAGGCCTGCACGCTGGCGGTATCGCTGGAAAAGCAGCTCAAGGAAGGCCGCGTGGTGGACGATAAAATGCGCAGCCAGGTGTTCAGCAAAAAGACCGGCGTCACCATGCTGATCATCTGCCTGATCCCGTTCCTGTTCGTCAGCATACTGAACCTGGCCGTGGCCCCCATGTATCCGGAGGTTGAGACGGTCCAGGTGGAGCGGGAAAAGTGGACCGACCCCAACGAGGTGGCGGACGAAACCGCGCTGCAGCCCATCAACTGGGTCAACGTGGGGGCGCGCGTGGTCTTCATGCCCTATGTGTTCAGCTACGGCCTGGTGTCCAACGCCACGCTGAATCTGCTGTTCCTGCTGTACGGCTTCCCCATGCCGGTGGCCGCCTTCGTGGGCTACATGATGGGCCCGAAGCTGCGCCAGAAGAAGCTGAAGGACATCGCCCTGGGCAAGAAGCGCAAGATGCGCAACCTGAAGGTCAACCGGCAGCGCAAGCCCCGGGGCCCGAAGGCGGAAGTGTAATGCGCGTCATCGCGGGCGAGGCCCGGGGCCGCCGCCTGTTCGCGCCGGAGGGCGATGAAACCCGCCCCACGGCCGACCGGGTGCGGGAGGCGCTGTTCAACATCATCCGCGCCGAGGTGGAGGACGCCGTGGTGCTGGATCTGTTCGCGGGCAGCGGCGCGCTGGCCCTGGAGGCCATCAGCCGCGGCGCGACGAGCGCCGTGCTGTGCGACAAATCCCCCCGGGCGGTGCAGGTCATCCGGCGAAACGTGGAGCTGATGCGCGCGGGCGACAGGGTTCAAATCGTCCCCGGCGACTGGCAGCGGGCCGTATCGGCCGGCGGCGAGCGCTTCACGCTGGTGTTTCTCGATCCGCCCTACCGCATGACGGCGGTGTACGCCGAGGCGGCCAGGCGGCTTCACGAGGCCAGCCGGCTGGCGGACGGGGCCCTCATCGTGATGGAGCACGACGCCGCCTCCCCCATTGAGGGCATCGAGCCGCCCTTCGCCATCGAGGATCAGAGAAAATACCGCGACACCGCGCTGACGCTGGCGCGGTATCGGGACAAAAAGGCGTAGAGCCGGGAGGATTTCAGCATGATCTGTCTTTTCCCCGGCAGCTTCGACCCGCCCACCATGGGCCACATCGACCTGGTGCGGCGCGCGGCGAAGCTGTTCGACCGGGTGATCGTGGCGGTGATGATCAATCCGGACAAGAAACCCCTGTTCACCGCGGAGGAGCGGGTGGCGCTGATCCGGCGCTGCACCGCCGACCTGCCCAACGTGGAGGCCCGGTCGGGTATGGGCCTGACCCTGGACATGGCCCGGGAGGCCGGCGCGGACGTGCTGCTGCGGGGGCTGCGGGGCGAGGGCGACGCGGTCTTCGAGTCCCAGCTGGCCGCGGCCAACAGGCACGTGGGCGGCATCGACACGGTGGCCATGTTCACTTCTCCGGAATACAGCTACATCAGCTCCACCATCGTGCGCGACGTGATCCGCCACGGCGGGGATTTGAAGGGCCTGGTGCCGCCGGAAATCGAGGCGGCGCTGGCGGAAAAAGCAAAATGAAATACCAATGAACAATCCAGTTGGAAGGAGCGTTGAACCATGCCGGAAGACAAATATTACAACGACACCCCGGAGGATGAGCGCCTGAACGAGGAAGCGGAAGGCGCGGAAGTCGTCGACGAGGCGTATGAGGATCAGGCCGCCGAGGAGGAGGACACCGATCTCGATCGGCTGCTGGACTTCCTGGTGGAAACCCTCACCTCCGCCAAATCCATTCCCCTGAACAACAACATGCGCATCGTGAACCTGCAGATGTGTATGGATATCGTGGAAGACATCCGCAACTGCCTGCCGGATCAGATTCGAATGAGCTCCATCATCATCGACAACCGCGACCGCCTCCTGCGCGACGCCAAGACCTCCGCCGAATCGAAGATCAAGGCCGCCGAGTCCCGGGCCAACGCCGCCATCGACGCAGCCAACCTCCAGGCCAACGAAATCGTGAACAAGGCCGAGGATCGGGCGGCGGACATCGTGGAGAAGGCGGAGACCCGCGCCCGCGCCATGATCGATCAGTCCGAGATCACCCGCCTGGCCCACGAGGAAGCCAACCAGATCTGCGAGGAAGCCCGGGCCAAGGCCAACGAAATCCGCCTGGAGGCCAACAACTACGCCCAAGCCATCCTGGAAACGCTGGAAGGCGACGTGACCGAGGCGCTGAACGTGGTGCAAAAGAGCATGGCGCGCCAGAAGGACGACATGCTGCGGGAAAACGCCGCCCGCGCCATCAAGGACTGACCGAAGGCCGGAGGTTTTCCCCCATGATCCCACTTCCCGCCCCTTTTTCCGATTCCATGCGGGCGCTCCTCGGCGACGAGGCGGCGCCCTTTTTCCGCGCCCTGGAAGCGCCCTATGCCGCCGCGCTGCGGCTCAATCCCTTCCGCCCCGGCGCAGAGGAAGCCAGCCTGCCCTTCACGGATGAGACCGTGCCCTGGTGCCCGGCGGGGCGATATATCCGGCCGGATACCCGGCCCGGCCTGTCGCCCCTGCACGCCGCCGGGGCGTACTACATTCAGGAGGCCAGCGCCATGGCTCCCGCCGCCGCGCTGGACGCTCAGCCCGGGGAGCTGGTGCTGGATCTGTGCGCCGCGCCGGGGGGCAAGAGCGGCCAGATCGCCGGGGCGCTTGCCGGGCGCGGGGCGCTGATCGCCAACGAGCCGGACGCCGCCCGGGCGCGCCTGCTGGCCGCCACCATGGAGCGGCTGGGCGTGGCCAACGCGCTGGTCACCAACGCCTGGCCCCAGGAGCTGGCCGCCCGCTTCCCCGAGACCTTCGACGCCATTCTGGTGGACGCCCCCTGCTCCGGCGAGGGCATGTTCCGCCGGGAGCCGGACAGCCGCCTGGAATGGCGGGAGGGCTCTCCCGCGGGCTGCGCGGCCCGTCAGGCGGGCATCCTGGATCAGGCGGCGCTGATGCTCAGGCCCGGCGGCCGGCTGGTGTACTCCACCTGCACCTTCAACCGGGCCGAAAACGAGGACACCGTGTCCGCGTTTCTGGACAGGCATCCGGACTTCGCGCCGGAGGACTTCGCGCTGCCCGGCGTGGGCGAATCAAAGGAAGGCTGCCTTCGCCTGTGGCCCCACCGGGTGCGGGGCGACGGCCAGTTTGCCGCGCGGCTGCGCAAGGCGGGTTCCCCGGCCCCTGCCGCCCCCATCCGCCCCGGGCGGATCGACCGGGATATCCAGGCCCGGCTGGCGGAGCTGAAGGCCCTGGCCCCGGGCTGGGAGGGGCATGTGGAGACCCCCCGATTCCTGCTGCGGGGCGACGTGCTGTGCGCGCTGCCCGGCGCGCTGCCGGAGTTCACCGGGCTGAAGGCGCCGCGCTGCGGGCTGCACCTGTGCCGGCTTGGCCGGGGCTACATCGAGCCCGACCACGCCCTGGCCATGGCGCTGCGGCCGAATGAGGCGGCCCGGTCCGCTGAATTCGACGAGGCGCAGGCTCTGCGGCTCCTCTCCGGCGAAACGGCGGAGAGCGCCTTCAAAGGATGGACGCTGCTCACCCATCGCGGCATGCCTTTGGGCTGGGGCAAGGCCTCCGGCGGGGTGATGAAAAACCACATCCCGAAGGGGCTCAGAATCCACCTGTAGCCGCAAAACCGTCATAAAATCAAACAATACAGGGCGAACATGCCATAAATCTGACATTTCCGCCCTGTATTTGTGTCTTTTCTCCCACTTTTCTCTTTTCCCGTCATTCGTACCGGTCCAGCTCGTCCAGCCGGCGGGTGATGGCGCGGCTGCGGGCGGTGGCGGTGTCCAGCTCGCCGGTGGCCTGATCCAGGCGCTGGCGCATCCGCTCCAGCGTCTCGCCAAACCGGGCGAACTCGCCCCGCAGGGTGCCCAGCAGCTGCCACACCTCGCCGGTGCGCTGCTCGATGGACAGGGTGCGAAAGCCCAGGCTCAGACTGTTCAGCAGCGCCGCCAGGGTGCTGGGCCCGGCGATGACCACCCGATAGCGCTCCCGGGCGGCCTCCGCCAGGCCCGGCCGGCGCAGCGCCTCGGCGTACAGGCTCTCGATGGGCAGAAACAGGATGGCGAAGTCGGTGGTGTAGGGAGCCTTCACGTATTTCTCGCCGATCTTCTTCGCCTGCTCCAGCACCGCCCTTTGCAGTGCCGCGCCGGCCTGCTCGATCACGGCCCTGTCGCCGCCCTCGCTGGCGTCGATCAGGTGCTGGAAGGCGTCCAGCGGGAATTTCGAGTCGATGGGCAGCAGCAGCCCCTCCCCGTCCCGGCCGGGCAGCTTCACGGCGTACTCCACCCGCTCCTGAGAGCCCGGCACCACCGGCGTGTTCTCCGCGTACTGGCCGGGGGTGAGGATGTCCCGCAGCAGCGCGCCCAGCTGGATCTCGCCCCAGATGCCCCGGGTCTTCACGCCCTGCAGCACCTTCTTGAGATCCCCCACACCGCTGGCCAGGCTCTGCATCTCCCCCAGGCCCCGGTGCACCTGCTCCAGCTGGCGGCTCACCTGCTGGAAGGACTGGCCCAGCCGCTTCTCCAGCATGGGGGTGAGCTGCTGGTCGATCATCTGCCGCATGTCGGCCAGCTGGCGCTCATTGGTTCGCGTCATGGCCTCCATGCGGGCCTCCAGCCGGTCGCTGAGCTGCTGGGTGCGGGCCTCGGCATTCTGGGCGCCGCTGGCGCTCAGCTGCAGCACCGCGTTGATGGATTCCACCAGCTGGCTCTGCTGCTGGGCCGCCCGCCGCTCGGATTCCAGCATGCGGCCCCGCAGGCCGCGCTGCAGCTTCTTCATGCGCAGCGTCAGCGGCACCGCCACCGCCGCCGCCGCCAGGAGCGCCGTCAGCAGCATGAAGGGAAGGGGATGGGCCTCGATAAACTGAATCATGGAAACCTCCGTTTCAATCAAACCGCTCATTTGTTCTTTTTTGTATTATAGCACCTTTTCTCCCGCTTGAACAGCGCAAAATTCACCGCCTTTCGGCCCCGGAAACCGATCGGGGCGAAAATTCGTCTGAAATAGTGCAAATTTTTTTCCGCGAGCGCAAAAAAGTGTGCAAACGGGGCATGATTGTGTTATGATAAATCAATGAGAGCATTTATGGCTCAGGGAGGTTATCCATGAAACATCGCTTACTGATCGTCGCGCTGCTGGCTCTCTGCCTCATGCTGGCCGCCGCGCCGGCGCTGGCCGACGCCGCCCAGGCTTCGGCGGATCAACCCGCCTCCGGCGAGAGCGGCGCGCTGCGGGTGTATCTGAAATCGCTGGGCGCGCCTACGGAGCTGACGCTGCGCCTGGCGGGCAGCTACAGCATAGACGGCAACACCGGCCTGTACTTCGACCGGGGCACGGAGATCACCGCTTCCGCCCGGGGCGGCTCGGTGTGGCTCAGCTGCGGCGGCCTGCAAATGAACATGGGCGCGGGGGTGACCCTGACCCGGCATCAGGCCGAGGGCGAAAACGGCGTGTACATTGCCGGCTCCCCGCGAAACAACCTGTACTGCGGCTCGCTGGAGCTGAACGCGGAAGGCCAGGCGCTGCAGCCGGTGCTGGTCATCGACCTGGAGGAATACCTCAAGGGCGTGCTGCCCTATGAAATGAACGACGCCTTCCCCCTGGAGGCCCTCAAGGCCCAGGCGGTGGCCGCCCGCACCTACGCCCTGAAGCGGCGGGCCGACCGGGGCTCCAAGAACTACGACCTGGTGGACACCCCGGCGGATCAGGTGTTTTTCGGCTATGATCCCGCCTGGCAGAACGCCGTGGCCGCCGTGGAGGCCACGAAGGGCCTGTGCGGGCGCTACAACGGCCAGTACGCCGCCTGCTACTACACCGCCACCAACGGCGGCCAGACCGCGCTGGCCAGCGACGTGCTCTCCGCGGCGGGCAGCGATGGCTACCTGGACATCCACGACGACCCCTATGACCTGGAAAACCCTCAGAGCCCCGTCTCCACCCTGGCTTTCAGGAAGGATCTGGGCGACGCGCCGGAGAAGCTGACCGAATGGCTGGCCGCGGCGGCCTCGGAACGGCTGGGCGCCATGGGCTACAGCGATGAGATAGCCGACATCCGGCCTGAGCGGGTGCTTTCCCTCACCCCCCACACCACGAAATTCGGCCCGGAAAACCGCATGTATCAGTATGTGCGGGTGAATTACACCCTGAGCGCCCGGCCCATGGAGCCGGTCTACGCCGAGCTGACCATCGAGGAGCGGGTGCGCCAGGCCTTCACCGGGGAGCCGATCCAGCGGGAGGTGGTGGGCACGAAGCCCGGCGACTGGACGGCGCTGGAGGAGGAATTCACCTGCGAGCTCACCGTGTACGATCAGCTCAAAAACGACCTTGGCATGAAGCTGAGCGGGCTGGACTGCGAGCTGGCCACGGTCATTGAGGAGGAGGACATCTTCGTGATCCAGCTGCGGCGCTACGGCCACGGCGTGGGCCTCAGCCAGCGCGGCGCCCAGACCATGGCCGGCGCTCACGGCATGAGCTGCGAAGAGATCCTGGCCTTCTACTACCCCGGCCTCACCTTCGAGACGACCGCCTTCGGCGAGGAGACGCTGCCCCCCATCGGCAGCCTGCCCGCCGCCGGCGCCCGGGACGAGACCGTTTTCCTGCCCGAACCGGCGGACAATGAATACGTCGCCACGGTTCAGCTGTCCACCATATGGTCCACCCTCAACGTGCGCAGCGCCCCCTCCACCGACGCCCCCATCCTGGCCGAGCTGAGGAGCGGCGCGCAGGTGCTGGTGGCCGACGAGGCGGATGGCTGGGCCAGGGTCAGGACCGGCGCGGTGGAGGGCTACGTGTCCAGCCAATACCTGAAAAAAGACTGATGATAATAAGGTGATCCTGTGAGGAGACCATGGGCGCGGATTGTCCGCGCGGCGCTGACGGCGCTTCTGATCGCGTCCACGCTCCCGCCGCTGACGGCGGGGGCGGGCCATGCCGCGCCCCTGGAGGCCGCCTCCACCCCGCAATACGGGGGTGTCACCCTGTTTCTGAATAGCCGGGAGACCCTTTCCGCCGACAGCTTTCCCCGGGAGACCCTCTACAGCTTCACCCCCACGCGCACCGGTGTCTACCTGTTCCACGGCCTGCCCGGCGGCGCGGGAGGCGTCTATCTGACCGCCCGCCTGACGGACGAAAACGGCGTCCCGCTGGCCCAGACCGCCAGTGAGGATGTGTTCATGCTCAGCGCCCTGCTGGAGGGCGGCGTCCGCTATGAGCTGCGGGTGACGGCCCAGGGCCGGGCGGACACCCTGATCGAGGTGATGGCCGACGCCTACGGCCACTGCGTGGATCGGCCGCTGCGGCTGCAGAGCGGCAGCGTCCGCTATCTCCGGGCCATCGTCAGCGCCCGCGACACCCACTGGTACAGTTTCGTGGCTCCCCGGGACGGCTGGTACGTCATCCGCACCGAATCGGCGGGGGACAATGCCCTGGACACCCGGGGCGTGCTGCTGGACAGAAGCTGGCGCGAGATCGCCCAGAACGACGACATCCTCTTCCCCGGCGACGGCAACTTCCGGCTGTGCCAGCGGCTGATCGGCGGCGAGACCTACTTCATCCGGGTCAGCGCCGGCTCCAACCAGACCGGCTCCTACCGGCTGGTGGTGGCCGCGCCGGACGCCGGCGAGACGCTGCCCGTGCGGCTGACCCTGTCCGATACCCAGATCGCCCTGCAGAGCGGCGAGACGCGGGCCCTCGCGGCCGTCATCCGCCCGGAAGGCGCGCTGACGGACGTGGCCTGGGCCAGCGAAAAGCCCGCCATCGCCCGGGTGGACGAAAACGGCGCGGTCACCGGCCTGTCCGCCGGACGCACGGTGATCCACGCCTTCGCCGGGCTGCTGGAGGTGGTGTGCGAGGTGAACGTGGCCCCGGTGCCCCTGACCGGCCTGGCCTTTGAGGAAGAAACCCTCACCCTGCCCCAGGGCGAAGCCCGCTCGCTCTCCCCGGTGTTCACCCCGGAGAACGCCAGCGACACCCGACTCATCTATTCCAGCGCCGACGAGCGCGTGGCCGTGGTGGATCAGAGCGGCCGGGTGACCGGCGTGTCTCCCGGCGAGACCCGGATCATCGCCCGCTCCGCCTCCGGCTTCACCGCCGAGGCGGCCGTGACCGTCACTGAGGCCCTGCCCGTCTACCGGGCGCTGGTGCTGGGCGAACTGAACTACGAGAGCGGCCGCACCCGCCTGGGCGGGCTGAACACCGCCGAGGGCGTGTTCGACATGCTGTCCCGGCAGTCGGTGAACGGCCGCCGCTACGAGGTCTCCCTGCAGATGGACTCCACCCGGGACAGCCTGCTCACCGTCATCGACGAGACGTTCTCCTCCGCCCGGGACCGGGACGTGTCGCTGTTCTACATCAACTGCCACGGCGACTACGACGACACCGCCTGGATCGAGCTGCACGACGGCACCCGGGTGACCGCCACCCAGCTGGAGCAGCTGCTGCGCCGCATCCCCGGCAAGGTGGTGGTGATCGTGGATTGCTGCCGCAGCGGCGCGTTCCTGGGCGACGAAGAGGCCGCCGACCGGTTCACCGGCGCCGTGTGCGACGCCTTCCGGGGCGGGCCCAACTCCGCCTTCGCCTCGGATAAATACCTGGTGCTCACCTCCGCCGGCGTGGATCAGGACAGCTACCGCCGCTCCTTCGGCTCCTCCACCGACGAGGAGAGCATGGCCACCATCATGGCCCGCAGCCTGTGCGAAGGCGCGGGATGGGACCTGATCGGCGACCGGGTGTGCACCCTCAAGGCCGACGCCGACCGCGACCGCACCGTCACATGGCAGGAAATCTTCCAGTACACCCACCGCCGCGTGCTCTACTACCTGGAGGGCACGGGCGTCACCCAGAGCGTGCGCGTCTGGCCCGAGGGCGACCAGACCCCGATGTTCGGACGTGAATAGAAAAGACAAAACCCGCCGGTAAGAAGCACAATGCCTCTTCCCGGCGGGTTTATTTATTTTGACAAACTGGAATTCCCCATTCCCAATTCCCCATTGATTTCAAAGGTGTATCAGCGCCACGCCCCACAGGGACAGCGCCACGCCCGCCGCGCCCAATACCCACTCCCAGGGATACAGCCGCCGCTCGCCTTTGTCCATGAAGCCGTACAGGATGAAGTACGGCACCAGATCCACCGCGTAGCGCGCGCCGAACTGGAAGCCGCCGAAGGTGCGGTGCAGCAGCAGCAGGAACAGCTGCGCCAGAAACAGGAAAAAGCACAGCGCCTTTTCAGCCGTCAGCCGCCGCCGCGCGCAGTCCAACACGAACCGAACCAGCAGACACAGCAGCAGTGGGTTGGCGATGAACACCGAGAAGCCGAACTTCTTCAGCGCCCAGCCGCCCTCCGCCGTGCGCTCAAAGGGCAGACCGAGCACGAAGGAGCGCACATTGCCCATGAGGTGGGTCAGCGAGAACTGGCCATGGGCGCTGCGCATGAACTCCGGCAGGTAGTTCGTGCCGAATTCCAGAG
>CADARO010000028.1 GCA_902790345.1 uncultured Eubacteriales bacterium | reverse complement strand
TTTCGCTTCATGTTGGAGGAACTTGTCCAACTCCGGCGAATGCTCCTGCACACTCTCGATGTATCCTCTCAAGAGGCCCGCGATATCGGAGACGGTGTTGGCCGCGAGATACTGTGAGCATTCTCCCACCACCACGTCCAAGGGAAGGATGGCCAGCACACCCCCGATGCACATGTCGGTTTCCTCGCCTCTGACAATGAGAGTGTTGTGGGCGCCAGCGGAACCGGGATCGTAGTTGTTTTCCTCGCCGTAACGGTGGATATGGCCATATTTACCATAGCCCCAATCGCTGAGCGGCACCCTCGGAACCACGTCGCCCTTGAAATCGTACACCTGAATGTAATTCTTGCCGCTCACACTGCCCTTTTTCACGTTCGGGCAGGCGAAGCAATAGCAGTACAGCTGGCTGGCGCTGTAGCCCTGGTTGGGCAGCATGTAGCCGCCCAGAATGTTCACCACCGCCGCTCCGCGGCTGTGACCGCTCAGCCAGAGCTTGTCCGCGGTGTAATTGTCTTCCGCGTTCTTGGGGTGATCCGTTTCAATTTTCGAGCGATACGCGAGGAAATCGTTCAGAACCACCTGCGCCGATTCCTCAAAGCCCTGATGGAAGACCGTGCTGTCGACGACCTTTAGATTGCTGTTCCATTGAGACAGCTCATCAAACACTGTGCCCTCCACGCCGATGGCATACACGCGGGTGTAGGTGCCGTTCTGATTGTCCACATCCTTCCACATCATGACCGAGCGAATGGTGTCCAGGCTTCCGCGCGGCGACTCCTCCGGGTCATAATTGAAATAGCACGCCTCCGCGATCTCCTTGCCGCGATTGCTGCCATAGGCGTCCTTGGCGAACAGCGCGGACCAATAAGCCTGCTTCCCATACGAGTAACTGCCGCTCAGAGGGCTGGAAAAAAGCGGATCGGGGTTGCGCATTGACGGGTCATAGGTCTTGTTGCACGAAGCATAGCTGTCGTAGACCACGACCGTCTCGCCGTGCCCCGTCACCTCGATGCGCACCCGATAATTGCCGGGTTCTGAGAACGTGCCCAGTTTGTTCACAAAGCCTTCCATGTAACAGTAGTCAATGCCCGTTCCCAGCGTGGAATCGGCATGCTTTGCCACGTTTCCGGCGGCGTCAAACACAGTGACATCCACCAGATCCATGGGGTAATTGGCGCGCATCGTGCCGGACATATTGAGCGGCCCATTGCGCAAAACGATGCCCGACACCTCGCACTCGCTGAAGTCCACCATCAGCGGCGCTTCCACCACGCTGAAGGTGGTGTTGACGAAGGTCTCGTGGGTCAGGGCCGTGCCGCCCTCAACCACCAGCCGGTAACTGCCCAACGCCAGCTCACCCAGATCCAGCTGGCCGCTCATGGAGGTCTGCAGCTTGTAGGAGGTCGCGCCTGGCGTGGCGGTCACCTCCTTCACCAGGCCGCCGTTCAGGTCGTACACCGTCGCCCGCACATCGGTCAGTTCGTCGGTGGAGAGGATGCTGCCCCTGAGGGTGTAGGTGTAGTGCTGCCAGATCTCGCCCGTGGGAACGGACTTGCCGATCATGGACAGGTAATAATACGGGATGCTGTGGCTCTGGCAGTAGTCCACAACATACGCGCCGTACTCCGTCTCGATCTTCAGATTCGTGCAGCCGTTGAAGGCGTCGTTCGCGATGCTGGTGACCTTTGGCCTGACGTACAGCATGGGATCGGAGGGCAGGCCCGTGCAGCCCAGGAAGGCCCCCGCTTCAATGGTGGTCAGGGTGGAGGGCAGCGTCACGCTGGTCAGCCCCGCGTGGTGGGTGAAAATCTGCGTCGCCACCTTCGTGACACCCTCCGGGATCGTCACGTTGGTCAGGTTCGGGCAGTTGTAGAAAATGCAGAACACAACCTGATTGCTTTCGCCCTGTTGCAGGCTCAGGGGATAGTGGAACGAGGTCAGCGACGTGCAGTACCTGAACGCGCCATAGCGGATCCGCTCCACCGAATCCGGCAGGTCGGCCTCCACCAGCGACGAACAGCCGTCAAACACCTGCACGTTGATGATCCGCAGCTTGTCGTTGAACTCGAAATCCGTGACGTTTGAGCAGCCCTGGAAGGCCGAGCCGTTCAGCGTGTCCAGCTCCCGGGGCAGGTGGATCGTAGTAAATCCCGTGCAGCCCTTGAAGGCCGAATCGCCGATCACCGTCACGCCGTCCGGTATGTCGATCTCCGTCAGCCCCGTGCAACCCATGAAGGCACCTGCGTCGATGCTCGTCAGGGTGGAGGGCAGCGTCACATCCGTCAGCGACACATGATAGGCGAAGAGCTCTTTCGCCACCTTCGTGACGCCCTCCTGGATCGTCACGCTGGTCAGGTTCGGGCAGCCGGAGAAGATGCAGAACACCGTTTGGTTGCTCTCGCCCTGTTGCAGATTCAGGGGATAGTGGAACGAGGTCAGCGACGTGCAGTTTCTGAACGCGCCGTAGCGCATCCGCTCCACCGAATCCGGCAGGTCGGCCTCCACCAGCGACGAACAGCCGTCAAACACCTGCACGTTGATGATCCGCAGCTTGTCGTTGAATTCGAAATCCGTGATGTTCGAACAATTCTGGAAAGCCGAGCTGTTCAGCGTGTCCAGTTCCCGGGGCAGGCGGATCGTGGTAAATCCCGTGCAGCCCTTGAACGCCGAATCGCCGATCACCGTCACGCCGTCCGGTATGTCGATCTCCGTCAGCCCCGTGCAGCCGATGAAGGCACTGGCGTCGATGCTCGTCAGGGTGGAGGGCAGCGTCACATCCGTCAGCGACACGTGGTAGGCGAAGATTTCCCGCGCCAGCTTGGTCACGCCCTCCGGAATCTCCACGCTCTTCAGGTTCACGCAGCCGGAGAAGATGCTGAATTGCACGCCGTTGCTCTCGCCCTGCTGCAGATTCAGGGGATAGTGGAACGAGGTCAGCGCCGTGTCGTTCATGAACGCGCCGAAGCGAATCTGAATCACCGAATCCGGCAGGTCAGCGTCCGTCAGCAATGGACAATCCGCGAAGGCATAGGTTTGGATGTACTTCAATTTCTCGTTGAACTCGATGTCCACCAGGTTCGTACAACCCTGGAAGGCCGAGCCCTCCAGCGTCTCCAGATCACGGGGCAGCCGAACCGTCGTCAGCCCCGTGCAGCCCCGGAAGGCGCTGTTGCCGATGATGTACACGGTGTCTGGAATGTTGATCTCCGTCAGCCCCGTGCAGCCCCGGAAGCAGTTCACGGATACCCTCTCCAGCGTGGACGGCAGCGTCACGCTGGTCAGCGCCGTGTGATAGCTGAACAGATCGTTGGCGATCCGGGTCACGCCCTCCTGAATCACCACGCTCTTCAGGTTCACGCATCCGGAGAAGATGCTGAACTGCGCGCCGTTATGCTCGCCTTTCTGCATATTCAGGGGATAGTGGAACGAGGTCAGTGCCGTGTCGTTCATGAACGCGGCGAAGCGCATCTCAAGCACCGAATCCGGCAGGTCAGCGTCGATCAGTGACGGGCAGTTCGAGAAGGCGTAGGTGCTGATGTACTGCAGCTTATCGTTGAACTCGATGTCCACCAGGTTCGCACAGTTATTAAACGCCCTGTCTTCCAGCGTGTTCAGGTCGCGGGGCAGGCGAATCGTGGTCAGGCCGGCGCAGCCATTGAAGGCCGAGCTGCCGATCTTCGTCACCGTGTCCGGCATCCGCACGGCGGTCACGCCGGTTTTGCCCTTGAAGGCGTTATTGCCGATGGCCGTGATCGTGTGGGTCTCGTCCGCCATGGGCGGAATGGTCACCTCAGGGTCGCTGCCGGTGTAGCCCGTCAGGGTGGCGGTCGTATCTCCCGTGAAGGTGAAGGTGAACAGGCTCAGGTCGGTGTAGTCGCACTCGAAGGGAATCTCGTGTTCCTCGCAGTAGGTCTGGGCGTAGCTGTAGGCCGCGCCCCAGGCGGTCAGGCCCTGGCAGCCGTCGAAGGCGTCCGGGGCGATGTATTCCACCGACTCCGGCAGACCGATGCGCGTCAGCGAGCTCTGGGCAAAGGCCAGGCTCTCCACCCGGCGAACGCCATCGGGCAGCGTCACCTCATCCAGCGCCTCCGCGCCGTAGAACGCCTCTTCCCCCACCACCTCCAGCGAGTCCGGCAGGAGCAGTCCCTCCGCTTCCGCGCAAAACCCCAGCGCCATCAGCGCCACCAGCGCGCTCAAAACCAACAGGCGGATGATCTTCATTGCGTTGACCTCCCGTGTGATCAGCATACTTTGTAGGTTATTATAATGAAAAAGCGCAAAAGTGTCAATATTCCGTTCCCCTCTGTAACCTCTCTGTTAAATCGCAAAAACCCCATTGACTTTAGCGTGGTGACGTGGTATAGTATCCACAGTTACTTGATTCACCGCTCTAAAGCGGTAAAACAACAGAGCAAAACGCGGGAGGAAAAAGCAATGAAAAAGATCATGTCTCTGGTTCTGGCGGTTATCCTGATGATGGGTGTCTTCGCGAGCGTGGCCACGGCGGACGAATCCGACTGGGCGTACATCGAGGGCAAGGGCAAGATGGTCATCGGCATGACGCTGTTCGCCCCCATGAACTACTACGAGGGCGACGAGTTCGTGGGCTTCGACACGGAGCTGGCCAAGGCCGTGGGCGAGAAGCTGGGCGTTGAGATCGAATTCATCGAGATCAACTGGGATTCCAAGGAGATCGAGCTGAACTCCAAGAACATCGACTGCATCTGGAACGGCATGTGCATCACCGAGGAGCGCAAGCAGAACATGTCCATCTCCAACCCGTACCTCTATAACACCCAGGCCATCGTGGCCAAGGCGGACAAGATCGACGCGCTGCTTCAGAACATCGCCGGCGCCTACGTGGTGGCTGAGCAGGGCTCCACGGGCGAGGGCAAGCTGCTGGGCACCATCGAGGACGACGAGACCGTGGTGGTTTCCGCCAAGGAATTCTTCGCCGACGCCAACTACACCGCCGTGGACTCCATGGCCAAGGCGCTGATGGAGGTCAAGGCCGGCACCGCCGATCTGGCCCTGGTTGACAGCGTGTGCGCGCTGGCCATGGTGGGCGAAGGCACCGACTACGCCGACATGGTGGTCAATCTGGACAACAACTTCGGCCTGCAGGAGTACGGCATCGCCTTCCGCAAGGGCAGCGACGCCACCGAGAAGCTCAATGCGGCCATCAAGGAGCTGACCCTGGACGGCACCGTGGCCGAAATCGCCGCCAAGTATGGCCTGACCGACGCGCTGGTGCCGGTGGAAGCGGAATAACGGACGAAGCGCGAAACATAACGGCTGAATAGAATTCGCAATTCGCAATTCGCAATGCGCAATTCGGAGAAACCCGATCAGCGCGGCCAATTGCGAATTGCGCCTTGTTCCCGGCCATTGATTCACAATGGCGACCAATCCCCTACCCCGGTCGTTGACTCTTAATTGCGAATTGCGCATTGCCAATTGTGCATTGAAAGGAAGCTCTCCATGCTGGAAATCATCAAGGTGCTGTTCGGCGGCTTCGGCGAAAACCTGCGCATCTTCGCGCTGACGCTGCTCATGGCGATTCCCCTGGGCCTCATCATCACCTTCGGCTCCATGACGAAGTTCAAGCCTCTGCGCTGGCTCACCCGGGTGTTCGTGTGGGTCATTCGGGGCACGCCGCTGATGCTGCAGCTGTTCGTGGTGCTCTATGCGCCGGGCCTGCTGTTCGGCATGCCCATGCGCAACCGCATGGTGGCCACGCTGGTGGCCTTCGTCATCAACTACGCCGCGTACTTCTCCGAGATCTACCGCGGCGGCATCGAGAGCATTCCCAATGGCCAGTACGAGGCCGGCGCGGTGCTGGGCATGACCCGGGGACAGATCTTCTTCAAGGTGGTGCTTTTGCAGGTGGTCAAGCGCATCACCCCCTCCATGGGCAACGAGGTCATCACCCTGGTGAAGGACACCGCCCTCTCCCGGGTGATCGGCGTGGCGGAGATCATCATGGTGGCCGAGCGCTACACCAAGCAGGGCCTCATCGGGCCCCTGTTCTCCACGGGCCTTTACTTCCTGCTGTTCAACGGCATTCTGACGCTGCTGCTCGGCTGGATCGAACGCCGCATGGACTACTTCCGCGCCTGACAGGAGGAGAATGACACATGGCAATCCTTGAAGTGAACAACCTGGGCAAGAGCTTCGGCGCCACCGAGGTGCTGAAGGACATCAGCTTCTCCCTGGAAAAGGGCGAGTCGCTGGCCATCATCGGCTCCTCCCGGCAGCGGCAAGACCACGCTGCTGCGCTGCCTCAACTACCTGGAGACCCCCGACCGGGGCGACATCCGGGTGAACGGCGAGGTGATCTTCGACGCGGCGAAGAAGGGCGCCATGTCCGGCGCGGAGATGCGCCGCAACCGCCTACACTTCGGGCTGGTGTTCCAGTCCTTCAACCTGTTCCCCCAGTACACCGCGTTTCAGAACGTGGTGCTGGCCAGCGAGCTGCTGGCCAAAGAGCGGCCGGACTACAAGGCAAACAAAAAGGCCATTCTGGAGGAGATCCACGCCAACGGCAAGGCGCTCCTGGCCTCGGTGGGCCTGTCCGCCAAGGCGGAGAACTACCCGCATCAGCTCTCCGGAGGCCAGCAGCAGCGGGTGGCCATCGCCCGGGCGCTGGCGCTGAACCCGGATATCCTGTGCTTCGACGAGCCCACCTCCGCACTGGACCCGGAGCTCACCGGCGAGGTGCTGAACGTCATCCGCTCCCTGGCCGCGCGGAACACCACCATGATCATCGTCACCCACGAGATGCAGTTCGCCCGGCAGGTGGCCGACAACGTGATGTTCATGGACTCCGGCGTGGTCATCGAATACGGCAAGCCCGCCGACGTGATCGACAATCCGAAGCAGGAGCGGACGAGGCGGTTCCTGGAGAACTACACGAACAACTGAAACAATTCGCAATTTGCAATGCGCAATGCGCAATTTGGGTCTGGCGTCAATCGGGGTAGTATGCCCTTTCCCCCCAACCCCCTTCCCCATTCATCATGGGGACGGGGGAAAAGTTTGTTGTGGGCTTCGCCCACACTGAGCAGGGCTCCGCCCTGCACCTCGCTGGCGCAAATCGAAATGCCATTGCACAAAAAGCCATGCAGGGGATTCAGGGGGAAAGGGCTGAGTACCCCGATGCCGCCAGACCCCTAATTGCGCATTTCCATCGCCGCGATTTTCACCGCCAGGGGGAACAGCTCCATCACCTGCCGGAGCTCTTCCAGGGGCGGATAGGTGGGGGCGATGCGGATGACGCTGTCGTCGGGGTCATATCCGTGGGGATAGGGAGAGCCTGCTGGGGTGAGCGTGACCCCCGCCTCGGCGCAGAGCTGAACGATCCGCTTCGCGCAGCCCTTCGGGGCGTAGAAGCAGATGAAGTAGCCGCCCCGGGGTTTGCTCCACCGGGCCAGGCCGGAGAGCTCCCGCTCCAGCACCTCCAGCACCAGCTCGAACTTGGGCCGGATGATGGCCGCGTGCTTCATCATATGCGCCTCCACGGCGGCCAGATCAGGCAGGAACCGGGCGTGCCGCAGCTGATTCACCTTGTCGTAGCACACCAGCTGATAGGTCATCAGCGCCGCCTGCCGGGCGATGTTCCGGGGGCTTGCCGCCATGGAGGACACGCCGCCGCCCGCGAAGGTCATCTTCGAGGTGGAGGTGAACATGAGCACCCGATCCTCATGCCCCGCCGCCGCGCAGGCCGCGTACATGTTCTTGAGGTGATCCCGGCGCTCCGCCTCCGGATACAGGTGATGCGCGCAGTAGGCGTTGTCCCAGATGATGCGGAAATCCGGGGCGGCGGTGTCCATCCGGGCCAGCCGGTCGACGGTTTCATCCGAATAGGTCACGCCGGAGGGGTTGCCGTACATTGGCACGCAGATCATGCCCTTCACCGCCGGGTCGCGAACCAGCGACTCGATCATATCCATGTCCGGGCCGTCGTCATAGGTGGGCACGGGCACGACCTCCAGCCCCAGGGTGTCGCACATGCCGAAGTGCCAGTCGTAGCCCGGCACAGGGCAGAGGATCTTCGCGCCCGGCAGCTTCCCCCAGGGGGTGTCTCCCGGCAGCGGACCGTGGAGCACAGCCCGGGTGAGCGCGTCGAAGATCAGATTCAGGCTGGCGCTGCCCCCCACGATCACCTGAGCCGGGTCCACCCCCAGCAGCGCGCCGAACAGCCGCCGCGCCTCCGGGATGCCCAGGGGATCGCCGTAGTTGCGGGTGTCGGTTCCGTCCTCGCTGAGGAAACCGTCTCTCAGGTCCAGCATGGGCCGGGACAGCTCCAGCTGAGCCGCGTCCGGCTTGCCCCGGGACATGTCCAGCTTCAGCCCCCGGGCCTTGAACGCCTCGTAGCGGGCGCGGAGGCCGTCGAGGGTTTCATTATTCATCATATTCATTCTTGAGCCGCCTTCCTGCGTATTGACTGTATGATTATACCATGAAACGCAGCAGATGGAAAGGGGAAAATCAAACGTGAAGCTCATTCGGAGAATGACGAAGGACTACGCGGACTACCTGTTCGACGAGTCCCGCACCATGGGCCAGGCGGACTACATCGCCTTTCCCACCGACGAGGCGGCGCTTTGCCAGGTGGTTCGGTGGTGCGCGGAAAACCGGGTGCCCCTCACCGCTCAGGGCGGGCTCACCGGCCTGGCGGGCGGGGCCAGCCCCCAGCGGGGCCTGGCGCTGAACCTGTCCCGCATGAATAAGATCCTGGGCCTTCGCCGGGACGAGGACGGCGCGTATTACCTGCGGGTGCAGCCCGGCCTGCGGCTCACCCAGCTGCGGCGGGCGCTCTCAGCCAAGGCCTTCGACCTGTCCGGCTGGGACGAGGCCTCCATCGAGGCGCTGAGGCCGGTGAAGCCGGGTCAGCTGTTCTTCCCGCCCGATCCCACCGAGCCCACTGCCAGCCTGGGTGGTATGGCGGCCTGCAACGCCTGCGGGGCCCGCAGCGTGCTCTACGGCTGCACCCGGGCCCATGTGAACGCCCTGCGGGTGGTGTTGTCGGACGGTCGGGTGACCAGCCTCATCCGGGGCCGGGACAGGGCCAAGGGGCGGCACATATCCCTGCCCATTGAGGGCGGCGAGACCTTCGAGGCGGAGCTGCCACCCTTCGACACGCCGGACATCAAGGACGCGGGCTACTTCATCCGGGAGAACATGGACTTGGTTGATCTGTTCATGGGCAGCCAGGGCACGCTGGGGCTCATCAGCGAGCTGGAGCTGAAGCTCATGCCCGCGCCGAAGCACCTGTGGGGGCTCACGGCCTTCTTCCCGGACGACGAAAACGCCTTGGCCTACGTGCGGGCGGTGAAGGGCCGTTCGGACGCCGGGGTGCCCGCCTTCCCCCACCGGGCGGCCTCCATCGAGTTCTTCGACAAGCACGCATTGGACATGGTCATGGCCCAGAAGGCGATCACCCCCGCCTTCCGCCAGCTGCAGCCCCTGCCGGATCACTACAACTGCGGCGTGTATGTGGAGTTTAACGGAGACGACCCGGCGGCCATGTCCCCCATCCTGCGGGATCTGGCGGCGGTGATCGAGGCCGTGGGCGGCGACCCGGCCCGCACCTGGGTGGCCCGGGATCAGCTGGAGCTGGAGCAGCTGCTCCTCTTCCGCCATTCCGTGCCGGAGACCATCGACCTCATCATCGAGGAGAACAAGAAGAAGGAGCCCTGCATCACCATCCTCTCCACGGACATGGCGGTGGACGATCAGCACTTCGACGAGCTGTTCCACATCTACAAAAAGGACCTGTCCGCCACGTCGCTTCACTGGATCATCTTCGGCCACATCGGGGAGAACCACGTGCACCCCAACATCCTGGCCCGCACGAAGGAAGAATACGAGCAGGGCCATCGGATCTTCGAGAAGTGGGCCCGGGACGTGCACCGCATGGGCGGCAGCATCTCCGCCGAGCACGGCGCGGGCAAGATCAAGAAAAAACTGGCGCTGATCATGTACGGCCCGGAGCGGATGCACTCGCTCATCGCCCTGAAACGCGCCTTCGACCCGCAGCTCCTGCTGGGGCCGGGCAACATACTCACCATGGACGGGGAGGCGGAGGCATGAGGATATTCGTCTGCGTGAAGCAGGTGCCCGCGTCCAATGAGACGCGGCTGGACCCGGTGACTCACACCATCATCCGCGAAGGCGCGGAGGCCATCCTGAACCCCTTCGACGCCTTCGCCGTGGAGGAGGCCGCGCGGCTCAAGGAGCGTCTGGGCGGCGCCGTCACCGCCCTCACCATGGGCATTCCGGCGGCGGAAGCCATGCTCCGGCGGGTGATCGCCGTGGGGGCGGACGAGGCGATCCTGCTCACCGACCGGGCCTTCGCCGGCTCGGACACCCTGGCCACCGCCCGCACGCTGGCCGCCGCCGTTCGGAAGGCGGGACTGCCCGACCTGATCCTGTGCGGCCGCATGGCCACCGACGGGGACACCGCCCAGGTGGGCCCCATGCTGGCGGAGAACCTGGGCATACCCCACGTGAGCGACGTGGCCGAAATCGAGGCCGTGGAGGGCGGCTTTCTCACCGCCCGGCGGCTCACCGACGACGGCTATGTCCGGGTGCGGGTGAAGCTGCCCGCGCTGGTGACGGTGCTGAAGGAAATCAACGTGCCGCGTCTGCCCAGCATCACTGGCATCTTCCGGGGCGAGGCGGCGAATGTCATCCGCTGGAGCCGGGAGGATCTGGGCATGGATCCGGCGGACACGGGCTTGACCGGCTCGGCCACCCGGGTGGTGAAGACAGAGCGGCCCGACCTCACCGTGAAGGCGGAAATCATCGAGGGCACGCCGGCCCAGCAGGCGGCGGCGCTCATTCGGCGGCTCGTTGAAAAGCGGCTCATAGAAACGGAGGGACGCGCATGACGGATACGATCAGGCCCGGCGGGCTGTGGGTCTACTGCGAGCGGGGCCGGGAGGGCATCCGCCCCGTGGCCTTCGAGCTGCTGGGGCAGGCCGCCCGGCTGGCCAGGGCCATGAACAGCGCCGTCACGGCGGTGCTGGTGGGCGGCGCGGCGGAGGCGGCTTTCCTGGGGCGCTACGGCGCGGACGCGGCGCTGTGCGTGGATTGCGACTGCCCGGACGAGCTGGCCCAGACGGACGAGCTGGCGGCGCTGGTCAATAAATACCGGCCGGAAGCGCTGCTCATCGGCGCCACGGCCTTCGGGCGCTCCCTGGCTCCCCGGCTGGCGGCCCGGCTGAACACCGGCCTCACGGCGGACTGCACCGGCCTGGCCATCGACCCGGACACCGGCCTGCTGCTGCAGACCCGCCCGGCCTTCGGCGGCAACCTGATGGCCACCATCGTCTGCCCGGACCGGCGGCCCCAAATGGCCACGGTGCGGCCGAAGGTGTTCCGCGCCCCCCTGCCGGACGAGACGCGCCTCTGTCCGGTGGTGGTGGAGCGGCCCGTGTCCTCGGGCGGCGCGGTGGAACTCATTCAGCGGATCGCCGCGGGCAGCGAGATCAACATCGGCGAGGCGGACGTGCTGGTGTCGGTGGGTCAGGGCATCGGCGGGGCGGAGAACATCGCCCTGGCGGAGGCGCTGGCGAAGCGGCTTGGCGGGGCGCTGTCGGCCAGCCGGCCGCTGGTGGACGCGGGGATTCTCCCCTACGCCCGGCAGGTGGGCCAGACGGGCAAGACGGTGTCGCCCCGGCTGTACATCGCCCTGGGCATTTCCGGGGCCATCCAGCACATGGCGGGGGTGGCCGCCCAGACCATCGTGGCGGTGAACACCGATCCGGACGCCCCCATCTTCCAGTACGCCCACTACGCGGTGCGATGCGAGTGCGGAGCGTTTCTGCGCGAAGCGCTGGAGGCGCTTCGCAATGGGGAATGGGGAATGGGGAATGGGGAATATTAGTTACCTTGAAAAGGGAACGGGGAGTTTTATGAGAATTATTACGGAGCGGCTATTGCTGAGGCCGGCGGAGGAGGGGGACTGGCGGGCTTTGAAGGGCATATGGGACAGCTTCCGACCGTCGCCCTACGCGCGGTTTGACAAGCCCCATCCCACGGAAGAGGAAGAGGTGAGGGCCCGGGCGGCGCGGTGGGCCGCCGTTCAGTGCGCGGCGCATCGGTTCTACATGGTGTGTCTGGATGGGCGGGTCATCGGCTACGTGGCCTGCCACGAGCGGGACGTGGGCGTCTACGAGTGCGGCTACTGCTTCGACGCGGCGTTCCATGGCCAGGGCTATGCGGGGGAGGCGCTGCGGGCGATCATCAACGCCCTGCGGCAGGAAGGCGCGAAAAGCCTCACGGCGGGCACAGCGCTGGGCAACGCGCCCTCCGTGAGGCTGCTGAAAAAGCTGGGGTTTGAACTGGTGAAAACGGAACAGGTGTCCTTCTACAAGGACGAGTCGGGAAACGACATATTTTTCGAGGGCGGCGTGTTTTCGCTGGCGCTCTAGGCCCGGTCAGGCCATGGTTTTGAGCATCTCCAGCGTCACTTCCCAGCGGGGCGCTTCGCCGGCGTGGACGCGCCGGTATTCCTCCATCATGTAATCGCCCATGCGATACACCTCGCCCCGGCAGCTGCCCGCCCGGTGAGGGGTGATCTGGATGTTGGGCACGGTGAACAGCTCGTGATCCAGGGGCAGGGGCTCCTCGGGGTCTGTCACGTCCAGCAGGGCGGTGCGGCCCGGCTCCTCCCGCATGGCGCGGATCAGGTCCGGCACCACCACCTGGCTGTTGCGGCCGGTGTTGATGAACACGCCGTAGGGCGACATTCTGGAGAACAGCGCGTAATTCAGCATGCCCACGGTCTGGGCGTTGTTGGCCAGGTGGTTGGACACGATGGGGCAGGTTTCAAAGATTGCCTCCAGGGAGGTCTTTTCGACGCCCAGCGCCTCCGCCGTCTCATCCGGCAGGAACGGGTCGAACACCAGCACGTCCAGGGCGAAGGGCTTCAACAGCTCGATCACCTTTTTGCCCACCATGCCCGCGCCCAGCAGGCCCACGCGGTTGTGGTAGTTGCCATAGAAGCGCTCCGCGTAGTCCCGGGCGGCCTTAAAGCCCTCCCGGCGATAGATGCCGTCCAGCTGGAAGAAGCCCTTGTTGGCCAGCAGGATCTGGGCCAGCGTGAACTCCGCCACCGGCACGGCGTTGGCCGCCCAGGCGGAGAAAATGCGCACGCCCCGGGCCATGTAGGGCCGGGCGAAGGCCTGCACCGTGCCCGCCGCGTAGAAGATTTCCTTCAAATTGGGGAAGACGCGGGCGATGTCCTCCTCGCTCAGCGCCGGCATGCCCCAGGTGGAGAAGATGGTCTCCACCTCGCCGTAGGCGCGGCCCTCCTCCAGCTCCCCCGTCTCCACGACGGGATGGTCGGCGATCTGCGCCGCTGTGTAGGCGTTGTAAATGGCCTGCTTTCTGCCGCAGAGAAACATGATGGTATCCATGGGCTCAGCTTCCTTTCGCTCATCTTTTGCCCTGATTATACAACACAGCCCACCCCGTTGGCAACGGGGTTTTTTATCATTGCGCCCCACCCGAAACCGGCGTGTATCCTGCCTTTTCAACCAGCGCCTGCCCCTGGGGGCCGGTGATCCAGTCCACGAACGCCTTCACCCGGTCGTCCGCGTCGGCCCGGGTCACGGCGTAGAAAGACGACGCCAGGGGATATGCGCCGTTTTCGATGTTCTCCTTCGTGGGGGCCACGCCGTTGATCGAGAGCAGCTTCACGTCGAAGCCCTTCAAAAGCTCCGTGCAGTAAAACCGGAAGGAGTAGCCGATGGCGTTTTTGAAATTCCGGTAGGGCGACACCCGCTCAACGATGCCCATCATGTCGCCTACCACGTTCTCCTTCGGGGCCGCCATGAGGGGCGTGTCCCCCATCACGAAGCGCTCCAGCGCCGTCTGGCTGCCGCTGCCCTCGCTGCGCTGGAAGGCCAGAATGTCGCCCATGCCCTTCGCGCCCAGCTCCTTCCATTGCGTGATTTTGCCGGCATAGACCCGCCGCAGCTCATCCAGCGTCACGTCCTCCACGGGGTTTTGCGGGTTCACGAAGAACACGAAGGCCTCCCGGCCAATGGGGGTGTAGACCAGCTCCACGCCCTGTTCGGCGGCGTATGCCTCCTGCTCCTCGCTGGGCCCGGCCACGAAGACAATGTCTCTCTGGCCGTCGACGATTTCCATGTAGGCCATGCTCGTGGTGTAGCATCCCACATGTCTCCTCGCAAAGGACCAGTCCTCCAGCAGATCCTCCGGATAGACAGCCCGGGCAAAGGCGGCGTAGACGGGATAGAGCGCCGTGGCGCCGTCCAGCCGGGGCAGTTCGCGCTCGCCGCTCAGGCGCAGCGTGGAGGGCTCGTCCAGCGTCGCCACCAGGGGATTGTCCGGCGTGGGCAGGTAATCGTACCAGTTAAATCCATCCGGCACGGTGATGGACTTCTTGTAATCCTGAAAGGCGGAAAAGCCCCACTGCGCGCCGCCAAGCAGGACAAGACCCACGCCGAGCGCGGCCAGCAGCTTCCACCGGCGGTTCATCAGCCCCATCAGAAACAGCCAGAAGAGCACACCGAAGCCGATCCAGATGGCGCGTTCCACCCAGTGGGCACCCGCCAGCGAAATCAGGAACACCAGCGCGGTTATGATGTAGCCCCCGGCCACGAGGCCCACGGTCATCCACTGGCTCCGCGTGCAGCCCTTCACGGCGAAATAGATCGCCGCGGCGATGAGCGCCAATGGCGGGCCGAAAACGATTATTTCGAGAAGCGGCATGGACTTTTCACTCCTTCTTCTTCCAGATGATTTCAGGTAAATGCCCGATCATTGTTCAGCGAATCCATTATAGCATCATTGCGTCATCCCCGTCAACGCGACGTGTTTTCTCTTCATATTATACCCGCTAAAGACCCGCTAATTTACATAAATGCGGGTTTTTCCTTCATATTGCCGTGCTATAGTAGATCAGAATAGGTTTACACGCGGCCTCGTTTCCGGAGGCAATCGGAGGAAAACACGCATGAACCCCACGCTCAGTCTGGGCATTGACATCGGCTCCACCACGGCAAAGCTGGTGCTGGCCGAGGGCGACAAAATACTCTATCAAAAATACGAACGGCACCTCTCCCAGGTGCGGCAAAAGCTGTATACCATGGCCCGGGACATCCGCCATCTCATCGCGGGCAAGACCTTCACCGCGGCCATTTCCGGCTCGGCGGGCATGGGCCTGGCCGAGGCGGCGGGCATCCCCTTCGTGCAGGAGGTGTACGCCACCAGCGAGGCCGTGAAGGCGCTGGAGCCCGAGGCCGGCACGGTCATCGAGCTGGGCGGCGAAGACGCCAAGGTCATCTTCTTCAAGGGCGGCATCGACGAGCGCATGAACGGCTCCTGCGCCGGCGGCACCGGGGCCTTCATCGACCAGATGGCAACGCTGCTGGACGTGTCCGTTGAGGAAATGGACAGGCTGAGCCTTCAGGCCGAGCGCCTCTACCCCATCGCCTCCCGCTGCGGCGTGTTCGCCAAGACCGACATCCAGCCCCTGCTCAATCAGGGCGCCCGCAAGGAAGACTTGGCCGCCAGCATCTATCAGGCCGTAGTGAATCAGACCATCGCCGGGCTCATTCAGGGCCGCACCATCGAAAAAAAGGTGCTGTTTCTGGGCGGGCCGCTGTACTACTGCAAGGGCCTGAGAAAGCGCTTCGCCGAAACGCTGAAGCTGAATGAAACCGAGGCCGTGTTCCCCGAATACGGCCGCTTCGCCGTGGCCATCGGCGCGTCCATCTACGCCCGCACCGCCGGCAAGACCTTCACCGAGGGCACGCTGGAAGCCGCCCTTCGCGGCGCGCTGAACGCCCACGCCGTGTCCAGCCGCCTGGAGCCCCTGTTTAAGGACGAGGCCGACTACCGCGCCTTCGCGGAGCGCCACGCAAAAGCCACCGTGCCCGCGCGGGACCCCTCGACCTACGAGGGCCCGGCCTGGCTGGGCATCGACTGCGGCAGCACGACGACAAAGCTGGTGCTGCTTTCAAAGGACAAAGAGATCCTCTACAGCTACTACAGCTCCAACCAGGCCAACCCGGTGGGCATCATCAGGGGCGAGCTTCAAAAGATCCGCGCCCTGTGCGGCGAAAAAATCAGCGTCTGCGGCAGCGCGGTCACGGGCTACGGCGAGGAGCTGGTGAAGAGCGCCTTCGGCGTGGACATCGGCGTGGTGGAGACCATCGCCCACTACACCGCCGCCCGGTATTTCCGGCCCAACGTGGACTTCATCATCGACATCGGCGGGCAGGACATCAAGTGCTTCAAGATTCGGGGCGGGGCCATCGACTCCATCACCCTGAACGAGGCCTGCTCCTCCGGCTGCGGCTCCTTCATCGAGACCTTCGCCCGCTCCATGGGCCACACCGCCGCGGAATTCGCGAAGCTGGGCCTCAGGTCCACCGCGCCGGTGAACCTGGGCAGCCGCTGCACCGTGTTCATGAATTCCTCCGTGAAGCAGAGCCAGAAGGAGGGCGCCACGGTGGAGGACATCTCCGCCGGCCTGTCCATCAGCGTGGTGAAAAACGCCATATACAAGGTCATCCGCGCCAATTCCCCGAAGGAGCTGGGCGAGAACATCGTGGTGCAGGGCGGCACCTTCCTGAACGACGCCGTGCTGCGGGCCTTCGAGAAGGAGCTGGGCGGCCAGGTGGTGCGCCCGGCCATCGCGGGCCTCATGGGCGCTTACGGCGCGGCGCTGTACGCCATGCGGCTGGAAAAGAGCAATCTCATTTCGGCCGAGGCGCTTGAATCCTTCCAGCACACCGCCAAGTCCGCCGTGTGCCAGGGCTGCACCAACCACTGCCATCTGACCGTGAACACCTTCTCCGGCGGCCGGCGCTTCATCACCGGCAACCAGTGCGAGAAAGGTGCGGGCATCAAACTCAGCGGCGAGAAGCTGCCCAACCTGTACGAATACAAGCGGGACTTCATCTACGGCCTGCCCGCCGGCGAAAACCGGCGCGGCCGCATCGGCCTGCCCATGGCCCTGGGCATGCTGGAGCTGGCGCCCCTGTGGCACGGCATATTCACGGGTCTGGGCTTTGAGGTGGCGCTCTCCGGGCCGTCAACCCGGCGAATCTACGAGAAGGGACAGTTCTCCATCCCCTCCGACACCGCCTGCTACCCGGCCAAGATCATGCACGGCCACATCGAGACGCTGATCGACGAGGGCGTGGACGCCATCTTCTATCCCTGCCTGAGCTACAACCTGGACGAGGGCGGCGACAACCACTACAACTGCCCGGTGGTGGCCTACTACTCCCAGCTGCTGCACGGCAACATGGATCGGCTGAAGGATGTGAAGTTCCTCTATCCCTTCCTCAACATCAACAGCGAGAAGGAGCTTTCCAAGGAGTTCTGCCGCTTCCTGGCGGAGTCCTTCCCGGGTCAGTCCTTCAGAAAGGGCGATGTGAAGCGCGCCGTTCAGGCCGGCATGAAGGCCCAGAAGGACTACATGGCCGCCGTGCGTGAGGAGGGCAAAAAGGCCCTAGCCTTCGCCCGGGAGCACGGCAGGCGCGTGATGATCCTGGCGGGCCGCCCCTACCACATCGACCCGGAGATCAGCCACGGCATCGACAAGCTGGCCGCCTCCCTGGGCTTCGTGGTGGTGAGCGAGGACAGCGTGTTCGACCTGGCCAGCCTGCCCCGGGTGAAGGTGCTGAACCAGTGGACCTATCACTCCCGGCTCTACCGCGCCGCCCAGTACGCCTCGGAGCACGAGGACACCCAGCTGGTGCAGCTGGTGTCCTTCGGCTGCGGCGTGGACGCCATCACCACCGACGAGGTGCGCGCCATTCTGGAGGCCCACGGCAAATACTACACCCAGATCAAGATCGACGAAATCACCAACCTCGGCGCGGTCCGCATCCGCCTGCGGAGCCTCATCGGCGCGCTGGAAGAAAAGTAGGGAGGCCACAGACCATGCCATCCGAAAAGCCCTATTACGTGCCCTTCACCGAGGAGATGAAGAAGGACTACACCATCCTGGCCCCCAACATGCTCACGCTGCACTTCCGGCTGCTGATGCAGGTGATGAGAAACCACGGCTACCACATGGAGCTTCTGGAGACCGACGATCCCTCCATCATCGAGACCGGCCTCAAATACGTGCACAACGACACCTGCTACCCGGCCATTCTGGTCATCGGCCAGTTCATCTCCGCCATCCAGAGCGGCCGATACGACCCCCACAAGGTGGCGCTGATCTACTTCCAGACCGGCGGCGGCTGCCGGGCCTCAAACTACATCAACCTCCTCAGAAAGGCCCTGGCCAAGGCAGGCTACGACTACGTGCCGGTGATCTCCATGAGCCTTTCCGCCCTGGAAAAGCACCCCGGCTTCAAGCTGACCGTGCGGCTGATGATCGAGCTCATCCACGCGGTGCTGTTCGGGGATCTGATGATGTCGCTCAGGAATCAGTGCAAGCCCTACGAGCTCACCCCCGGCCAGAGCGACCAACTGGCCGACCGGCTCTCCGGCGAGCTGGCCGACAAGATGAAGAAGGACCCCACCTACTTCACCCAGACCAAGGCCATCTTCCGCCACATCATCGAGGAATTCGCCGCCATCCCCCGCCGGGAGGAGCAGAAGGTGCGGGTGGGCATCGTGGGCGAAATCTACGTGAAGTTCTCGCCCCTGGGCAACAACCACCTGGAGCAGCTGCTGGTGGACGAGGGCGCGGAGGTGGTGACGCCCGGCCTGTTCGACTTCCTCACCTTCGGCCTGTATGTGAAGCTGGTGGACACAAAGCTCTACGGCATCGGCAAGGCCCGTTATCCCTTCATCCTGGCGGCCTACCGCGTCCTGCTGAGCAAGCAGAAGGAGCTCATCGACGTGATGAAGGCCGACGGCCGCTTCCGCGCCCCCACCCCCTTCGAGCACATCGTGGAGCTGAGCCACGAGGTGGTGGACAACGGCGTGAAGATGGGCGAAGGCTGGCTGCTGCCCGCCGAAATGCTGGAGCTGAACGACAGCGGCGTGCACAACGTGGTCTGCGCCCAGCCCTTCGGCTGCCTGCCCAACCACATCGTGGGCAAGGGCATGATGAAGCCCATCAAGGAAAAGCACCCCGAGATCAACCTGGTGGCCATCGACTACGACTCCGGCGCCACCCGGGTCAATCAGGAAAACCGCATCCGGCTGATGCTCTCAAACGCCGCCCGGTAAAGCGCCTGATTTCACACCGCCTCGTTTGCGAGTTTCAACCGAAACGTTAATTGCCGGTTGACTGCGTTGACTTCTCTCCTCCCCCATGGTAAATTCATGCCATAAACAAACGTGTGTTCTGAAAAGCCGTTCCGCCCGGAGCGGCTTTTTTGCGCGCGTTTGAAGAAAAAAGGAGGGAACAGACAACATGAAGACAGTTTGGTTTGACGGGCGTCGGGCGCTGCCTCGGGCGGTGAACCTGGGCGTGGAACAGGACACCGGCGTGGAGCAGGTGCGGTTCGTGCTGCCCAGGCTGGCGCCGGATCAGATCGAGGTGCTGTACTGGCAGGCTGCCGACGCCTCGTCGGCCGACGCGGTGCAGCTGGAGGACGGCCTTTGGACCATCACCAACGCCGTGACCCAGCATCCGGGCGACGCCACCTGCAGCATCACCATCTCCGCCGGGGAATCGCTGCTCTGGCACAGCGAGCCCTTCCGCGCCCGGGTGTACGCCCTGCCGGACGTGGAGGGCACGGTGCTGCGGCTCTATCCTTCCGCCATCCTGGCGGGCATCGAGGCGGCGGCCCAGGCTCGGGGCGCTCAGAGCGCGGCGGAAGACGCGGCGGCGGAAGCGGAGGCCTCAGCCCAGGCGGCGGCCCATTCGGTGGACGAGGCGGAGCAGGCGGTGGCTCAGGCCCGGCGGGTGGCCTCCGCCGCGGCCAGCGAGGCGGCTCAGGCCGTGCGCGTGCCGGATTTCACCCTGGCGGCGCTGACCGCCCTCACGCCTCATCCCGGTTCGCTGAGCGGGGAGGTGGGCGACAGCGGCGCGTTCATCGGCGTGTCCGACCCGGCTCACACCCACCGGGCGGTGCCGGTGAAGCCGGGGTCGCGGGTGACGCTGACCGCCGGCGAAGCGGGCGGCGCCATCGCCGCCGTGAAGAGCTACGCCGTGCCCCAGGAGGAGGGCGAAGCGCCGGACTACTCCGACTATCCCGGCTGGGAGCGCAGCGTCGGCGTCGCCGCCGGGCAGCGCTTCACGGCGGTGATGCCGGCAGACGCCGAATATCTGCTGGTATCCGCCTCAGTCAAGGTCAACGGCGCGACGCTCTCCCAGCTGCCGGCCGCCTTCGAGACGGGGCCCAACGCGGTGCGCCACCTGCTGCTGGGCGACGGCATAACGGCGGGCCGCTATTCCGATGGGAACGGCGCGCAGGGCGAGGCCGCCGAGCGGAGTTATGGCGCGTGGATGGCCGCCCGCACCGGCTTCCTGCCGGACAATCGGGCGGTGAGCGGCTGCGGCTGGCTGGCCCGGGGCACGGCGGAAGCGCCCCGGTTCAACCTCCGTGCCCAGATCGACCGGCGGGACGGCGAAGGGCGCTTTGTCATCGACTTTGCCCGGTATGACATCGTCACCGTCATGCTGGGGGCCAACGACTGGCGGGGCGGCGCGGCCCTGGGGCAGATCGACTTCGCCGCCGGCGTCACCCCCGACTATCAGGCGGTGACCGGCCCGGTCGGCTCCCCGGTTTTCAACGGCTGGTATGAGCAGACCGGCGGCCATTTTGCCCCCTCGGCAGACACCGCCGTGGTGGACGGCAAGACCTACTACGCCACGGAGGAGAGCGTGGTTCTGAACATGCGCTACTTCATCGAGACGGCCCAGGCCCGGAATCCGGCGCTGAAGATCGTGGTGGTGTCGCCCCTCGATTGCCGCGCGGGCGTCGCCTCGGAGGACTGGGGCGTCGACTTCCCGGTGGCGGGCCACACGCTGGAGGACTATTACCAGGCCATGAAGGCGGTGTGCGCCCACTACGGCGTGCAGTTCGTAGACATGCTGCACGACTCGCCCGTCAATCAGCTGAACAGGGCTGACGCGCTGCCGGACGGCGTCCATCCGTCGCCGGAGGCGCACAGGCTCATCGGGCTGCAGCTGGCGGATCGGGTGCTGGCCTCCACGCCCCCCTGCTTCGCCACCACCGCCGAGCTGGACGGCGCGGCGGCCGGGCTGCGAGCGCTGATCCAGCGGCAGGACGAGGCGCATGACGCCGCCGTCGCCTCCCTGGAAGCCAACGCGTCGGCCATCCAGACCGAGGCCCGAACCACCGCTGAGGCGATCCGGACTGAGCTGCGCGCCGACGCCGCCGCCATGGATCGGACCCTGCAGGCCCACGAGGCCGCCATCGACGCGCTGCAGGGCGACGCCCTGGCGCTGCAGACGGACACCGCCCTGCTGGAGAGCGCGGTCTCAGCACTGCAAAGCGATGCCGCCCTGGATCAGGCGGCGGCCAACGGGGTCTATCCGGGCCGGGATCTGACCCAGGTCTTCCGGGAGGAGATCGGCGGGTATGACGACGAGTGGCAGTGGCTTCACGCCCGCGTCCAGGCGGGGAACTTCGCCGGGATCCGCGTGGGCGACTACATCCCCGTGACCTGCTCCAACGGCTTTCAGTTCAACGCCCGGGTGGCCGGCGTGAACACCTACAAGGGCAGCGGCTCCAGCGCCGTGCCGAATCACATCGACTTCTTCGGCAGCAGGGGCTGGCCCGTCCTGGTGAAGATGAACCCGGCGGACAACAACAACGGGATCAGCGGCCGGGGCGTGCCCTTCATGGCCTCCAACGCCTACTACTACCTGAACTCCGAGGCCGGCAGCGTGCCCGCCGGTGCCGCGCCCGGCGAGACCGCCGCCGTGGATTACACGGCGGACGGAGTGTATTCCCGGCTGCCCGCCGCGCTGAGGGCGGTCATCACGGCAAAGCGCGTCAACGCCACCGGCCGCTACAGCGCCTCCGACCTGGTGGACAGCGGCCGCACGTCCAACAGCACAGTCATCGGCAAGCTGTGGCTCCCCTTCGAGCCGGAGGTCAGCGGCTGCGCGGCCATCGGCAACCTGCGGGACGCCGCCTGCGGCCTGATGCGCTATCCCCTGTTTACTACCTGGCCTGGCGTGTCCATCGGTCGCGCCATAGACGACATCTACTGGCTGGCCTCGGCGGCGGAGGGCGACACCACGGGCTTCGTGGTGGTGAGGCGCTACGGCGACATGGCCATCCGCGCCGCCACCACCGAGTCAAAGCTGCCCATCTGCTTCCGCGTAACCTGACCATACAACGACCAATCAAAAGAGGAGGAAACAATCATGTACATCATCATCGAACTGCAGACCAACGACAACGGCGCCATCGGCAACATTGTCACGGCGGTGGACTCCCGCCGGGACGCGGAGAGCCAGTATCACGCCAAGCTGTCCGCCGCCGCCATCAGCGCGCTCCCCACCCACGCGGTGGTCATGATGACCGGCGAGGGCGACGTCATCAAGCGGGAGTGCTATCACCACGCGGCCGCCCCGGCGGGTGAGGCCGAATGACCGCCCGGGTTCCCATCCGCCGGTTCGTGAGCGCCCTGGGCGAGGCCCTGGCCCGGGGCGACGGCTACATCATGGGCGCGTATGGCCAGAACCCGCGCACCGGCCATCTGGATCTCGCTCTCACGGAGGTCAAGCCCGCCTGGCGGCCCGGCGGCTGGTATTACAGCCAGTACACCGACCCGGCCCAGCGAGCGCAGGCGCTGAAATGGCGCGAACAGTGCGCGCGCGTGTGGGACTGCAACGGCCTGGCCGAGGGTGTGTATCAGCTGGAGACCGGCGAAAACATCAACAGCAAGGCCCGCTATAACTACGCCGACTGGTGCGACCCCAAGGGGGAGGGCATGATCCCGGCGGCGTACCGGGTGGCCGGGGCGGCGGTGTTCTGGGGCGAAAGGGCCTCGAAAATCCAGCATGTGGCCTATCTCTTCGAGCCGGTGGAGCCGGGCCATACGGCGGGCGACTGGTGGCTGGTGGAGGCCCGGGGCGTCATGGCCGGGGTGGTGAAGACGAGGCTCTCACAGCGCAGGCCCAACTACTGGGGCCTCATGACCAAATACTTCGACTAAGGCGCTTCCGACCCCTCCGTCAGCCGCGCCGACAGCGCCCCGGAAAAGGAAATCGAGGGGATTTTGCGGCGAGGCGACAAAGGCGCGGATGTAAGGGCCATGCAGGCGGCGCTCCTGGCGCTGGGCTATGACCTGGGCCAGTGGGGCGCGGACGGAGACTTCGGCAAAAAGACCGAGGAAGCCGTGAGGGCCTTCCAGCGGGACCGCGCCCTGCCGGAAACCGGCCTGTTCGGCCCGGCGGAAGCGGCGGCGCTGACCGGAGCGACCCCCACCTACACCGTCACCCTGCGGGGCCTGACCGAGGTGGACGTGGCGCTGCTGCGGGAAAAGTGGCCGAAGGCCAAGGCGGTGATGGAGCGTGGCTGACATCACCTTCGAGCAGCTCATGGCCACGGCGGCCTTCGCCCTAGCCTGTGTGGCGGCCTACAACGCCCTCATGGCCGCGCGGAAGCACCGCCGGGAGGAACGGAAGGAGCGGGAAAGCCCCATGGCGGCGCTGGCCGGGCGGGTGGACCGACACGACGCCCTGCTGGCCAGCGACAAGCGCCGCATGGACGAGCTGGACGAGCGCATCGAAAAGATCGACACCCAGTCCACTATTATGCTGCGGGGCGTGCGGGCGCTGCTGAGCCACCAGGTCAACGGCAACAGCGTGGACCGACTGGAGGGCAGCCTGGCGGAGATCGACGACTACCTGATCGAGCGAAAGTGAGGAAACGAACATGATAAACTGGAGACGCAAGCTGACCAGCCGCAAGTTCTGGGCGGCGGTGGCCGACTTCGTGGGCATGCTGCTCATCGCCCTGCGGGTGGACGAGGGCAGCGCCACCCAGGCCGTGGCCCTCATCATGGCGGGGGCCGGCGCGGTGGCCTACATCATCGGCGAGGGCCTGACCGACGCCAGCGCGGCGGGCTGGGCGGAGGAAGACGAATAACGGGTTGGGCCGGATCGACGGCATGTCGGTCCGGCCCCTTTTTTCATTCAATCGTCCTTGACAAGGCGTGGGCGAACAGATATATTATATATGGAAAAAAAGGCGCGCCGTGAAATGACGCGCCCATGAGAGAGGGCTGTATCGGGATGAATCGCACCGAAGCACGGCGGCAGGCGGAAGCGCTGGTCGCCCAAATGACCATCGAGGAGCGCGCCTCCCAGCTGAGATACGACGCGCCCGCCATCCCCCGGCTG
>CADARO010000027.1 GCA_902790345.1 uncultured Eubacteriales bacterium | reverse complement strand
GAGGACAATGCCGTCAATCACAGATGAATCGTGCGTTCTTCCTTTGTCCGCAATGACAAGCGCATCGAAATCGCTGCCCTCATTCGCACTTCCATCGGCAAATGAACCATAGATAACAATCGCATCCGGCTGATATGTCTCTTTCAGGTAGGCAAGAATCTTTTCCGTAATCTCCATGTCTTTCACATCCGCAATTCCCAGTTTTTCATTCTACCTGAACCCACCCGCGATGGCGCTGATGCCGTTGATCAGCATCGCCGTGCCGATGGCGGAAATGACGCTCTCCACCGAAAAGCCCTCGATGAGGTACGCGCAGCCGTACAGCAGCCCCACGTCGATGGCGAAATTCGTGAGCCCCAGGGTCAGGCACCCGATGGGCAGCGTTAATAGCTTCAGCCCCGGCCGCAGCAGCAGATACGCCACGCCCAGCAGCACCCCCGCCTGCAGCGAGGCCATCACGTCCGCCGCCACGATGCCGGGCAGCATCTTCGCGCAGGTGGGCACGCCCAGCACGCAGCACAGAAAGGTGATCGCCACGCCGCTGGGCTTCGCGTCTCTCGGCGAGACCTTCTGCCGCTTCTTTTCCTTCTGCTTTTCCCTTTTCATGGCAAATTCTCCATCTCCGCCCGGAACAGCCGCCATGCCCCGTCCTCCGGCGGCGCGGCGCACAGCGTCACCGGCGTCTTCAGGGTGGGATGGGTCACCGTGAGCCGATACGCCCACAGCGCGATCTGCTCCCCCGGTCGGCCGCCGCCGTAGCGGGCGTCGCCCCACAGGGGAAAGCCCGCGTTCATGTGCTGCACCCGGATCTGATGGGCCCGGCCCGTCATGAGCTCCACATCCACCAGCGTGAGCCCCTCCCGGGCGGCGATAGGCGTGGTCACCAGCCGGGCCTGCTTCGCGCCGGGCTCATCCGGACGGCACACCCGCACCATGCCGGTCTTCCCGTCCTTCACCAGCCAGTCCTCCAGCGTCCGGGGCTCCTTCAATTCGCCCTTCACCACGGCCAGATAGCGCTTCTCCATGTCGTGGCCCGCGAAATCCCGGCTCAGCCGCTCGGCGGCTTTCGACGTGCGGGCGAACACCATGACCCCGCCCACCGGCCGATCCAGCCGATGCACCAGCCCCAGATACACCGCGCCGGGCTTCATGAACTTCTCGCCCACATAGCCCTTCAGCGCGGTCAACAGGTCAAGGTCCCGGGACTCGTCCGCCTGAACGGGCATGTTGCGGGGCTTCACCACGCCCAGCAGGTGATTGTCAAGGTATAATATGGGAATCTCGTATTTCCCCGCCCGCAGGGTCTCCAGGCGCTTCGTCTCCTCCATGCCCGTCACTCCGCCTGCCAGCGGCCGCTGGCCCCGCAGGGCAGCACGCCGCCCTCGGTCACGGGCAGCACAATCTCGTCCGCCGTGACGAGGCCGCCCCGGCCCCGGGCCGCGGTCATGGTCAGCATGTTGTTCAGCACGGCGGGCTGCAGGCCGGTGGTGTAGCTGTTGATGAGCATAAACAGCGGCTTGTCGCTCAGGAGCCTGGCGCACTCGCTCACCAAGCCGAACAGCTCGTTTTCCAGCTTCCACACCTCGCCGCCGGGGCCGCGCCCATAGGAGGGCGGGTCCATCAGGATGCCCTCGTAGCTGTTGCCCCGCCGCTGCTCCCGGAGGACAAATTTCAGCGCGTCGTCCACGATCCAGCGCACCCTGGTCTCGTCGATGCCGGTGAGGGCCCGGTTTTCCCCCGCCCACTGCACCATGCCCTTGGCGGCGTCCACATGGGTCACATGGGCGCCGGCGGCGGCGCAGGCCAGGGTAGCCCCGCCGGTGTAGCCGAACAGGTTCAGCACCCGCACGGGCCGCTTCGCCCCGCGGATGAGGCCGCTCATCCAGTCCCAGTTCACCGCCTGCTCGGGGAACAGGCCGGTGTGCTTGAAGCCGGTGGGGCGCACGTAGAATTTGAGGTCCTTATAGCTGATCTCCCATCTCTCCGGCAGCCGCTTCATGAACTCCCACTCGCCGCCGCCCTTTGTGGAGCGGTGATAGTGGGCGTCGCATTTGGACCAGAGCCCTTCGTTCTGGGGAGGCCAGATGGTCTGCGGGTCCGGCCGGCGCAGGATCACCCGGCCCCAGCGCTCCAGCTTTTCCCCGTTTCCCGTGTCGATGACCTCGTAATCTTTCCAACCATCGGCGATGAACATGAATATCCTCCCAAATAGATTGTGCCAATATGCGTCAGTGTCCCCGCAGGTCGAAGTTCAGGAATCTCTCCCAGAGCGACCTTTCAGAGCCGACGGCGGAATTCCTTCCGAGGTAGACCTGATAGCTGTTTTCAGCGCCTGAGAACCGCTTGAATTGATGGGACAGATGATACGCATCCACGATATACGGCGTTTCCTGCCGCTCTACGCTGATGATGTCATCCTCGCCCGCCGCGATTCGCTCATTGTACCACGCGGCCAGTTCGGCTATGCTCAGGTCGCTTTCGACGAGAAGATAGCCGTGCCATTGCATGCCGTTCCCGTTGCCGTACAGCCGCCCGGCAATGGAGGCCGAATCCACCAGCCGCGTGTCCGGCGGCAAGGGACAGTCACGCAGCTGCCGCTCCAAATGCCCGGCGATGATATTATTCACCGGTATGGGCGCGAGGATAGACAGAACAAGCAGCAGAAACAGTCCCAGGACAATCCGGCGAATGACCTTCACGTTTCGTCCGCCTCCCTCGAAAAAGGCAATGTCGTCAACGAAAGCCATACGCGGCTTCAATCCGACCGCCGGCCCAAGCACTGGCCGTATTAGGCGATCAGCCTCTCACTTGTCGAACACAAAAGGATTGCCCTTCTGCGGGTCAAAGGTATTCTTGCCGGAAAGACGCACATCCGCATCTCCGGCAGGAACCACTTTTGAATCGGAGCAGAATTCACGCGTGGCTATGTCGCCGATCACAAAAACCTTTGTCTGCACGGTGGGAATGCTGAATGTCTTCTCTTCACCATTTTTCAACTCGCCGAGCCTGCGACAGGCAACGCCCTTAATGCTCAATTCACCATTGTCGGCGTCTTCAACATATACATGGACTTTTCCCAGACATCCCGCAAGGCTTTTATTGCGCTTAATGCTAAGATTTCTCATGAGCTATTCCCTCTTTCCCTTGTTCTTGACCGACTCACGCCCAGATGGCCATGGCCAGCGTGCCGCAGAGCATCAGCAGAAGCCCGACGGCCGCCTTTTTGCTCAGCTTTTCATGGAACACCACGGCGGAGAACAGCACCGATACCAGGATGCTCATCTTGTCGATGGGCACCACCACGCTGACGACGCCGTTCTGGATGGCGTAGTAATAGCACAGCCAGGAGCCGCCCGTGGCCAAACCGGAGAGGGCGATGAAGCCCAGTTCCCTTTTGTCCACCGATTTGATCTGCGCCTGCTTGCCCTTGATGAAGATGATGACGAACGCCATCACCAGCACCACGCCCGTGCGGATGGCCGTGCCCAGGTTGGACTCCACGCCGGTGATGCCCACCTTGGCCAGGATGGAGGTGAGGGCGGCGAACACCGCCGAGCCCACCGCGTAGGGCAGCCAGGCCCGACCCGATCCCGCCGGGCCGGAAGCCTTCTTCTCGATCATCAGGAACACGCCCGCCGCCAGCAGCGCGGTGCCCAGCAGCTTCACCGCCAGGTGGTTGGTCTCGCCGAAGAGGACGATGGCCAGCAGCACCGTGAGGATCGTGCTGGATTTGTCGATGGGGACGACCTTGTTCACGTCGCCCATGGACAGCGCCTTGAAATAGCAGATCCATGACGCGCCGGTGGCGATGCCCGAGAGGACGAGAAACACCAGCGATTTCGTTTCAATTTGCGAAATCGTGCCCGCCGACCCCACGATGAACACCATCAGCCAGGAGAACAGCAACACCACGATGGTCCGCAGGCCTGTGGCCACGTCCGAATCCGTCTTTCTGATGCCGCATTTCGCCAGGATGGAGGTCAGCCCCGCGAACAGCGCAGACAATACGGCCATGATAAGCCAGAGCATGGAAAGAAGCCTTCTTTCGCGTCAATTCAGGTCGATCCAGTACCGCTGCTCCAGGACGCCTTCCTCGTTGACGACCTCGTTTTCCAGCGCGCCGCCGTTGCGGAGGATGGTTTTGGCCGAGGCGACGTTGCTCTTGTCGCAGGTCATGAGCACCCGGCGGATGCCCAGCTTTTTGCACTCGATCAGCGCCAGGCGCACCAGCTCCGTGCCGTAGCCCTTGCCTCGTTCCGAGGGCCGGATGCCGTCGCCGATGTGGCCGCCCGTGATGAGCAGGCTGTCGTTCAGCTCGTGCCGGATGTTCGCCGCGCCCAGCAGCCGGTTCCTGTCCTCATCCAGCAGGAAGAACACGGAATCGGGCACCCAGCCGCCCTTCCCCTCTCTGTTTTCCAGGTGTTCGAGGTAATAGTCGAAGTCGTGCCAGTCATTCCGGAATATGGTCCTGGGCGAATGGTTCGTGTGGTTGGCCTCGATATCCGCCTTCCACTCCTCGATCATCTCCCCCAGCTGGGCTTCATATTCTCTTGTGAGTTTGATGAGTTTGAGTCCCATTGTGATTACCTTTCGTCTTCGCTCACGAAGAACAGGGCCAGGGTGCCGGGGCCGGAATGGCTGCCGATCACCGGGCCGATGCCGCTGATCTTGGTGGCCCGGCGGCCGGTCTTCTGGAAGATCAGGTCGTCAACGAACTGGGCGTCCTCCAGGGCGTCGCAGTTGCCGATGAAGATGGCCCCGTTCTGCTTGTCCGCGCAGTGGGCGTCGAACTGATCCACCAGGCGCCTGAGCGCCTTCTTGCGGCCCTGCACCTTCTCCACGGCGATCAGATGGCCCTCGGTGTCCACGTGCAGCACCGGCTTGATGTTCAGCACTGTGCCGATGACCGCCGCCGCGCCGGAGACCCGGCCGCTGCGCTTCAAGTATTTCAAATCGTCCACGGTGAACCAGTGGTGCACCTTCATGCTGATGCTCTGGCTGTACTCGGTCAGCTCGTCCAGCGTGAGGTCGGGATGGGCGGCGAAGTGCTCCGCCACCATCCACACCGCCAGGCCCTCGCCCATGGAGGCGGCCTTGGTGTCCACCATGCTGAGGCGGCGATCGGGATATTTGTCCTTCAGCTCGTCCCAGGCCATGGAGGCGTTGTGCTGCGAGCCGGTGAGGCCGCTGGAGAAGGCCAGGTAGAGGATATCGTCTCCCGCCTGAAGCACGGGCTCGAAGGCCTCCTCGTACTGGGCCTGATTGATCTGGGTGGTGCTGGCGATGACGCCGGCGCGCATCTGCCGGTAGAACTCCCGGTCGTCCATGTAGAGGGGCGACGCGGTGTCGGGCGTGGCCATGTAGTTGTTGTCGCCCAGGCGATAGTTCATGGTGATGACGATGAGGTTTCTCTTCTCCACATACTCCTGCCAGAGATCGGCGGTGCTGTCCGTGATGATGCGAATCATAGTTGTCCTCCCCTCATGCCCCGTGCTCGGCGAGGCCCTGATTGATGTAGCAGGCCAGCACGTCCGCGATGCGCTGGGCCTTGCCGCCGCGGGTCACGATGACGTCGGCGTATTCCTCATAGCCCCGGATGAAGCGCTCGTACATGGGCTTCACCGTGGCGTTGTACTGGGCGGCGATGTCGTCGATGTGCCGTCCCCGCTCTAGGATGTCCCGCTCCACCCGCCGCAGCAGGCAGATGTCCGGGTCCACCTTCACGAACAGCTTGAAGTCCAGCAGGTCGCGCACCCGGGGATCGTAGAACGTGTGGATGCCCTCGAAGATGAGCACCCCCGCCGGGCCGATTTCCCGCCCGGTGTCGCAGCGCAGGTGATGCACGTAATCGTAGTTCTTCTCCGTGATGGGCAGGCCGTCGCTGAGGCGCTTCAGGTCCTCGTAGATCAGGTCGTTGTCAAAGGCGTCCGGGTGGTCGTAGTTCAGCTTCACCCGCTCCTCAAAGGTCATGTCCGGATGATTGCGATAGTAGGCGTCCTGATGAATCATGATCGCCTGATCTTTGATCCGCCCCATGAGCTCCTGCGCCAGGGTGGTCTTTCCGCTGCCGCTGGCGCCGCAGATTCCGATCAAAAGCACGGCCCATCTCCCCTTCCGCGCCATCGCGCGTCCTTCGTATTTTATAAATGTAGCCCATTCCAAACGGCCTGTCAACCGTTCCTGTGTTGTTTGTGGGAAAACGGCTTATTTGTTGTCCTTCAGCTTATAGCCGCATTCCGGGCAGAAGTTGGGCTTGTTGTCCGGGTCGTACTCGGTGCCGCACTTGGGGCACTTATCCTCCGGCCGGGCCGTGCCGCACTCGGTGCAGAAGTTCAGGCTGTTGACCGTGCCGCACTTGGGGCAGAGCCATTCGCCGGCCTTCAGGGGCTGCTGCGTGGGCCTGGGCGTGGCGGTGGGCCGGGGCGTGCGGGTGGGCTTGGGGGTGCGGGTGGGCTTCGGCGTGGCCGTGGGCCTGGGCGTGCGGGTGGGCTTGGGCGTGGCCGTCAGCTGAGGCAGCACGCTGCCGCCGGCGGTGTTGTGCAGCACCAGCCAGATGTGGCCGTCGCCCTGATCCATGGCGGTCAGCTTGTAGCCGAAGTAGTCCGCCGTGGCGGCGCTCTTCTCCACGCCCAGCGCCTGCTTCAGCGCCGCTTGCAGCGCCGCGTCCTGATTCTGGGTGTTGAAGCCGTTCAGCCGATTCAGGAAGGCGGTCTCGTTGAAATTGGCGTCGACGAACATGGCCGCCAGCGCGGGCATATACATCCAGCAGTCCTCCAGGCACTGGTTCAGCCGGGCGTTCAGGCTTGCGCCGGCGGTGTAGTCCAGCCGGCAGGTGTAGGCCGGCACCTTGCCGGAGGTGGTGTCATAGATGATATGGATGGGGCTGCCGCCGTTCACCCGGAAGGAGGCGCAGGCCAGGCCGTCGGCCACGGGCTCGTCCTCCAGCCAGTCCAGTGAAATGCCCTCCAGCAGGCCGCCCACATAGTCCGCGGCGTTCACGTGATCGTCCGCGTCTCCCGCGAAGGGCGCGGTGAACATGGCGATGTTGGCCGGAGCCAGGTTGGCGTCCACCCGGGCGGCCTGGCTGGCCGAGGCGGAGAGGGCCTTCGCCTCGAAGAGCATGTTCACGCTGTCGCCCTCCAGGGCATAGTAGCCGTGGGATTCCTTTACCAGCGACCAGGTCTTGCCGCCGTCGGGATACAGCTCGAAGCCGGAGCGGGTCTGCTCCCACAGGCCCATGCTGTTGGATTCCTCGCCCTTGTTGTAGAAGTCCATCCAGAACAGGCCGTCTTCGTACAGGGTGATTTCAATGCGCATGTCCAGCGTGGGAAAATCGGACAGCTTGCCGATGGTGCCGCCGGATTCCAGCGCGGCCAGGGTGAGCACCAGGGCGTCCTCCTCGGCCACGGCGGCCAGGGGCAGCATGGCCAGCAGCAGCGCCAGGGCGGTGAAAAGCGCGATCTTCTTCAACATGATGATTCTCCTTCTTCCTTATTTTGTCGTTTTTCGCGGCGTCGGTCCGCTCTTTGCCATCAGTCTAGCACGCCGCCCTGAAAATGTCAATTCCGTGGCGAATTTCGGCGCCTTTATGCCCCGCGTCCCGGCTTTTCCAATAATTCCCAGCCCGATTTTCTGGGAAACGCGGCAACATTTTCCGAAATAGCGCGTCTTAATAATCGTAAGGCGGCACGGAAAGGCGCAAGCGGCGCGCAGCTGAACGCTCCGGCCCGCCCGCAGAACAAATCCCTGGAGGTGCTTTCGATGAAACGCAAACTCTCCCTTCTGATCGTCCTCTGCCTGGTTCTTTCGGCCTTCGCCTCCTTCGCCCTGGCCGACACCGTGACGGGCTACATCAAGACCCCCGCCTACGACGGCTCCGTCAACATCCGCTCGCAGGGCAGCGCGAAATATCCCATCATCGGATGGGCCAAGAACGGCGCGCAGGTCGAAATTCTCTATCAGGGCAACTACTGGCACAAGGTGCGGCTGTTCTCCTCCGGCAAGGTGGGCTGGGTCTACGCCAAGTACGTTCAGATCACCAGCTACTCCCCCGATCCCGCGCCCTACACCCCGGTGCCCGTCGACGGCGGAACGGCCACCGTGGCCACCCGCTATCCCAACAGCACCGTGAACCTGCGCACCGGCCCCGGCACCGATTACGCCGTGGTGGGCGCGGTGGGCCGCGGCACGTCGCTGAGCATCCTGGCCAGCCAGGGCAACTGGTGCCAGGTCTACGTGCCCGCCCGGGGCATCACCGCCTGGATCAGCCGAAACTACCTCTCCATGGGCATGAACGCCGTGGCCACCGGCGACGTGAACCTGCGCACCGGCCCCAGCAAGGACTATCCCCGCATCACCGTGATCAAAAAGGGACAGGCCGTCACCGTGCTCTCCCAAGGCTCCGGCTGGAGTCAGGTCTCCTTTGGCAACTACACGGGCTACATCAGCAACAAGTACTGGGCCTACCGCTGATCGATTATAACCGGACGCGAAACGCGCGTCCCGCCGGTTTCATCGCCGACGGGACGCGCGCTTTATTGTTTCTTTATTCGCTTATTTGGCGACCTTCACGCCGATCACGGCCGGCTCGCCGTTGATATCCCACTCGCGGCTCACCGCGCCGTCCTCCGGCGCGCCGGTGGTCACGGACAGGGCCAGCACGCCCTTCATGATGTCCTGAGCGCCCTTTTCGGCGATGGCGGCCAGCTTGTCGCCCGCCTGGATGGTCACGGTCACCCGGTCGGTCACGTCGAAGTCGGCGTCCTTGCGCATGGTCTGGATCTTGCTGATGAGCTCGCGCACATAGCCTTCCTCGATGAGGGCGGGAGTGAGGTTGGTGTCGATGACCACGGTCATCTCCCCCGAGCTCTGGGCCACGAAGCCCTCCTTCTGGATGGCCTTGGTGAGCACGTCGCTCTCCGCCAGCTCAACCTGGGTGCCGTCCACGTCGAACGTCACGGTCTCGCCGCGGTTGAAGGCGTCCACCACGTCGTTGCCGTCCATGGCCTTCAGCGCCGCGCCGATCTTGCCCAGGAGCTTGCCGTACTTCGGGCCCAGGGTGCGCATCTGCGGCTTGAGCTCGTAGGTGGTGAAGTCGCGGGCGTCGTCCACGAAGCGCACGTCCTTCACGTTGATCTCGTCGGCGATGAGCGCGGCCAGGTCGGCGTCCAGCTTGGAGCCCTTCACGTACATCACGCTCAGGGGCTGGCGCACTTTCAGGTTCGCGGCGTTGCGGCAGGCCAGGCCCAGCTGCTTCGCGTCGATGACTTCCTCCATCTGCGCCTCCAGCTCCGGATTGATGAGGGAGCGGTCGGCGGTGGGGAAGTCGGTCAGGTGCACGGAGATGGGGGCGTTGGGATCCACATTGCACACCAGGTTGCGATACATGCTCTCCGCCATGAAGGGGATATAGGGCGCGCACACGCCGGCCAGGGTCTTGAGCACGGTATAGAGCGTCTCGAAGGCGGCCAGCTTGTCGCCCGCCAGGCCCTTGCCCCAGAAGCGCTCGCGGCAGCGGCGCACATACCAGTTGGACAGCTCGTCCACGAAGTCGGAGATGGCGCGGGCGGTCTCGGTGATCTTGTAGTCGCTCAGGCCCTCGTCCACGGTGATGACCAGGGTCTGCAGCTTGGAGAGCACCCAGCGGTCCATCAGGGACAGATCCTTCGGATCCGCCTTCTGGGTGAGCGGGTCATAGTTGTCGATGGAGGCGTACAGCGTGAAGAAGGCGTAGGTGTTCCACAGGGTGCCCATGAACTTGCGCTGCATCTCGCTGACCAGGTCGCCGGAGAAGCGGGTGGGCAGCCAGGGCGCGCTGGAGGCGTAGAAGTACCAGCGCACGGCGTCCGCGCCCTGCTTGTCCAGCACCTCCCAGGGATCCACCACGTTGCCGATGTGCTTGCTCATCTTGCGGCCCTCGGCATCCTGCACGTGGCCCATGACGATGCAGTTCTCGAAGGGGGCCTTGTCGAACAGCAGCGTGCTGATGGCCAGCAGGGTGTAGAACCAGCCGCGGGTCTGGTCGATGGCCTCGGAGATGAAGGCGGCGGGGAAATTGGCCTCGAAGATCTCCTTGTTCTCGAAGGGATAGTGCCACTGGGCGAAGGGCATGGAGCCCGAGTCGAACCAGCAGTCGATGACCTCCGGCGTGCGGTGCATCTCGCCGCCGCACTTCTCGCAGGTGATGGTCACCTTGTCGATGTAGGGGCGGTGGAGCTCGATATCCGGCGTCACGTTGTGGCCGATCTCGCACAGCTCCTTGATGGAGCCCACCACGTGGATGTGGCCGCAGGAGCAGACCCACACGGGCAGGGGCGTGCCCCAGTAGCGCTCGCGGGAGAGGCCCCAGTCGATGACGTTGTCCAGGAAGTTGCCCATGCGGCCTTCCTTGATGTTCTCCGGCATCCAGTTGACGGAGCGGTTGTTCTTCATCAGCTGATCGTGCACCGCCGTCATGCGGATGAACCAGGTGGAGCGGGCGTAGTAGATCAGCGGGGTGTCGCAGCGCCAGCAGAAGGGATAGTCGTGCTCGAAGGTCGGCGCGGCCACCAGCAGGCCCGCGGCCTCCAGATCCTTCAGGATGATGGGATCCGCCTTCTTGATGAAGGTGCCCGCCCAGGGCGTGCAGGTCTCCATCTCGCCCTTGGTGTTGACCAGCTGCAGGAAGGGGATGTTGTTCTCGCGGCCCACCCGGGCGTCGTCCTCGCCGAAGGCCGGGGCCTGATGGACGATGCCGGTGCCGTCGGTCATGGTGACATAGTCGTCGCACACCACGGTCCAGGCGTTCTCCTCGTTGGGCAGGCCCTTGATGACCTCCTTCTGGAAGTCGAACAGGGGCTCGTAGCGCATGCCCTTGAGTTCGCTGCCGGGGAAGGTGGTCTTGTTCTCGATCACGGCGTCCTCGCCCAGGATGGCGGGGATCAGCGCCTCGCCCATGATGATGGTGCGGCCGTCGCAGTCGAAGCGGGCGTAGGTATCCTCCGGGTTGACGCACAGCGCCACGTTGCTGGGCAGGGTCCAGGGGGTGGTGGTCCAGGCGTAGAGCCAGGTGTTCTCCTCGCCCTTCACCTTGAAGCGCACCACGGCGGAGCGCTCCTTCACCAGCTTGTAGCCCTGGCTCACCTCATGGCTGGACAGGGCGGTGCCGCAGCGGGGGCAATAGGGAACCACCTTATGGCCCTTGTACAGCAGGCCCTTGTCGAAGATGGTCTTCAGCGCCCACCATTCGGACTCGATGTAGTTGTTGTCATAGGTGATGTAGGGGTTCTCCATGTCGGCCCAGAAGCCCACGCGCTCGGACATGTCCTCCCACAGGCCCTTGTACTTCCACACGGATTCCTTGCACTTCTTGATGAACGGCTCGATGCCGTAGGCCTCGATCTGCTCCTTGCCGTCCAGACCCAGCAGCTTTTCAACCTCCAGCTCCACCGGCAGGCCGTGGGTGTCCCAGCCGGCCTTGCGGGTGACGGACTTGCCCTTCATGGTCTGGAAACGGGGGATCAGGTCCTTGATGGCGCGGGTCTCGATGTGGCCGATATGGGGCTTGCCGTTGGCCGTGGGGGGGCCGTCGTAGAACGTGAACACATCGCTGCCCTTGCGCAGGTCGATGGTCTTCTTAAAGATGTTGTTTTCCCGCCAGAAGGCGAGGGTCTCCGCCTCGCGGCTCAGGAAATCCAAAGTCGTGGGAACCTTCTTCAGCATGCTGTTTCCTCCTTGCATAAAAAAAGCCCCGCCCACACATGGGACGAGTCTTCGCGGTACCACCCAGTTTGACGCCCGACGGGGCGTCCTCTCTTTCCGCTGTAACGGGCGAACCCGGCCGCGGCCTACTCCGTCGTTTCGGCCGCTCCGCTCCGCGGTGATTCCCCTGCGCGCATCCGGCCGGATTCGCACCATCCTCCGGCTCTCTGATCGGCTTAAAGCGCGGGCGCTCCGCATCAAGGCGTTTTCTTATAACCATATTCTATTATAGCCTCCGCGACTGTTTTCGTCAACACAGGGCGCAAAAAATAACAGGGCTGCATTCATTTAGAATTTACATTCAAAACTGTTGACAAAATCCCAAACCCCGGGTATAATATCTTTTGTTGATTGCGCGAGCGGTCAGCAAAGCATGATGCCGAATGGTGTAACGGTAACACTAACGACTCTGACTCGTTCATTCTAGGTTCGAATCCTAGTTCGGCAGCCAATCATGCCTCCATAGTCAAGAGGCCTAAGACGTCGCCCTCTCACGGCGAAAACTCCGGTTCGAATCCGGATGGAGGTGCCATAAAAACTCAGTCACAATAGTGGCTGAGTTTTTTTCATGCCCTCAGAGCCTTCGCGCGGGGCAAACTCCTCTCAAAGTCCCAAGCCCGCGCCGCCCGCTCCCGTTTTTCTGCTGCCAGGAGGCCGCCCGCCTGGCCGATGATTATTCTGTGAAAATATGCAGAAAAGATGCAGTGAAGTTTAATGTTTTATGCTTGACACGGGCCCTTCTGTCAGTCTAAAATAACTTTGTTAGCTTTTAATCGGGCATTATACCCGGTTCAGACTGATTATTTATAAGGAAGGAAGGAGGAGAACAGGTCATTGAGTCCCATCATCGCAATTATTCTGATCATCGTGGCCCTGGCGATCGGCATGGCAGCCGGTTTTCTCTATCGCCAGAACGTCACTGAAAAGAAAATCGGACGCACCGAGGAATACGCCAACAACCTTCTGGCCGAGGCCACGCACAAGGCTGAGGAGAAGAAGAAGGAAGCCATTCTCGAGGCCAAGGAAGAAGTCATTCGCCTGAGAAGCGAGCTGGATAAAGAAGTCCGCGACCGGCGCAACGAAGTGTCCAAGCAGGAGCGTCGCCTGAACCAGCGCGAAGAAACGCTGGACAAGAAGCTGGACAACCTCGAAGCCCGCGAAGAGAGCCTGAATGAGAAGTACAAGGAAGCCGAGCGCATCGAAGCCGAGGCGCAGAAGCTCCACGACCAGCAGCAGTCCGAACTCGAACGCATCTCCAACATGACCATGGAGGAGGCCAAGGACGTCCTCATTTCCCGCATCCAGAAGGACGCCTACCACGACGCCGCCGTCATGGTGCGCGACATCGAGAGCCGCGCCAAGGAAGAGGCCGACAAGAAGGCCCGCAACATCATCTCCCTGGCCATTCAGAAGTGCGCCGCGGATCAGGTGGCCGAGACCACCGTGTCCGTGGTGGCCCTGCCCAACGACGACATGAAGGGCCGCATCATCGGCCGCGAGGGCCGCAACATCCGCGCCCTGGAAACCGCCACGGGCGTCGACCTCATCATCGACGACACGCCCGAGGCCGTCATCATCTCCGGCTTCGATCCGGTGCGCCGCGAGGTGGCCCGCATCGCCCTGGAGAAGCTCATCATGGACGGCCGCATTCATCCCGCCCGCATCGAGGAAATGGTGGAGAAGGCCCGCAAGGAAGTCGACAACCAGATCCGCGAGGCCGGCGAGCAGGCCATCTTCGAGACCAACCTGCACGGCATCCACCACGAGCTGGTCAAGCTGCTGGGCCGCATGCGCTACCGCACCAGCTACGGCCAGAACGTGCTCAAGCACTCCATCGAGGTCTCCCATCTGGCGGGCATCATGGCCGCCGAACTGGGCGCGGACGTGAACCTGGCCAAGCGGGCGGGCCTGCTGCATGACATCGGCAAGTCCATCGACCACGAGGTGGAAGGCACCCACGTGACCATCGGCGCCGAGCTGGCCAAGAAGTACCATGAGTCCGACGCGGTGGTGCACTGCATCATGGCCCACCACAACGACGTGGATCCATCGAGAACTACATCAAGCGCCTGGAGAAGCTGGAGGAGATCGCCAACTCCTTCGAGGGCGTGGACAAGAGCTTCGCCATCCAGTCCGGCCGCGAGGTCCGCATCATGGTGAAGCCCGAGGATGTGAACGACGCCGGCACGCTCATCCTGGCCAAGGAGATCGTGAAGCGCATCGAGAACGAAATGGAGTATCCGGGCCAGATCAAGGTCAGCGTCATTCGCGAGACGCGCTCCGTGGAGTTCGCAAAGTAAATATCTCCGTCCATTGAGCCCTGCCGCGGCACGTCGTCGCGGCAGGGCTTTTTTCTTTCCTCTCAAATATGCATAATAATTTGACGGTTCTTTTGGGTTGTTACTTGACAAAAGCGTTTCCATGCGTTAACATAATATGCATGAAGCCATTACGTGAACTATCCGGCGATAAAAACGGCGACAGCCGCATGGAGGTGTAAACTTGAACGGCAATTCGACGATGCGCCTGAGGGGGCGCACGAGCTATTGGGAGGGCGTCAAGAAGAGCTTCAAGCGCAACTGGCAGCTCTACTTCTTTGTGGCGCCGGCGGTGATCTATTACATCGTCTTCCACTATCTGCCCCTCTACGGCATACAGATCGCCTTTAAGGATTACAAGGCCGTGAAGGGCATCACGGGCAGTCCCTGGGTGGGCCTCAAGCATTTCCAGACGTTCTTCAGCTCCTACCTCTGCGTGGATCTGGTGAAGAACACGCTGCTGGTGAACATCTACAACCTGCTGTGGGGATTCCCGATCCCCGTCATTCTGGCGCTGTTCCTGAACCGGCTGGGCAGCCCGAAGTTCAAGAAGTTCTCCCAGACGGTCATCTACGTGCCCCACTTCGTGTCCACAGTGGTGCTGGCCGGCATGATGTACATCTTCCTGGATCCCAACAACGGCTTCGTGAACACCATCATAAAGGCCCTGGGCGGCACGCCGAAGTACTTCATGGCCGAGGCCCGCTGGTTCCGCACGGTGTTCATCGCCTCCGGCCAGTGGCAGAACGCCGGCTGGGGCACCATCGTGTATCTGGCGGCTCTCACCGGCATCGATCAGGAGATGTATGAGGCGGCCCGCATCGACGGCGCCAGCATCCTGAAGCAGATCTGGTACATCGACCTGCCCTCCATCATCCCCATGGCCATGATGATGCTCATCCTGAACGCCGGCTCCGTCATGGCGGGCAACATGACCAAGACGCTGCTGCTGCAGACGGCGGGCAACAAGGGCACGTCCAACACCATCGGCGTGTATGTGTACACCATGGGCCTGACGCAGGCGCAGTTCTCCTACACCGCCGCCATCGGCCTGTTCCAGAATGTGGTCAGCTTTGTGATGGTCATGAGCGTCAATGCCGTTTCGAAGAGACTCAGCTCGATCAGCATGTTTTAATGAGGGGGCGTGGAAGAGATGGCGGAAAACATCAAAAAACACGGCCACGGCATGGATCGCATGACGACGGGCGACAAGATATTCACCGTTTGCAACTACATCTTCTGGGTGATCGTGCTGCTCATCGTGCTCTATCCCCTGTATCTGATTGTCATCTGCTCCGTGTCTGATCCCTACGCCGTCATGAACGGCGAGGTGCTGCTGTGGCCGGTGGACTTCTCTTGGATCGCGGCACGATCCTGGGCATCGCCCTCACCATGGGCCTGGCCTACGCCCTGGCCAACCAGTTCCCCGGCAAGGGCCTGGTGAACTTCATGGTCATCTTCACCATGTTCTTCTCCGGCGGCCTGATCCCCACGTTCCTGGTGATGAAGGACATCGGCCTGTACAACAACCCGATGATCCTGATCTTAATGGGCTCGCTCAGCGTGTTCAACACCATGATCGCCCGAACCTACCTGCAGACCTCCATTCCCAAGGAGCTGCACGAGGCGGCTGAGATCGACGGCGCGGACCACTTCCAGTACTTCTTCAAGTGCGTCCTGCCCCTGTCCGGCACCATCTTGGCGGTGCTTTCCGTCTACATCGCCGTGGCCCGCTGGAACGACTACTTCACCGCCTTGGTTTACATCCGCGACAAGCAGTACTGGCCCCTGCAGACGGTTCTGCAGAAGATCCTGGCCAGCCTGACTTTCTCGGCCGGCGACGTGGCCGAGATGTTCCAGGACAACTACACCGACGTGGCCGAGACGCTGCGCGTTTCCAACGTGGTGAAGTACTGCGCCATCATCGTTTCCACCCTGCCCGCCGTGGTGCTGTATCTGGTCATGCAGGACTACTTCGTCAAGGGCGTCATGATCGGCTCTGTCAAGGGCTGACAAGCGGTCATAATCCGGCGCAAAGACCGGTTATGAATATCAATCAAATGAAGGGAAGGTTTGTCAATGAAGAAATCTCTGGTTGCCCTCCTGCTGGCGCTGGCGATGATCCTCAGCTGCTTCGCGTACGCTGACGAGATCACGCCCCGCACCCTCCTCACCAACTTCGACGGCACCTCCATGGAGCTGCCCATCACCACCGAGCCGGTGAGCTTCACCGTGATGCAGGGCATCCGCGACACGGACGCCACCACCATGGGCCCCGACCTCTGGTATGTCAAAAAGTGTGAAGCCGACACCGGCGTTCACATCGACTACATCCAGGTGAACACCTCCGACTGGTCCACCCAGACCAACCTGATGTTCGCCTCCGGCGACTACGCCGACATCATCATCCGCAGCTCCGGCGCCATCGACACCGAGATGTACGGCGTGGACCAGGGCATCATCATCCCCGTGGATGACCTGCTGCAGTACATGCCCGTGTTGAAGACCCGCATGGATGTGGATCCCAGCTACTATGCTTCCATCATCAAGTCGGACGGCCATATGTACGCTTTCCCCAAGGCCTCCGATGACGGCACCCGCATCGACAACTCCTGGTTCATCAACAAGACCTGGCTGGACAACCTGGGCCTTGAGATGCCCGACAGCCCCGAGAAGCTGCTGGACGCCCTGCGCGCCTTCATCAAGGAAGACGCCAACGGCAACGGCGACCCCAACGATGAGATCGGCTATGAGGCCACCTTCGACGAGATGCAGAACAGCATCCCGCATATGTGGGGCATCGGCGAGCGCAACGAGCACTTCCAGATCGATGACGACGGCAAGGTCTTCTTCACCCCCTTCCATGAGCATTATCGCGAGGCCGTTGAGTTCATGGCCACGATGTATGCCGAGGGCCTGATGGATCCCGCCAACATCACCCAGGACGGCAACTCCAAGATCGCCGTTTACAACCAGAACAACATCGGCATGGCCACCTGCTGGCGCCTGCGCTCCATGGGCTGGGACGTCCTGCTGGAGGACATGGCCTGGATCCCGCCGATCTCCGCTGAAGGCTGCCACTTCCAGTGCAGCACCGGCATCGGCGCCGCTTCCGAAGACGGCTATCTGACCATCGCCATCCCCGAGGATCAGCGCGAAATCGCCGCCAAGTGGATCGACTATCTCATGTGCGACCAGTGCATGTACGAGACCTACTATGGCCCCGAAGGCAAGATCTGGAGCTGGAACGCCGATCACAAGTGCGAAATCGGCCCCGCGGGCGACCAGGGCGTTATGGAGTACTCTCTGGGCGTCAACGGCCTGTACTATCTGCCCCCCTTCTACTACAACGAGACCTTCGTGCAGCCCGACTACCGCGTGGAGCGCATCGAGTACAACCAGTACTACGCGGAGAACGGCTACCATGAGAAGAACCCCTCCAACATCCTGTCCAACGCCGTGTCTCTGACGCCTGACCTGGCCGCCGAGAAGACCCAGATCTTCGCCAACCTGGAGACCATCTATGACCAGGCTGTGGCCGACATGATCATGCATGGCGTGACCGACGAAGCCTGGGACAGCATGATCAACTCCCTGAAGGCCGCCGGCGCGGATCGCTATGTTGAGATCTATCAGAACGCCTACGACGAGTATCTGGCCAAGTAATCAGCGCAGAGGAAAAACTGAGGCGTTTCGCCCCATGATCTGATCGCATCCCTCAGCCCGGCATCGGCGAAAAGCTGATGCCGGGCGTTTTTTGCGCATAAGCCCTCACAGACAAAGAGCAGACTGCCGAAGCAGCCCGCTCGATTATTCTGTTCAATTCGCCGGTCAGATCGCCAGGGTCTCCCCCGCCTTCAGGCGCACCGCTCTATCCTCTCCGTTCACGCGCAGCGTGAAGCACGCGTCCCGGTCGGCCTTCAGCGAAGCACTCACGACCCGGCCATCCCGCCAGGCCGCGTCCACCGACACGCCGCCCCGCGCGCGGAGGCCCCGGAAGCTGCCCTCCGGATACGCCTCCGGCAGGGCGGGCAGCAGGGCGATCACGCCGCCGTGGCTCTGCAGCAGCATCTCCGCTAGGCCCGCCGTGGCGCCGAAATTGCCGTCGATCTGGAAGGGCGGATGGGTATCCAGCAGGTTGTCCAGGGTGGAGTTGGCAAGCAGCTTGCCGATCATGCGATGCACGCCTTCCCCGTCGCCCAGGCGGGCGTAGAGGCAGATCAGCCAGGCGCAGGACCAGCCTGTGTGGCCGCCGCCGTGGGACAGCCGCCGCTCGATGGTCTTGCGGGCCGCCTCCAGCAATTCAGGCGTGGCGGCGCTGATGGAGTCGTCCGGATACAGCGCGAAAAGGTGGGAGATGTGCCGGTGGCCCGGGTCGGGCTCGTCGTAGTCCTCCATCCACTCCATGAGGTTGCCGTGCCGACCGATCCTGAGGGGCGGCATCTTCTTCAGCGCCGCCTCCGCCTGATCCCGCTGCGCCGGGTCGCGGTTCAGAAGCCTCTCGCAGGCGACATAGATCCTCAGCAGGCCGCCCACGATCTCCACGTCCATGCTGGGCGACATGCACAGCGTCACCCGATGGCCATTCGCGTCGAAATAGCAGTTCTCCGGCGAGGTGGAGGGGCCGGTGAGCAGCATGGTCCCATCGTCGCTCTCCACCATGTAATCCAGGAAGAACAGCGCCGACTGACGGATGAACTCATAGGCCGCGTTGGCCAGATAGTCCATATCGCCGGTGTACAGGTAGTGCTCCCACATGTTGAAGCACAGCCACGCGCCGCCCAGGGGCCACAGGCCCCACAGGCCGTCCGCCGGGGCGGTGAAGCCGTAGATGTCGGACAGGTGATGGGTCACGGTGCCCCGGCAGTGGTAGCTGATTTGCGCCGTCCTCTTGCCGGATTCCAACAGGTTGCCGTTCATGTAGTCGAACAGCGGCAGCGCGCATTCCGACAGGTTCGTCACCTCCACCGGCCAGTAGTTCATCTGCAAATTGATGTTGGTGTGGTAGTCGCTGTTCCACGGGGCGTTGAGATAGCCGTTCCACACGCCCTGCAGGTTGGCGGGCAGGGTGCCCGGCCGGCTGGAGCCCACCATGAGGTAGCGGCCGAACTGGTAGTACAGGCCCAGCAGCCCGCCGTCCTTCTTGCCCTCCCGGACGCGGGCCAGCCTCTGCGGGATCGTCAGCTCCTCCAGCCCCGACTCGTCTCCGGCGCTCAGGTCGATGGCCGAGCGCTCCATCAGCGCCCTGTGATCGGCCACGGCCCGCGCCCGCAGGTCGGCCCAGTCCCCGCTGTCCGGCAGGGCGGGCGTCTTTTCCACCGCCGCCGTGACCAGCAGGGTGAGCTCCGTCGCGCCGGTCACCGTCATGGCGTCGCCGGACGCGCCGGTCTGCCCGTCGGTGACGGCCTTCACCAGCACGGTGAAGGGGTGCGCGTCGTCCATAGTGGAAGCCTTCACGGTCATGAGGCCGTCCTTCACCGTCACGCGCTTTATGTTCTCCCGCTCCCAGCGCAGCGACACCGTCCGCTCCGGCAAAAGACCGGTGAATCGCGCGGCGATCACGTCGTCCGGATAGGAGGCGACAAATTCCCGGGCGTAGACATGTCCCTTCCGGGCATAGCGCACCGTCGCCACGCCGTCCATCAGGTCCAGGCGGCGGCTGTAGGCCTCCGCCGCGCCGTCCGCGTCGGTGTCGCCCGTGTCCACCACCAAATCGCCCGCCGTCTCGTAGGACTTCACGCGGACGAAATCGTCCTTCATATGGGCCTGCGCCCAGTCGTCCGCCTCGGCAGCCTTGCCGTCCATCAGCAGGCGGCGCAGGGTGTTCAGCTTGTCGTACAGCTCAGGCGCGGCGTTGGCCTGAGCCTGGCCGGACCAGATGCGCTCCTCGGAAAGCTGAAGGCGCTCCGTGCCGGGTGCGCCGTAAATCATGGCGCCCATGCGCCCGCACCCGATGGGGGTGGTGTTCTCCCATTCGGCGGCGGGATTGTCCAGATAAATGATGTTCATTGCCATTCACCTCACTCCACCCGGAAGGTCCGGCTCATGATGGGATGTTCCGCGTCGCTGGCCAGCCAGAGGGTGAAATCGCCCGGCTCCACCCGCCATTTGAAGTCCCGGCCCAGGGTGCGCATGGCCCTGGGGGAGATGGTCACGCTGACCGTCTTCGTCTCGCCGGGCCGCAGCGTCACCTTCTCAAAGGCCGCCAGCGTCCGCATGGGCTTCACCACCGAGGCGAACTCATCCCGGATGTAGAGCTGGGGCACTGCCGCGCCCTCCCGGCCGCCGGTGTTGGTCACGGTGAAGCGGGCCTCGATGGACTCGCCCGGCGCGATGGTTTCGGCGGAGAGCGTCAGGTTGCCGAATTCAAAGGTGGTGTAGCTCAGGCCATAGCCGAAGGGATAGAGGGGCAGCCAGTCCATCTCCACATAGCGCCGCCCGCCGCCCGGCCTGCGGCTGTAATGGCAGGGAATCTGGCCCACGTGCTTCGGGAAGGTGATGGGCAGATGGCCGGAGGGGTTGCTGTCGCCGAAGAGGGTCTCGGCCACGGCATAGCCGCCCTGCTCGCCCGGGAACCAGGCCTGCAGGATGGCGGGAATGTGCTCCTGCTCCCACAGGATGGAAGCCGGCCGGCCGCCCTGAATCAGCAGCACCACCGGCGTGCCCGTTTCGGCCACGGCGCGAATGAATTCATGCTGCCGCCCCGGCAGATCCAGGCTCACCCGGTCGAAGTTCTCGCCGCTGGTGTCCGGGCTGTCGCCCACGCACACCACGGCCACGTCCGCACGCTTGGCCAGCTCCACGGCCCGGGTGAAGTCCTCCCGCTCCCGGTTGTAGCCGAACACCACCCGCGCGCCCCGGCGGTCGTTGGTGAATTCGATGACCAGGTCGTATTCGCGGCCCCGCTCAAAGCGGAAGGGCACAGTGCGGTTCGCGTCCTTCTTCTCCCCCCAGCCGTCCAGGATCAGCTGGCCGTCCACGTAGAGCCTCATGCTGTCCTGAGTGTTGAAGCCGATGAAGCCCTCGAAGCTCTCCTGAGGGGCCAGTTTGCCCGTCCAGCGCGCGCAGAAGCAGTAGGCGTCCAGGTCGGCGTGGGCCTTGTTCATGATCCAGTTGAAGTCGATGGCCCGGTCGCGGCGGGTCACGATGGGCTCGCCCTCAAAGGCGCGGCCGTTGTAGTAGCGGCCGGTGAGGCCCCGCTCCCCCGCCTCGTCCCGGAGCCAGTCCGGCTCGAAGGGGGTGGCCGCGTCGCCCAGGAAGTTGCAGCCCCGGTCGTAGAGCACCTCTGTCTGAGGGGACACGGCTTCCCTCACCGCCTGCAGGATGGACACGCCGTCCTTGGCGTGATCCGTGTAGTCGCCCAGCATGGCCTTGCCCGCGCCGGGGCCGATCAGAGCCAGCGTTTTGATCTCTTTGGAGAGGGGCAGAAGGCCGCCCTCGTTTTTCAGCAGGGTCATGCTGTCCCGGGCGATGCGCCGGGCCAGGTTCAGATGCGCCTCGTTTTGCACGGCGGTCTTCCACAGGCTCTCGTCCACATAGGGCCGATCGAACAGCCCCAGCAGGAACTTCACCTTCAGCACCCGGCCCGCCGCCTGCCGCACCACGCTTCGATCCAGCCGGCCCGATTCCACCAGCGCCTTGAGCCCGGCCTGCCACTCGTCGTGGGGGAAGTCGTACAGCTGCAGATCCACGCCCGCCTCCAGGCTCATGGCCATGGCCTCCTGCCGGGTGTCGGCCACATAGTGGTTGTCGTACAGCCGGGCGCAGGCGGTCAGGTCGGTGCGCACGAAGCCCCGCATGCCCCACTGATCCCGCAGCACCTCGGTGAGCAGCTCGTGATCCGCCGACACCGGCACGCCGTCGATGGCGTTGTAGGAGCACATCACGTCCACGGCGCCTCCATCCACAAACGCCGCCTCAAACACCGGCAGCGCGTCGGAGAACACCTCGTGACGGCCCAGGGCACAGGGGGCGCAGTTCAGGCCGCCCACCGGCGCGCCATAGCCCGCGTAGTGCTTGGGCTCGGCGGCCACGGCGTCCGGATCGGACAGGCGCTGGCCCTGCATGCCGCGAACCACCTCCCGGGCGAATTCCGCGCCCAGATGGGTGTCCTCGCCGTAGGTCTCCTCCGTGCGGCCATAGCGGGGGTCGCGGATGAGATCCATCACCGGGCTGTAGGTCTCGTGGATGCCCATGGCCCGGGCTTCCGTGCCGATGGCCCGGCCCATTTCGCGGCCCAGTTGGGGATTGAAGGTGGCCGCCAGGCCGATCTGCTGGGGGAAAGCGGTGGCGGCGCGGTGGCACAGGCCGTGCAGCGCCTCCTCGCTGAACAGGAAGGGAATGCCCAGCCGGGTCTTCTCCACGGCGTAGGTCTGGATCGCGTTGAGCTGGTCCGGCGTCATGCCCCGGGCCTGGATGCTGCCGCAGCTGTTGCCCTTCAAAAGGCTGTCCAGCCTGTCCATGTCGATGAATTCCACGTCGCCCAGCCTGTTCCGGCGGGTGAAGTCATGGCTGAAGTACTGATCGGTCTGCAGGATCATTTCCTCCAGCGTCATTTTGTCCAGCAGGTCGTTGACCCGCGCGTCGATGTCCAGTTTCGCGTCGCGATAATCGCTCATGACATTTTATCTCCTTCCCATTGAATCGCCACACCCGGCGGGCAGGCCAGGCAGGGCGCTTCGCCTCGGCTCATGTCGCAGGTCAGCTTGCCCTGGGGCGTCAGCAGCTCCACATGGGCGCTGTCCAGCCCCAAGAGTGACGGCGACAGCCGAATGCCCCTCATGCCGGGCCGCGTGATTTCCAGGCCCAGCAGCGCCCTGGGCAGCGAATAGAGCGGCGTGCCTCCCCAGGCATGGCTGTGATCGAAGCGATAGGTGGGCTCCGGCTTCACAAAGCCCTCCGCCAGCCCCTTGACGCAGTCCATCACGGGCTTTTTCCATTTTTCCAGGATGGCCAGCGTGTATTGCTCCCGCAGCCCCAGCCGGAAGACAGCCTCCAGCAGATAGTGCATGAAATAGGGCTGGCAGTCTCCCTGGATCTCGTCCCGCATGACCCGACCGATGATGTCCCGGCCGGTCGCGTCGTCGCAGACGCCCACGCAGGCGGCCAGGATGTTGGAATGTTTGAGGTAATACCGCTTGGACACATTGCGCGGCATCCATCCGCCGATGAGCGCCTCGTCGGTGGGCGTGTTCAGGCCCTCGAAATAGACGCCCTTCTCCGCGTCAAACAGCAGCGCGTTGATGGCCCCGCGAAGGGCCTCCCGCTTCTCCGCGCAGCGGCCGGCCTCCTCCTCCCGGGAGAGGGCGGCGTAAACCTTCTCCGCCGCGTCCAGCGCACCGAAATAGAACATGTTCAGGCAGCTCTGGCCCAGGGCCTTCGGGGGATGATGCATGGAGAGGCCGTCGATGTAGATCCAGTCCACGAACATGTAGTCCGGCGGGGTCTCGATCAGCCCGTTTTCGCCCACGTAGCCCTCGAACCGCCCCAGCAGCAGGCCCAGCGCCCTTTCGCAGCGCGCCAAAAGGCCCTTGTCCCCCATGGCCATGTAGGTATCATACAGCATCTTCACCCAGATGCAGCTGTACGTGGTGTGGAACATGCGGCCGTTTTCCCGCTCCAGCAGCGCGGCGGTGCGCAGCACGTCGAAGGCCGCCAGCCGCATGTCGCCGAAGGAGAAGAGGGTCATCAGGCTCTCGATGTAGTAATCGCCGGTGCAGGCCAGGGGCTCGCAGTGGCGCGGGCTGTCCAGGTGATGGGTCTGGCGGCAGATCTTCAGCGTGTGACGGCAGGTCTTCATGACCTGGGTCAGTTCCCCGTCGCTGACCACGGTCTCGGCTTCCTCCCAAACGGGATAGTGGGTCTCAATCAGCGACACAAACACCCGGGCGGGGCCCGCGGAACGGTTTTCACAGGTCACCAGCAGATTCCCGGCGCTGTGCAGGGTGAAGCCGCGATACTCGCCGCTGCCCAGAAACACGGCCTGCTCCTCGTCGCCCTTCTCCTCCAGCTCCCGGCAATTCACGCGCACCCGCACCTCGCCGCTCGCCTCCGCCCGCAGCTGAAGGAACCCGGCATAGATCATGTCCAGCTCCAGCGAGGCGGTCTTCTCCTCCCCCGGCTCCAGCGACATGACGCATCCGTCTGGCGTCAGTGTCCGCTCGGTCCTCACCGGGATCGGCGCGGTTTCGGCGCGCCAGATGTCCTCGATCACCGCCGCGCCCACGTATTCATCCGGCGCGATGCGGCCGTCAAACTGACCAGGCGCGCAGTACGCCCCGTTTTTGCGAACCATCCAGCTCCCATCCGTCGAAATAGACCGCTCCGTGCCATCCTCGAAGGTGAGCGCGGCGGACAGCATGAAGCCGCCCCGGCCCTTGGAATACTCGCAGATCTGCACGGGCATCATGCGCACCCGGGCGAAGAAGGACAGCCTGTCCGAATCCGGATGGATTTCCGCCTGGGAGGCGTAGAAATTGTCCCGTGCCGTGTCGTTGCCGATAAAATCGCCGCCCACGCAGGCCGGGCCGGTGGCCACGAACCCGCCGTTGCAGTACAGCTGAAACGCCGTGTCCCCGCTGAAGCGCAGCTTGGCCGACACGACCCGCTTCCCGAAGGCATAGTCTCCGCGAAACTCCGCCACCGTGTAATGGCCGTCGGTCATGTCGCCATGGGCGCTGAAAACCGTGCGCTGATTGGCCGGATATTTTTCTTCCGGCAGCCAGATCCATGTGTCGCCGTGATTCAAATCCCGTCACCTCGCCGTCTCTTAGATATGCGTTCGTTTCCCCAGATCATTATAGCACAGCGCCGCCCGACGCGCGATTATAAAGTTCTGCTGTAAAATAATATACGGCAGGAGCCGCCGCGATTGCGACGGCTCCTGCCGCGGATTGATGCGATGTCAATAATTCAGAACTGAATTATTCCTCGCCCAGCGAACGGCGGTTGATCTCGGTGAGCTCTTCCAGGCCGTAGGCGTTGAGCTGCTCGCAGTAAGCATCCCACTCGGCGTTCACATCAGCCTGGCCGGCGATCCACTGCGCGGTCTTGGTCTTGATGTAGTTGTTCAGGTCAGCCTGAATCTCAGCGGAACGGGTGGTGTCGTCCTCAGAGGTGCTCCAGACCTGGGGGAAGAACTCGTTCAGATAGGGGCCGTACAGCTCCATCTTCATCTCGTTCTGCAGGTCGGGATCGGGCTCGTCCTTGCCGAAGGGCAGGACCTTGTTGTCATGATAGTAGCGCGGCAGGGAGTTGGCGAAGCGGTTGCCCCAGCTGTACTTCTCCTTCATCTCGTCGCTCCAGTCAGACTGGTCGGTCTCCTGATACAGGCCATCAGCCAGCTTGGTGATGCAGATATCGAAGGGGCCGGAAGAGGTCTGCTGAGACACGTCAGCCTCGAACAGGTTGTTGAACCAGCGGATAACGATGGCGGCCTTCTCGTCGTCGCACTTGTCGGTCACGACGGCCTGGGTGCGGAACAGGGTGACGCCAGGGGTGGTGCGATGGTACACGGGGTTCTCCACGCCCTTCAGCACGGGCAGGGGATGCATGGCGTTCTTGACGTACTTCTCGTACTCCTCGGTGCCCTCCAGGAAATCGTCATAGGCATCGCTGGGGCCGTAGGAGATATCAACACCGTACAGATCCTGCTTGCCCTTGGCGGACCAGGTGGCCACGTCCTGGGTGAAGATCTCGGGGTCGATCAGGCCTTCCTTGTACAGGTCGGCGAAGTACTCGATGAAAGCCTTGTAGCCTTCGGTGTTGGCGTTGAAGGTGATCTTGCCGTCAACCAGCGCGAAATAGGGGAAGTTGTTCTTCTGGCCGGCAGCGTCCACGCCCCACCAACCAGCCAGCTTGCTGATGTCCAGGTTGTTGGGGTCGCCGGAGAAGGGGATCTCATCGGTGGGATCGCCATTGCCGTTGGCATCCTGGTCGCGGAAGGCAATCAGGACTTCCTTCAGCTCTTCGGGGGTGGTGGGCAGCTCGAGGCCGAGCCGATCCAGCCACTGGGCGTTGATGTAGGGGATGTAGAACACTTCGGGCTCAGCCACGACGTAGGGGATGGAATAGATGTGGCCATCCGGCAGGGTCATGGAAGAGCGCACGCCGGGCTTGTCCAGAACTTCCATCATGTTGGGGCCGTACTTCTCGAACAGCTCCTCCAGGGGCAGGAAGGTCTGATCGCCCATGCCCATGTCGATCAGGTGCTGGTCGCCCAGAACCCAACCGGCGATGACGTCGGCGTAGTCGCCGCTGGACAGCGCGATGCCGAGCTTTTCAGTCTGCACGGCATAGGGAGCCATCTGCCAGTCGATGGTGATGCCGGTCATCTCCTCCAGGATCGGGAACATGATCTTGTCCTCCGGGAGACCGCTGTCATCCAGGAAGATGGAGAAGGAGTAGGGCTCGTTGACGATGGGCAGGCCTTCCTCATTCCAGTCCACGGCCAACGCGGAGACGCTGGAGAACATGAGAAGAGCAGCCAGCAGCAGGGCCAGTTTCTTCATTTGGGGTTCCTCCTTGAAATAATATTTATGTCACGCCCCCAAAGGCGCGCCATACGGGATTGAGTGGATCAGCCCTTCACGGAGCCGATCATGACGCCCTTCACGAAGTGCTTCTGCACGAAGGGGTAGATCACCAGAACCGGGATGGAGGAGATGATGATCAGCGAGTACTTCATCATTTCCTTCAGGGCGTCCAGGCGCTTCTTTTCCAGCAGCTCCGCCTCGGTCATGACCTGCCGGGTCTGAGCGTTGGTGTTCAGAACCAGGATGTTGCGCAGCTCCAGCTGCAGGGGCCACAGCTCGCGGCGCTGGATGTAGATCAGGGCGCTGACGTAGCTGTTCCAGTGGCCCACGCCGTAGTACAGGCAGAGGATGGCGGTGATGGCGCCGGAGAGGGGCAGCACCACGTAGATGAAGAACTTGGTGTTGCCGCAGCCGTCCAGCTTGGCCGCCTCCATCAGCTCCAATGGAATGTTGGTCTTGAAGAAGGTGCGGGCCACGATCATGTTGTAAACGCCCAGGCAGCCCGGCAGCACCAGCGCCCACCAGGTGTCCAAGAGGCCCGTGTTGCGCACGATGATGTAGGTGGGCATCATGCCGCCGCCCACGAACATGGTCAGGATGTAGAACAGGGTGATGGGCCGCTTCAGGATGAAGTCCGGCCGGCTCAGGGCGTAGGAGGTGGGGATGGTGACCAAGAGGTTGATGGAGGTGCCCATGACGGTGATGATCAGCGAGTTGAGGAAGCCGCGCACCACGGTCTTGGTCTTGAAGACCTCCTTGTAGCCGTCCAGCGTGAAGCCCACGGGGGCGAAAACCACCTTGCCGGCGGACACCTCGATGGGATCGGAGATGGAGGAAATGATGACGAAGTAAAGCGGATACGCCACGATCAGGAACAGGAACGTCAGGATGATGAAGATGATGGTATCGTAGATGACGTCTGCCCTGGCGCGTTTGACATGCTTATGAGTGCCTTCCATGAATCCTTCCTCCTTTCTCAGAACAGCGCGTTGTCGCTCATGCGGCCGGTGATGTAGTTCACCGTGACCAGCAGGACCGAGTTGACCAGGCTGTTCATCAAACCGACGGCGGACGAGTAGGAAATGTCGCTCTTGATGATGCCGTAGCGGTAGGTGTAGGTGGCGATGATGTCGGAAACCGGCATGTTCAGGTCGTTCTGCAGGGCGTAGGCCTTTTCAAAGCCCACCGACAGGATGGAGCCCATGTTCATGATGAGCAGCATGGTCATGGTGGGGGCCAGGAAGGGCAGGTCGATATGCAGGATGCGCTGGAACTTGGTGGCGCCGTCCACAATGGCGGCCTCGTGGTATTCCGGGCTCACGCCGGCCAGCGCCGCGAAGTAGATGACGGAGGACCAGCCCATGCCCTGCCACACGCCGGACCACACGTAGATGTGGCGCCACATGCTGATCTCGGCCATGAAGTTGATGGTCTCGCCGCCCAGGGCGCGGATGACATTGTTCACAACGCCCACCCGGGGGGAGAGGAACAGGATCAACATACCGCACATGACGATGGTCGAAATGAAGTTCGGCGCGTAGGTGACGGCCTGGATGACCTTGCGGTATCTCTTATGGCGGAAGGAGTTGAGCATCAGCGCCAGGATGACGGCCACGGGGAAGCCGGCCGCCAGGGAGTAGACGCTGAGGATCAGCGTGTTGCGAACCAGAACGAACCAGTCCGCGCCGTTGAAGAAGCGGGCGAAGTTTTTCAGGCCCACCCAGTCGCTGCCCCAAATGCCCTTCTTCGGTTTGTAGTTGCGGAAAGCGATCTGCACGCCGTAGATGGGGATGTAGTGGTAGATGACGGTGAAGATCATGCCTGGCAGACAGAACAGGAGCAGATCCCAGTTGCCCCGCATCTTTTGCAGGAACGACTTTTTCTTCCCAGTGTTCGCGGCCAAAGAAATACCCCCTTTGAATTTTCCATCCGATCCGCCCGGATAAACCAGAGGAGATCCCGGCGTAAAGACGCATATTTATATGACGGCTTTTTAATAATCATATATCATTGCCACAAAAAAGTCAACCTCATTTTGCCGCTTTCCATGCCTGTGAACAGAGTTCTTTTCTATTTTACATCCGCTTTGTGTTTTTGTCTGCCATATTGTTAACACGTAACAATATGTACGATCCTGGCAGATGGCCTGTCTTTTCGCGAAACGCTTTCAAAAAAGTGCCGCTGAACGTGGCAGGATTTCAAAGGCGCGCGCAGAATAATTTCATAGACCGCACAGCACTGTCAAAAATTTCGGCAAAGGAAGTGTGACCTATGGCAGACAACATCGACAAGGGCCTGCATGGCTGCAGCCGCGAGGAACAATACGTCCGCCCCACCGATCCCATCATCCAGCAGAAGCTGGAGTGGTTTCAGGATCAGAAGCTGGCGCTGATGATGCACTTCGGCACCTACGCGGAGCTGGGCTGCGTCGAGTCCTGGCCCCTGTCCGACGACGACGCGGACTGGGCCCGGGGCTTCGTGGACTGGGAGGACGACCCGGATGCCTTCCGGGCGCAGTACGAGGGCCTCAAAAAGAGCTTCAATCCCATCTGCATCCGGCCGGAGCTGTGGGCCGACATCGCCGCCCGCAACGGCTTCAAATACCTCATCTTCACCACCAAGCACCACGACGGCTTCTGCATGTTCGACACCAAGTACACCGACTACAAGGTCACCGATCCCGAGTGCCCCTTCCACACGCATAAACACGCCAACATCGTGAAGGACGTGTTCGACGCCTTCCGGGCCCGGGGCCTGGGCATCGCCGCCTATTTCTCCAAGCCGGACTGGCACTGCCCCTGGTATTGGGCTGAGGGCATGGACAAGCCCGTGGGCTACTGGCGCAACCCCACCTATGTGCCCGCCGAGCATCCCGAGCTGTGGAACAAATTCGTGGAATTCACCCACAACCAGATGATGGAGCTGGTTCGGGACTACGGCCCCATCGACATCCTCTGGCTGGACGGCGGCCAGGTGGGCCCCCAGAACGGCCAGGACATCCGCCTGAGCGAGTTCATGAAAAAGGCCCGCCAGATCAAGCCCGACCTGCTGGTGGCGGACCGCACCATCGGCGGCGAAAACGAAAACTACATCACGCCGGAATCCAGCATCCCCACCGTGGCGATCCACGTGCCGTGGGAGAGCTGCATCCCCGCCGGCGGCGGCTACGGCTACGGCTTCGATCCCCAGTTCAGAACGCCCCGCCAGCTGGTGAACATGCTCATCGACGTGGTGTGCCGGGGCGGCAACCTGGCGCTGAACGTGGCGCCTCAGCCCAACGGCAAGCTGCCCCGGGGCGGCATCATCGCCCTGGACGGGCTGGGCGCGTGGCTGCGGGCCAACGGCGAGGCCATTTACGGCACCCGCATGGCCGAGCCCAACGAGCAGGGGCAGATCGCCTTCACGAAGAAGGGCGACGTCTACTACGCGCTGCTGCGCCTGCCGGAGGGCGAGCCGCTGAAGGACAAGCTGCTCATCCCCTGGCCCGGCCCGGTCAGGAAGCTCACCCTGCTGGACATCGAGCTGCCCATGCGCTTCGAGCGCGTCTCCGACGGCCTGCTGGTTGACATACCGAACATCTTCGCGGGCACCAATCCCATCGCGCCCGTTTTCCGGATGGAAGCGTAAAAGACGCCGCGGCCGCTTCCCCGCCTCTGAGATGATATGATGGACTTCAAGCTGTTTCACGAAAACCAAACCTCGATTCCCTGGGAAAACGCCCTGAATCAGAGGATCATTCTGACAGAGATGTATCCGGCCCTGGCCGAGGTCGGCATCATGTGCTTCGGGCACTATTCAAACAAGGTCATCCAGCCCAAGCTGGCCCGGGGGCATCACGGCCCCTGCTATGAAATCCATTACATCGAGGCCGGCGCGCAGCCCTTCTACACCTATCCCGACCCGGAGACCCCGGAGGAGGAGGCCGAGCTGCACTGGATCCACGGCGGCGACATCTCCGTCACCGCGCCCTACGAATACCACTCCACCGGCGCGCAGCCCCAGCAGCGCGGCAGCGTCTACTGGATCCAGCTGGACAGCCTCTGCCCGAATCTGCTGGGCCAGTCTCCCGCCTGCGTCGCGCTGCTCAAAAAGGCCCTGGCGCGGCTGAATTGCCATGTGCTGCACATCACCAAGGGCGCCGCCGGCCGGCTCATCGAGGCCTTCGAGCTGCTGCAGGCCATGGACGAGGAGCGGCTCTGCCGGGCCTGCAGCCTGCTGAGTCTGTTCGTCTTCGAGATCGCCGACTGCGCCGCGCGGCATGGCGCCGAGGCCGCCCAGGAGCGCGCCTCCTCCCAGCGGGCCCAGGAGGCCGTGTCCTTCATCAAGGACAACCTCTTCGCGCCCAATCTGGATCTGGCGCTGGTGGCGGAGCACATGCACTACTCCCGCACCTACGCCGCCACCTTCTTCAAGCGGGAAATCGGCCTGACCATCCATGAATACATCATGCGCAGCAAGATCGACAGCGCCTGCGAGCTGCTGAAGGAGCACTCCACCACCAAGGTGGCCGCCCTGCTGAACTTCTCCTCCTCCCAGCACTTCTGCAAGGTGTTCAAGGAGCAGATCGGCATCACGCCCACGGAATTCGTCAAAAAGCTGACCACAGACCAGATCAGCATGGCCCGGCCCGATGAATAAGAAACCAATCAAAAAAACACACCCGCCGGTCAAAGGCAGGTGTGTTTTTCTTTGAGCCAATCGGCGCTCAGGCGGATGGCTTACGGCTTTTCCGCCACAGCCACGATGCGGCCCTGTCCGTAGGGATCCTCATAGTCGGAGCCGATGACGCCGCCCAGGGTGCCCATGATGTAGTCCATCAGCACCTGGTTGTCCAGCTTCACGGATTCCTGCAGCACGGTGCAGCCGTCGAACATGGTGTAGCCGTCGCCATGGTTGAGGAGCATGTAGTCGTGAGAGGCCAGGGTGTAGGTCTTCTCCAGATCCAGCGGCTCGCCGCCCACCATCACGTTCTTCACGCGGTACTCGCCCTCCACGCCGGTGAACATGCCGTCCCCGTCCTGGGTGCAGGAGCTCTCGAGGTAGGTGTGGATCTCATAGGTCAGGCCGGAAACCTGGGGGAAGCCGCCGCTCTCGCCGGGCACGGCGCGGGTGCCCCACTCCAGGGCATCCAGGATCTGCTGGCCGGTGACCTCGATCACGGTCAGCATGTTGCCGAAGGGATGCACCTTCAGGATGTCGTTCATGGTGATGTCGCCCTGACCGATGCTCACGCGGATGCCGCCGCCGTTCACGAAGGCGATGTCTGCGCCGGACTGGTCGATGTAGGCGTCGGCGCACAGGTCGCCCAGGTTGGTCTCGGCGCGGCGCACGATGCGGATGGGCTTGCCGTTCTCGTCCTTGGCCTCGGGATCGTTGATGACCAGGTCAACGGCGGTGTGGGCCACAACGGTGGCCAGCTTCTCGTTCAGCGCGCCGGTGGCCTTCTCAACCTCGGCGCTCACGTCGTTCTCGATGCCCAGCAGCTCGGGCGCGGCGGTCTTGTTGTTCCAGAGATACAGGCCGGAATCGAGGGTGCCGTCCTTGGCGCTGATCTTCAGCCAGCCGATGGCCTCCAGCTTGGTGCCGCAGGCCTGGCGGATCACGTCCTCGCCGTCCTTGTTCTTCATGACCACCTTGTCCAGATCGTGGCTGTGGCCGTCCAGAAGGGCGTCGATGCCGGTGGTGTTGGCGATGACGTCGGCGTAGGTCCAGGGCTCGACTTCCGCCTCGTTGCCCAGGTGGGCCATCACGATCACGTACTGAGCGCCTTCCGCGCGGGCGTCGTCAACGGCCTTCTGAACCGCGTTGTACACGGCCTCGCCGTTCTCGTCCTGCAGGAAGCCGTAGATGTACTCGCCCTCTTCGTTCTGGAAGTAGCGGGGCGTGGAAGAGGTCAGCGTCTTGGGCGTGGTCACGCCCACGAAGGCGATCTTCACGCCGTCGAATTCCTTGATGACGTAGGGGTCGAACACCGGCTCGCCTTCCTTGTTGAAGTTGCAGCTGATGTAGGGGAAGCTGGCCATGCCGGTCAGCTCCAGGAAACGGTCCATGCCGTAGTCGAACTCATGGTTGCCGGGGATGGCGATGTCGTAGCCCACGGCGTTCATCAGGTTGATGTTCGCCTCGCCCTTGGTCATGGTGCCGATGGGTTCGCCCTGAATGGAATCGCCGTCGTCAACCAGCAGCACGTGGTTGCCGGCCGCCTCGGCGGCGTCCTTCACGGCCTTCAGGCCCACATAGCCGAAGCCCTGCTCCACGCCGCAGTGCACGTCGCTGGTGAACAGAACCAGCACGTCCTGCTCCAGCTGAGGCTGCGCCTCGCCCTCGGCCAGCGCCAGGCCGGTCAGCGTCATGGCCAGAACCAGCATCCAGACAAGTACTCTCTTCATCTTTGGTTCCCTCCTCATTCTATTTCAACCCCATTCCTGGGGTTTGAAGCCCTTCCATCGCGCTTGCCGAAGCGCCGGTCAGCCGTTTTTCCCAAACACCTTGCGCTTCAGCAGCACCGTGGCAAACAGCTCGCCCAGCACATAGCAGCCGATGACCTCGCCGATGAACACATACAGCGCGGACAAAATGAGCGGCAGCTCGACGCCGTAGCCGTATTTCAGCACCAGCGGCACGATGACCGTGTTGGCCACCACCGCCGGAACGGGCACCAGCCAGCGATTGCGGCGCAGCAGATACCCGACGGCCGCGCCGATCAGCGTGGCCAGGCTGCCGAACACCACGTCCAGCACCACGGCCCCGCCGATGAGATTGGCCAGCAGGCATCCCACGAACAGCCCCGGAATCGCCGCCAGCGTGAACAGCGGCAGGATCGTCAGCACCTCCGCGATCCGCACCTGCATCGCCCCGAAGGAGATGGGCGCGAACACCAGCGTCAGAACCACATAGAGCGCCGCGATCAGCGCGCCCTGAGTCAGGCAGAGCACCGCCTTTCTTCCGTTATCCATGTTTTCCGCCCCGGGTCAGGCCATTTTCTTATAGATGACCATTTCCACGTCGCGGCCGCGGATGCTCACCTTCACGTCATCCGCCACGTGAGACACAACGGACTTCTCCAGCTCGTCCCAGGCCTCCGCCGCGCCGTCCCGCTTCTCTTCCAGGTAGCGCTCCAGCTGCTCGCGATAGGAATACATGGACCAGCTCATGTCCGTGAGGCCCTCGGGGCCGTCGGTCATCATGGAGGTGACATACAGCGGGTTGTCCTCGGCGGGCTCGAAGAAGGCGCGGATCTTGCCCATGATGCCCTTCGTGGCCTCGTTCTTGCCGCTGGTGGAGGCGGAGAGCAGCTTCTCGCGCTTCTCCTCGTCCATGCTGGTGTGCACCTTCAGGTGCAGCTGATACGTGCCGTCCTCGTCCTCGATCCAGTATTTGCCTTCCACGTTGCCCGCGATGGAGCGCATCATGCCCGTCATCTCTTCGGTGAGCAGGCGCAGATGCAGCGCGTTTTTGCCGGTCAGGTTCTTGTAGACCGCGGTCTTTTCAGCCTGCTGCAGTGCCGCTCCCATGCCCGCGCCGTTGCTGGAAATGGTAATGACATCCGTCTTCATGGCTCGCTCCTCCTTATTCGATGGTGAGGATGTCCGCGAAGCCGGTCACCTCGAAGACCTCGTTCACGATCTCGTTCACGTGGGTCACCTTCATGCCGCCCTTGCGGCTCATGATCTTGTGGGCCGACAGC